>JBAZVY010000128.1:0-7455 GCA_041660645.1 Elusimicrobiota bacterium | reverse complement strand
TATCTTACGGCCGTGGACAACGTTCCCAAGCATCTGGCCGCCAAGCTGACCCGGGCCAAGCTGGAATCCTTGATCGAGCCTATAGTCAAGCGCTGTAAGACTTCCATCGACAACGCTTTGAACGACGCCAAGCTCAAGGCCGGAGACATCACCCGCATCATACTCGTGGGCGGCCCCACCCGCATGCCCATAGTGCAGAAGTTCGTGGAAAGCTACGTGGGCAAGAAAGTGGAGCGGGGCGTGGACCCCATGGAGTGCGTGGCCATCGGCGCGGGCGTGCAGGCCGCGGTGCTCACCGGCGAGATCAAGGACGTCCTGCTTTTGGACGTCACGCCTCTGACCTTGGGCATCGAGACCCTGGGCGGAGTCACCACCCCGCTCATCGAGCGCAATACCACCATCCCGGTGGAGAAGTCCAATATATTCTCCACGGCCTCGGACAATCAGCCCGCGGTCACGGTGCACGTGCTGCAAGGCGAGCGGCCCAAGGCCTCGGACAACGTGTCCTTGGGCAAGTTCGACTTAGACGGCATACCGCCGGCGCCCCGCGGCATCCCGCAGATCAAGGTGACCTTCTCCATAGACGCCAACGGCATCCTGAGCGTGCGCGCCGAGGACCTGGGCACCAAGAAGGCCCAGCACATCACCATCAGCGCTCCCAACAAGCTCAATAAGGAAGAGGTGGAGAAGTTCGTCAAGCAGGCCGAGCAGTTCGCGGACGAGGATAAGAAGTTTAAGGAAAAGGTCCAGGCTAAGAACGAGGCCGACGCCATGCTGGCCGCCTCGGAGAAGGCTTTGAAGGATCATGGGGATAAGGTGTCCCAGGAAGAGCGCGGCAACATCGAACGCGGAGTCTCCGACCTAAAGGAGGCTTTGAAGGGCGACGACATCGAGGCCATAAATAAGGCCAAGGAAGCCTTGATGAAGGCCTCGCATAAGCTGGCCGAGGAGATCTATAAGGCCGAGGCGGCCAAGGCCAAGGCTGCGGGCGGCAACGGCGAGCCGCCCAAGCCCGGTCCGGAAGCCGGCGGCAAGGGCGATACCGTAGTTGACGCCGAGGTGGTCGACGAGAAGGATAAGAAGGAATGACCCCATCGGACCAGGTCTGACCCATGGCCGAGGATTTTTACAACCTGCTGGGGGTGGCGCGCAACGCTTCGGAAGCCGAGATCAAAACGGCTTACCGCAAGCTGGCCATGAAGTATCACCCGGACCGTAATCCGGGCAACAAAGAGGCGGAGGATAAGTTCCGCAAGATCAACTCCGCCTACGAGGTGCTCTCCGACCCCAAGAAGCGCCAGATCTACGAGCAGTACGGAGAAGCCGGAGTGTCCGGGGCCGGGGGCTTCCCAGGCGGAGGCGGCGGCTTCGGGGGCGCGGGCGGCAACGTCAACGTAAACGACGTGTTCGGCGACATCTTCGAGCAGTTCTTCGGGGAAGCGGGCGGCGGCGGGCGGCGGCGCGGCCCGCGGCGCGGCGCGGACATGAAGTACGAAGTGGAGATCGACCTTAACGACGCTTTCCACGGCAAGAATTTCCCCTTGAGCTTCGATCGCGTGGAAGCCTGCCCGTCTTGTCACGGCACGGGCGCGCGCAATGGTTCGGGCATGAAGCGTTGCGCCACCTGCCGAGGCCAGGGCCGGGTCCAGTTCTCTCAGGGGTTCTTCTCCATGACCCAGACCTGCCCGGACTGCGGCGGAGAGGGCCAGCGCGTGGAGAGTCCGTGTCCGGCCTGCCGGGGCGCGGGCCGGGTGCGCAAGCACGCCACGCTCACGGTCAAGATTCCGCCTGGAATATACGACGTCGCCACCTTGCGCATCGGAGAGGCGGGGGAGGCCGGGGGCCGGGGAGCTGCGGCCGGAGACCTTTACGTTTTGGTGCGGGTCAAGACCGACCCGCGTTTCGAACGCACGGAAGACGATCTCAAAGTCGGAGTGAATCTAGACATCACCCAGGCCGCTCTGGGGGCCACGATCCATGTCCCGACCATAGACGGCGATCCCACTTCCATCCGGGTGCCGCCCGGGACCCAGCACGGCGCCACCCTGCGCGTGCGCGACCACGGCATGCCCAAGCTGCACGGCCGGGGCCGGGGCGACCTGCTGGTGCATATCCGGGTGACCGTGCCCCAGGAACTCACCGCCCAGCAGAAAGAACTGCTGGAAGCCTTTGCCCAGGCCTTGCACGAACACGACCAGCCAGCCGCGGAAAAGGTCAAGCCCGAGCCCGGCGTGTTCAAGAAGATTTTCGGAAAAGAGTGATAGGAGGCGTCCATGCCCCAGTTCTTTTTGCCGCCGCAAGCAGCCGCGGATAAGACTTTCCGTCTCATCGGGCCCGAGGCTTTTCACATCACCAAGGTCCTGCGCTATCAGCCGGGACAGATCATCGTGCTTTTCGACGGCAAGGGCGGCCGCTTCGAGGGCGTGATCCGGGAGATCGGCAGCGACGGTTCCGTAAGCGGAGCGCTCCTGGGCACTCTGCACAAGAGCGGCGACCGCCAGCCCGTGGAGATAAATCTTTACGCGGGCCTGCTCAAGGCCAGCCACTGGGATTGGCTGTTGGAAAAGAGCACGGAGCTGGGAGTGGCCGCGATCTGTCCGGTCACCACGCCGCGCACCGTGGTGCTGCTGCGCGAGGCCGAGCGGGTCAAGTCCAAGCAGGACCGGTGGAGCCGCGTGGTCATGGCCGCGGCCAAGCAGTGCGGCATAGACCGCTTGCCCGAGATCAAGGCCCCGGTGGAATTCCGCGATGCCATCAAGGCTTGCGCTTCTAAGGACGACGGGGCCAAGCCGGAGCCTTTGACCTTGCTGGCTTGGGAAGGCTTGTCCGGGGCCACGGCTTGCGAGACCATCCGTCTGGACTTGCGCGAGGCGGATCAGGCGCGCGGCCATGATAAGCTCACCGTCAACCTCTTCATCGGTCCGGAGGGGGGATTCACCGAGGAAGAGGTGGAGTTGGCCGAGAGTTTAGGCGTCCACATATTCGGACTCGGCCCCCGGGTCATGCGCGCCGAGACCGCGGCCGTGTCCGCTTTGGCCTTGGTGCAATACGAGTTCGGGTGTATATAGTCCGGCGGTATTTATTTTGTAAACACAATTCTAGTCATTTGTGACTGCTTTGCCGGAATCTTTGTTTTTCGAGTGGCGAGCTGAAGTCTTAATTGTTGTTGTAGGGAAAATATAATTTTGTTTTTACCTCCAGCGCTGGAGGTGAGATAGGAATAAGTGCTTGAAAAACATATTCAAATTTATTCTCAAGTCGCCGCCTATCTTCATGGTCGCGCCACTGTATGCAGCTAAGTTGCCAGCATTGGGTGCAAGCATATGATGCGGGTGCGCATAGTCGATAAAGAAGATGATTGCGACGACCTTAGCTTTTGGTTGGCCCAGACTCCGGAGGCCCGGATTGCGGCCGTGGAGTCTCTTCGGAGGCAGGTTTATCTGGTCAATGGTAAAAAGAACTTCCCGCGGATCGTGCGGTCGATCCGGTTGATACCGAAGGGCCGGAGGAAGTCACGGTAAGGTATTTCCTTAAGAATTTCGGCTGCCGGGTCAATCAGTGCGAGACCGACGAGATCCGCAGCCAGATCGCGGCTGCCGGCGGCGCGATCTGCCGGGACCTATCCGAGGCCGAGGTTTGCGTGGTCAACACCTGTACCGTGACCAAGGATGCGGACCGGGAGGCGCTTAAGTTCCTGCGCCGAACCGTGCGGGAGAATCCTAGCTTGCGCTTGGTGGTCACCGGCTGTCTGGCTACGCGCGACGTGGAAGCCTTGCGCCGGGCCGCGCCCTCGGCCAAGATATTAGGCAACGATGCCAAGGGCTCCGTGTTGGAGGCTCTGGGCTTGTCTGCGGCGGTCGCTGTCCCGACTAAGCGTGCGCGCAGTCGGGCGTTTTTAAAGATCCAAGACGGATGTGACGGGGCCTGCGCTTATTGCATAGTGCCCGCGGTCCGCTCCGAGCTTTGGTCCCGGACGGCCCTGGACGTGCTGCGCAGGGTGCGCGAAGCCGCGGCTGGCGGCGCGCCCGAGATCGTGCTCTGCGGCATGCGCCTGGGCCGTTATCAGGCCGACGGTTTGGACTTAGCCGGGCTTTTGGAGGCTTTGTTAGGGGAACCTGGTGACTTTCGCTTCCGGCTCTCGTCATTGGAGATACAGGAGGCCACGGACCGGTTGGCGGATATCATCGTCGGTTCTCAAGGCCGGCTCTGTCCGCATCTGCACCTGCCTTTGCAGTCCGGCAGCGAGACGGTTCTTAAGCGTATGAATAGGCCGCATACTGCCGAGGATTTCGCGCGTCGGGTCGGAACTCTGCGCCGGAGGGCGCCGGGGCTGGCTATTTTTACGGACCTCATAACCGGTTTTCCCGGGGAGACCGAGGCTGAACACCAAGAGGCGCTGGATTTCGTGCGCGGACTGGGATTATGCGGGCTGCATCTGTTCCGTTATTCCGCCCGGCCCGGCACTCCGGCCGCGGATATGCCGGGACAGGTATCGCCTGCCGTGGTCAGGCAGCGGATGGCCCAATGGCAAGAGTTGGATGCGGCCTTGCGCCAAGCGCATTTTAGCCGCGCGATCGGGCAGTTCCGCACGGTCGTGCCTTTGTCCGATGGCAAGCAAGGCCTGACCGAGGATTTCTTAAACGTAAAGCTCGATCACAAGCCCGGTCCTGGCCTACACCGCATTTGTATCGGTGACGGAGGTTGATTTTGTTGCGATTCTTGGGAATCTTGATAAATTTTAAATTATTTAATTGCGGCAACATAAATATCAGTGTCGAGTGCCGTTGATTGGCCGCTTGCAGCGCTGCTGAATGGCAACAAAGTCAACCTCCGTCACCATGTAGCTTAAGTTGACCTCGATCATGGAATAACGATATAATCTACGGAATTCTGAATTTTAAATGCCTGATTGCATATTCTGTAAGATAATCGCGCGCGAGATACCTTCCCAGCCGGTATACGAAGATGAGCTGACGGTGGCTTTTCGGGATATCACCCCGCAAGCCCCCAAGCACATCGTCATAGTGCCTAAAAAGCACATTCCTAGGCTGAGCGCCTGTAAAGACGAGGATAATGCGCTTTTGGGGCATCTCCAGCGGGCCGCGGCGGCCATAGCCGAGAAGGAAGGCATCGCCGCGGGGTTCCGGTTGGTGACCAACAACGGCGCCAGCGCCGGGCAATCCGTGGATCATCTGCATTATCATCTTTTGGGCGGCCGGCCCATGCACTGGCCCCCAGGTTGAAAGTCCGAAAAAAAAGGCGGTGAGTATCTAAATGGTATTTGTCAAACTGCGAGAGGGCGAGAGCGTAGAGGAAGCCCTCCGGCGCTTCAAACGCGAGTGCGAGCGCAACGGTATCCTCAAAGAGATCAAGCGGCGCGAGCATTACGTTTCGCCTAGCGTGAAGCGCAAGCTCAAGGCGGCTGAAGCTCGACGGAAGATGCGGCGGGCCAAGCGGCGCCGCGTTCCAGCCTGAGTATTTCCGCGCGGCGGCCCCATGCCGGGCCGGCGTCGCGTCAAGCCGCATAGAAACCTCACCGTCCCCGGTCGTAGTTCTAGACCGGGGGCGGGGGGCTTGGGATTTGAAAACGATGGCTTTGATCCCGGACGATGTTTTGGAGTCCATCCGGACCCGCGTCGATATCGTGGACTTGGTGCGCGAGTACGTGCCCCAGCTCCTGCGCGCGGGCCGGAACTTCAAGGCGCGCTGCCCGTTCCATCAGGAGCGGACGCCTTCTTTCATCGTCACTCCGGAGCGGCAGACCTGCCATTGCTTCGGCTGCGGCGCGGGCGGAGACGTGTTCTCGTTCTTGATGAAGATGGAGTCCTTGAATTTCATGGAAGCGGCGGAGAAGCTGGCCGAGCGCGCCGGCATCAAGATCGAGAAGCGCGAGGAGGCCCTGGGCCCGGCCGAGGCCGAGCGCCTGAAGATCAAGGAGCTGTTGGACCTTTCCGCCAAGTTCTATCACGAGACCCTGCTGCGCTCCTCCAGCGCGGCCGCGGCCCGGCAGTATCTGTCCCAGCGCAAGGTCTCGGCCGAGACCGTGGCCGCGTTCCGGCTGGGCTACGCGCCTAAAGCCGGAGACCTGGCGGCTAAGGCCATGCGCAAGGGCTACGGGCCGGAGCTGCTGCTCAAGGCCGGGCTGGCCAGCGATAAGGGGCGGGGCAGCCTGCGCGACTATTTTTTCGACCGTATCCTCTATCCCATCCAGGATGCCAAGGGTTCGACCGTGGGCTTCGGGGCCCGGGCCTTGGGCGAGGCCATGCCCAAGTATCTTAATTCCCCGGATTCCCCGGTCTTCTCCAAGAGCCGGGTGCTCTATGGATTGTTCCAGGGCCTGTCCGCCATCCGCAAGGAGCGGCGGGTGCTGCTCATGGAAGGCTATATGGACGTGATGGCCGCGCACCAGCACGGCCTGACTACGGCTTGCGCGCCTTTAGGCACGGCGCTGACCTTGGATCAGGTGGCGCTGGTCAAACGCTATGCTTCAGAAGCCATAGTGGTATTCGACGCGGACCGGGCCGGGCAGAGCGCGTCCTTGCGCAGCGCGGAGCTCTTGTTGGCTTCGGGCTTGACCGTGCGCATCGCCACCGTGCCCCAGGGCAAGGACCCGGATGAATTCCTGCATCAGCATGGCGCCGACGCGTTCCGCAAGTGCCTGGACGCGGCCGTGGATCTCGTGGAGTTCCAGACCGAATTGGCCCTGAAGCGGCATGAGGGCGTCTGGGACGCTTCGGAGAAGTCTGCTTTGGCCCGCGAGGTTTTGGTCACCATAAATCGCTGTCCGGACGAGATCGTCAAGAACGAGTGGCTGCGGCGTCTGGCCCAGCGCCTTAAGATCAGCGAGGAATCCTTGCGCCTGCAATCGGCCAAGGGCGCGGCGGCGGCGCGGCCGGCCCGGTCCGTGCGGCCGGCGGCCGCGGCGGGGGGGGACCTGGCCGGAGGCGAAGAGGACCTGTTCGTACACGTGTTCATGCAGCCGCGTTTGTTCGCGGACCTGCGCGAGGCGGACCTGGATTCCGAGGCCGGACGGCGCATCTGGCGGGCCTTGGACAAGCTGCAGCCTTGGCCCGCGGATTGGTCCGTGCGCTTGCGCGCGGAACTGGGGCCGGAGGATAATTCCTTGGTGCAGAGGATGCTGCTCAAGGCGGACGAGTTCGACAAGGACGAGGCGCAGGAGCGCTTGCAGGGCATGCTCGCGCAGCGCCGGGCCCGGACCCGCTACGACGAGCTGCGCAAGCGGGCCGGCCAATTGGGCGGGCCGGAGCTGGACGAATATCTCAGGCTGACTACGGAACTCAAGGGCTCGCATAAGAAGTGAACTAGGGCAGACGAAAATGGCATTGCACGCTACGCAGGCGATGAAGAATCTGATCGAGTTGGGCCGGGAGCACGGCTATCTTACGCTGGAGGAGATCAGCCGCACGCTTTCCATGTCCAGCATGAAGTCGGAGC
>JBAZVY010000127.1:0-7546 GCA_041660645.1 Elusimicrobiota bacterium | reverse complement strand
ACAACGGGGCCTGTTCGTATACGGAGAAGCCATCGCCGGATTCCTGCCTCATGTCAACGCCCAGCTTAAGAAAGCCGGCAGTCCCAAGCAATACCAGAACCTGTTCGGCATCACCTTGGGCACGGGCTTCGGCGGCGGCATAGTCCGCAACGGGGACCTCTTCATCGGAGATAACTCCGCGGCCGGGGAAGCCTGGCTGCTGCGCAACAAGCTCGAGCCCGCGGTCAACGCGGAAGAGGGCTGCTGCATCCGCGCCGTGCGCAAGGTCTACGCCCAAAAATCCGGCATCAGCTTCGACCAAGCCCCGGAGCCCAAGGTCATATACGACATCGGCCTAGGGGCCGCGCCCGGCGACCGTCCCGCGGCCGTGGAAGCCTTCCGCCAGTTGGGCGAGTCCGCGGGCGACGCCATAGCCCAGGCCCTTACTCTGGTAGACGGCTTAGCCGTCATCGGCGGGGGCGTGTCCGGAGCCCACAAGCTGTTCCTGCCCGCCTTGGTGGACGCGGTCAACGACGTCTACCACAAGCCGGGCGGCCCCCAACGCCGGCTAGTGCCCAAGGCCTTCAACTTCGAGGACCCGGCCCAACAGGAGCAGTTCCTAAAGGGCGACAAGCGCAAGATCACAGTTCCCGGGTCCCAGCGCCAGATACAGTACGACCCGCTCCAACGCACGGCCATCGGCATGTCGCGGCTGGGCACCAGCGAGGCCGTGGCGGTCGGCGCCTACGCCTTCGCACTGCATCAATTAGGGTAAACGAGGTATGCACATGAAAAGATACGGCCTAAAAGCCCTCGCCGCTCTGGCCCTGCTGCTGCCCGCGGCCGGCTTCAGCGCGGACAAAGATCCCGGCTTCGTGCGGGTCCGCGGCACCGGCTTCGAGATCGCCGGCCAGCCTTACAACTACCTGGGAGCCAACTTCTGGTACGGCATAAACCTCGGCTCCAAAGGACCGGGCGGCGACCGAGCCCGCCTACAGCGCGAACTGGACCGGCTCCAGGCCATGGGCGTGACCAACCTGCGCATAGTCGGCGCCAGCGAAGGCCCCAACACCGAACCCTGGCGCATGGTGCCGGCCCTGCAGACCAAGCCCGGAGTATACGATCCGGAGCTGCTCCAAGGACTGGACTTCCTCCTGGCCGAGATGGGCAAACGCGGCATGAAGGCGGTCGTGGTCTTGAACGACTTCTGGCCCTGGTCCGGCGGCATGGCCCAGTACGTCAAGTGGAGCCAGGGCCTCGACATCCCGTATCCGCCCCCGGCCGAAGGCGGGACCTGGGACGGCTACCAAAAATTCGCAGCCAAGTTCTACACCGACGCCAAAGCGGTGAAGAACTTCAACAAGGTAGTCAAAGCCTTGGTGACCCGGACCAATTCCATAACCAAACAGCCCTACAAAGACGATCCCACCATCATGTCCTGGCAGTTGGCCAACGAACCCCGGGGCATGGACAACAAGGCCGCCTTCGAGAAATGGATAGACGACACGGCCGCCCTGATCAAGTCCCTGGACCGCAACCATCTGGTCACCACCGGCTGCGAGGGCGACACGCCCTGGCCCAAGGACAACGGCCTGGACTTCATCCGGGACCATTCCAGTCCGAATATAGACTATGCCACCATCCACATCTGGGTGCAGAACTGGGGCTGGTATGACCCGGCCAAGGACCGGGACAACGTGGCCGAAGCCCAAAAGAAGTTCTTCGACTACTTCGACGCCCACAAGCAGCTGGCCGCCAGACTGGGCAAGCCCCTGGTACTGGAGGAATTCGGCTTGGCCCGAGACAACGGAGTGTTCGACCCCAGCGCGGCCGCATCGGTCCGCAGCAAGTTCTACGCCGCCGTGTTCGAGAAGGTGTACGAGGCGGCCAAATCCGGCTCGCCCGTGGCCGGCGTGAACTTCTGGGCCTGGTCCGGAGAAGCCCGGCCGCCCAAGCCTGGAGCCATCTGGAAGCCGGGAGACCCGTTCATCGGCGACCCGCCGCATGAACTGCAGGGCTGGTACGGAGTCTACGCGGATGACGCGGAAACGGTGAAGACCATAATGGAGTGGGCCGCCAAGCTCAGTTCCGTAGCCAAAGCCAAAACCCCCTGACCGCGGGCCGCATCGATGATCCCGGAGCCCCGCCGGATCGGCGGGGCTCCGATATTTTATAAGTTCATTTTTTTATCGGGCCCGGAGGTCCGGCGCACGGATAGCCTACCCAGAACCAGGTCCCCTGGCTGTCGTCGCTGGAGAATCCGATGCTGCCGCCCAGATATCTTTCCGTCAACAGCTTCATGCTGTAGGAACCCAGCCCCCGGCACGGATCCTTGGTGGAAAAGGAGCGATGGAACATCTGAAGCTGCACCTCTCGGGGCATACCCCCCGGATTATGCACCGCGAATTCCACGATCCCGTCTTTCTGCGACCACTGCAGGGTGGCCGCTTCTCCCGGCTGGCACGCCTCCAAGGCGTTCTTAACCATATTGCCGATAACGCGCCGCAAGAGCTTCGCATCCGTGACCAAGCGCGTGTCCGGGCACCCCGGAGCCAAACGCAGTTCCCGGCCGCCCGCCGCCTCGCTCTCGCGATATGCCTCCATGACCTCTTGAGCCAAGCGCCGAGCGTCCACGGATTCCAAATTGACCGAGAGCTCGCTGGATTCCGCCGCAGCCAGGTCTCTTTGCGCCAATATCTCATCTACGAGATGTGCGGCCAGCCGCTGGAGCATGCTGAACCGGGATTCTCGCTCCTCAGGCGTCATCTCCGGGAACAGATCCAGCATGCCTTGCAGGCCTCCAGCCGTGTTTATGACATCGTGGAAGAATATGCGCTCCAACGCGCGCCTGCGCTTCTGATCGCTGATATCCATGAACGTTATGAACGTGTATAGTTCGTGCCGCCAATCGAATCTGCCCGCCACCACCCGCAGATCCAAGGCCCCGCCGCCCGCCTGCAATATGCGGCACTCCCGGACCGCCCGGCCATCCTTCATGGCGCCCAACACCGCATTAGGCGTGCCGCAATTCCGGCAGAATTCGCTGATCCCGCACCCCGCTTCCGCATCGGAATGAACGCAACGGAAAGCCTCGCCTGGCCTTATCCCTAAACGGACTATGCCGTCATGCGCCTTGATGAAATCCACGGCCACACGGTTCAAATACACTATCTGCCGGCACGAATTGAGTATGGCTATGACGTCCGGAACCTGGTCCAAGGCTCGGGATAGATTGGGGATGTCCGCGATCATCTCGAATTGCTTGCGCACCGCATCTTCATTCTCCCGCAGCGCCGGCAGGAAATGGGTGTCCAGCTTGGCTGACTCTGGCATAAACGCCCCCTTCTAATACAACTATGGCACACGGCGATGCGGATTTGTTTAATACCGGCTTAAATCCGGATTAATATTAAGCTTATAACTGTTTTTAAAGCCCTCCTTACCTTAGTATCATTGGATATCCCCATGCCTAACCGAACCATTAAACTAGCCCTGCTCGGACACCCGGTGCAGCATTCCATATCCCCGGTCATAATGACCGCCTTAGGCATGCTGGAAAAAAAGCAGATCTCCTACAGGACCTGCGACGTAGTGCCGGGAAAACTGGCCTTAGCCGTAAGTCTCCTGCGCCATTGCGGAGCGCGCGGCTTCAACGTGACCGTGCCGCACAAACGGACAGTCATCCCGCATCTCGACGACTTATCTTACGAAGCCGCGCGCATAGGCGCGGTAAACGCGGTGCGCTGCGCGCAGGGCCGCCTCCTGGGCCACAACACGGATGCCGCCGGATTCTGCGAGGCGATAAAGGACGCGGGCTTCGCCCCGGAAGGCCGGGAGGCCGTGGTGTTCGGAGCCGGCGGCGCGGCGCGAGCCGCGGCTTTCAGCTTGGCCCGCCTGGGCGCGCGCGCTATCCGCATAACCACGCGTCGTCCGGGCCCGGCGCTGGCCTTGATCCGGGACCTGGCCCCGGGCTTTCCCAAGACCGTATTCCAGACCGGGCCCGCAGGCCCGGCCTACCTGGCGGTCAATGCCACTCCCCTAGGCTTGCCCGGCTACCCGGACCGCTCCCCGGCCCCGGCCGGCTGGCCGGGCTGCCGCGCCGCTCTGGACCTGGTGTACGGACGCCGCACCGCTTTCCAACGCCAGGCCCTGCGCCTGGGCGCCCGGACCCAAGGCGGCACCGGGATGCTGGTCTGCCAAGCCCTGCAGGCCTGGGAGTTCTGGTTCGGCCCCCTGCCCCGAAAGCGCCGCCAGGCTTGGAAGGAATTCATATTGGAGGGAATATCATGCGCCTTAGATTCCTGAGCGCCGGAGAATCCCACGGCCCGGCCCTGACCGGCATATTGGAAGGCTTGCCCGCCGGGCTGGACTTGGACGCGGCCTGCATAGAACGGGATCTAGCCCGCCGCCGGCTGGGCGTAGGCCGCAGCCCCAGACAGGGGCTGGAGTCCGACCGCGTGGAACTGCTCTCCGGCCTGCGCCGGGGCCGGACCTTGGGCTCCCCGATCGCTATCGTCATACCCAACGCCGCGCGCGGCGCCGGGCCGGAGCCGGCGCTCACCGTACCCCGTCCCGGGCATGCGGACCTGGCCGGAGCCCGCAAGTACGGATTCTCGGACTTGCGCGACGTCATGGAACGGGCCAGCGCCCGAGAGACCTGCATGCGTACCGCCTTAGGCGCTATCGCGCGCAGGTTCCTGGAAGAGTGCGGCATCCTCGTAGCCAGCCGGGTCATAGCCATAGGCCCGGAGACCGATCCCGCTCCCTGGACCGGGCCGATATCCGGACTCAACGCGCGCAGCGACGCCTCGCCCACCCGCGCCACTAGCCCGGCCGCGTCCCGCCGCATGGCCGCACATATCAAACGCCTCGGCCGCAAAGGCGACACCGCGGGAGGCGTATTCGAAGTCTGGGCCGACGGCCTGCCGCCGGGCTTAGGCAGTTACGCGCATTGGGACCGCCGTATCGACGGGATCCTAGCCGGAGCGCTCATGGCCTTAAATGGAGTAAAAGGCGTGGAGTTCGGTCTCGGCTTCGCAGCCGCCCGCTCCCCCGGCTCCCAAGTCCAAGACGCCTACTTACTCCGCAACGGCCGCCCGGACTATTGCAGCAATCACTGCGGCGGCACGGAAGGCGGGATGACCACGGGCGCCCCCATCCTACTGCGCGCGGCCATGAAGCCAATACCCACATTGGCCAAACCCCTGGCCTCGGTGGACCTGCGCACCGGCCGGCCGGCCCCGGCCCCGGTCCTGCGCAGCGACGTCTGCGCCGTCGCCGCCGCGGCCGTGGTCGCGGAAGCCGTAGTCGCTCTGGTCCTGGCCGACGCCCTGCTGGAAAAGACCGGCGGAGACTCCCTGCGCGAGATCCTGCCTCGACTCCAAGCCCTAAGACGCGGCTGATGAACCTTTACCTCACCGGCTTCATGGCTGCGGGCAAGACCACGGTCGGCCGCATGCTCGCGCGCCGGCTGGGCCGGCGCTTCGTGGACCTGGATGCGGAGATCGAACGCAGCTGCGGATGCTCCGTGGCCGATATATTCCGACGCGGCGAAGGCGCTTTCCGCAGAGCCGAGACCTGGGCCCTGCGCCGGATAACCCGGGACGACGGCCTGGTCGCAGCCTTGGGCGCGGGCGCGCTCACTCGGGCCGAGAACCGGCGCCTGATCTCCGGCTCCGGGCTGCTGGTAGGGCTGACCTGCGCCGAACCGGAACTGTGGCGAAGATTGCGCAGCGGCCCGGCCGGGCGGCCCCGGCGGGGCCCGGTCCCGGGCCGCCGCAACCGCTTGCGCGCCCTCCTGCGCCGCCGCCGCGCCGGCTATGCGCATGCCGCCATCCAAGCCTCCACCACTCGCAACACCCCGGGCCGGACCGCGGCCCAGCTCCACCGAAAACTGCGGCCTTTGCTATGATGGTCCCATGAAACGCGCATCCGCTCCGATACTTATAGGCCGCGGCATCAGCCGGCACGCCGGCGTCTGGGCGGCCGGAGCGTGCCCGTCTCGCAGGATACTGCTCGTGTCCGAACCCGCAGTATGGCGGCTGCACGGCGCACAGGTGCGGGCCGCCCTGCGCCGGGCCGGGCTAAAGACCGAGGCCTATCTTCTGCCCCGCGGCGGAAAAGCCAAGACCTGGGCCGCGGTATCCGGCATTTTAAACCGGCTGATCCGGCTGGGCCTGGGACGGGACTCGGCCTTGGCCGCCCTGGGCGGAGGCGCGGTCACGGATGCGGCGGGATTCGCCGCCGCCATATACATGCGCGGCATCCCCTGCTCAGCCTGCCCACCACGCTGCTGGGGCAGACCGACAGCGGAATCGGCGGCAAGACCGGAATAGACCTGCCCGCGGGCAAGAACCTGGCCGGCGCCTTCCATATGCCGATGCGCACCGTATGCGACACCGCTTGGCTGGACACCCTGCCTCCGCGGCAGAGGATCTGCGGCCTGATCGAAGCCGCCAAGCTCGGGCTGGTATGCGATCCCGGCCTATTAGCCCAGATGCGCGCCTGCTGGCTGAGCCTGCTGGTCGCCGACCCCGCGGCCACGGAACGCTTGGTGCGCCGGGCCGCGCTGGGCAAAGCCCGCATCGTGGCCCGCGACCCGCGCGAGACCGCAGGGAGACGCGATATCCTGAATTTCGGGCACACCCTGGGCCATGCCTTGGAAACCGCGGCCGGCGGCTCCGGACTGCTCCACGGCGAAGCCGTACTCCTGGGCATGCGCGCCGCCCTGCGCCTGTCTCGTCGGCATGCCGGACTGCGCGCGGACACGGCCGAAGACTTGGATTCATTCCTGGCCGGACTGCCGGCGCCGCGCGTCCGGCTGAACGAAGCCGCGGTGATGGCCGCCCTGCGGCACGATAAGAAAGCCCGCGGCGGACGCCTGCGCTTCGTGCTGCTGCGCGCCCCCGGCCGTCCTCGCATCCTGGCCGGGCTGCCGGAAGCGGACATACGCGCCAACCTGCGCTGGCTGCTCGCGGAGATAAGATGAACATCTTGGTATTGCACGGTCCCAATCTAAACCTGCTGGGGGAAAGGGAACCGGATATATACGGGACCCTGACCTTGCCCCGACTCGATGCCCGGCTGCGCGGCCAAGCCCGCAAGCAGGGCGCGGCGCTGCGGATATTCCAATCCAACTGCGAAGGCCGGCTCATGGACATCATGCACCGCAACCGCCGTTGGGCCCAGGGCATGATCCTCAACCCCGGAGCCTACACCCACTATTCCTACGCCCTGCGGGACGCCGTGGCCGCGATCGGCATACCCACCATAGAAGTCCACCTCTCGGATATAAAAAAGCGAGAGCCCTTCCGCCGCCGCTCGGTGATAGCCCCGGTCTGCACCGCCCAGATATGCGGCGGGGGCCAGCGCGCCTATCTGCGAGCGCTGGACCGCCTCATCGGGAGTTGACGCCATGAAGTGCGCCGTCTGCGGAGCCGCGGTGGCTTTCCGATCGATATCCTGCTGGAACTGCGCCACCCCGTATCTGGAGGCCTTGGAAAAGCGCGCTTGGGATTCCCTAGTGAGATCCCTGCCGCCGCGCACCAGCCGCCGGCTCCGGGCCCAC
>JBAZVY010000126.1:0-7565 GCA_041660645.1 Elusimicrobiota bacterium | reverse complement strand
AGCCCCGGCTTGGCCGGTGTTAGCCTGCGCGATGACGCGGATCCGCTCGCCGAAACTGGCCGCGACCTGGAGCGAATCATCCGTAGAACCGTCGTCTATGAGCACGATCTCCATACGGTCCGCCGGATAATCCTGGGCCAGCACGCTGCCTATGCACTGGGCCAAGAACCGGCCATAATTGCGATTATCGATCAGCACGGACACGAATGGCTTCATCGCAGCAAGTATATAAAATTGGCCGGGGCCGTAAGTTTTGGTACCATGAGAGCATGGCGCCGCATAAAATGCTCAAGGACCTGGCCTACGGGGCTTTGTACGCCTCCGGCGCCACCGCCCTGGCCCTGCGCATCCACCGGAGGCATATCCCGGTCCTGCTCTACCACGGGGCCACGGACCAGGATCATCCCGGGGTGCTGAACTGCGAGCGCAAGCACATTGCGGCGGCGGCCCTGGACCGCCAATTCGCTTTCCTAAAAGACCACTTCCAAGTCATCTCCCTTTCCCGCTACGCGGCCAGCCTCGCATCCGGGGAGCCCTTGCCCGAACGCTGCGCGGTGCTGACTTTCGATGATGGCTACGCCAACAACCACAGCGTGGTATTGCCCTTGCTGCGCAAGCACGGCCTGCACGCGACCATGTATCTGGCCACGGATTTCGTGGCCGGACAAAAACCCCTCTGGGTGGACCGCCTCGCCCTCGCCTTCGAAGGCGCGGCTCGCGGCGGCTGGAAAGACCCGGTATGCAGCGCAGTTCACGAGTTAGCCGCTCCGGCCGATCGGATCGCGGCCTATCTCACGGTCAAAAAAGCCCTCAAGCTCTTGCCGGACTCGCAACGGGTAGAGCTCGTAGACCGCATCTGCGGCGAACTCCTAGGCTCCCAGGCTCCGGAATACCCGGCCCTGTTCGCCCCCCTGGCCCCGGCCCAGATCCGGGAGATGGCCGGCTCCGGACTAGTGGAGTTCGGCGCGCACGGGTGCCGGCACGCCATATTGACCGCCCTGCCGGAAGCCGACGCGCTTCAAGAACTGAGCGCATCCAAGGATATCGTGGAAGGACTCTGCGGCTGCCGGGTGGACAGCTTCTCCTATCCCAACGGGGATTGCGACGCAAAAGTGACCCGGCTGGCCCGGCAAGCCGGATATGCCAACGCCGTGGCCGGCGGGCTGCGCTTGAACCGCCCGGATAACACCGACCCCTATGCCATATCCCGGCTGGCCCTGGCCGAGGATGATTCAAAGGCGGTCATGGCCGCCACGCTCTCCGGCATACGCGGCCATATGATCGCCTGGCGCGGATGCCGGGCGTAAACTAAGCCCCGGCGCCGGTATCCGGAACTATTTTCCTACGGCCGGTCCAATCCCCCACGAAGGTCTCCGAGTGGTCGTATATCAAGAATTTAGTCGGATTGCCTCTCCGCCCCGCCAGAAGCTCGGAATCCGCGCGTTCCCGGACCGCCTCGGCCGCGGCCTCCTCGAAGCTGCTGAAATCATCCACGACCCGGTTCAGCTCCGCTCCGCCCATCTCGTCGCAAGCCACCAGCCGGAAACAGCCCGGACGTATGGGGATGCGGAAATGCGCAGGCTTGTCGGACCGCTTCCACCGGGAATACAGGATACAGCCTGCGAATCCGAATCCGATACCGAGTCCGATCAAAATGGCGACTGTCATGACGCACCTCCGCGACCTAGGACTGATGCTAGTATTTTTTCCAATGCGGGGAAAGCGATTCCTAGCCCAACCGGAAGGAACGCATCGAAATGCTGGAATGGGCTATGCCTTCAGCGAAGAACTCCGGTTTTTCATCGGACTCCTGCAGTTGCCCCGCGTTGCCGCAAAAGCCGATATCCGGATCCGATCCCCTCGCATGGACAGCGTAATGCAATATATAATCTAACCGATGAAGGTCTCCATAGTCATCCCCTGCCACAACGAAGCCGCCCATATAACCGAAGTGATCAAGTGCGTCCAAGCCGCCGGCATCCCCGGAGTGGAGCGGGAGATCATAGCCGTAGACGATGGGTCCAGCGACGACACCGGCGCAGTGCTCCGCGGACTCAGCGGCATCAAAGTGATGGTCCACCCTGAGAACCGGGGCAAAGGCGCGGCCGTCAAGACCGGATTCGCCGCGGCCACGGGCGATATCGTGCTCATCCAGGACGCAGACCTGGAGTATGACCCCGCCGACCACAAAGCCGTGGTGGCCCCGATACTGGAAGGCCGGGCGGACGCGGTCATGGGCTCGCGCTTCGCCCACGATCGGCCGCACTTCTTCTTCGGACCCCGGCGCTCGCCGTTCTTCACTCACTATATAGGCAACATCGCCATCGTCATCGCCACCAACCTGCTCTACGGCCATGCCGCCACGGACTACGAGGGAGCTTACAAAGCCTTCCGCAGGGATCTGATAGCCTCCATACCCATAGCCGCAGACGGGTTCGAATACGACAACGAACTCATCTGCAAACTCTTGCGCCGAGGCTGCCGGCTCGCGGAAGTGCCTATAAAATACCGGCCGCGCAGCTACGAGGAAGGCAAGAAGATCCGCTGGCACCACGGCGTACGCATGCTGTGGACCATCGTCAAATGGCGTTTCCTGCCTTTTTGACCCCCGCCCGCCGGCTCAGCGGCTGCGTCTTAATATCCGGGCAGGCAATTCGGTCTGGCCCATGGAATGTTCATAGCGCTGGGAAGCGCGGGCCGGATTGAACGGTATGCCCAGGGCCGCGCGCACTTCCCGCTCCACGCTGTCGCGCAGCTCCACCAGGCGCTCCGGAGAGAGCTGGTCGGTGAACACGAAAGAACGATAACCGCCCTCCGGATCGCCTTTATAATACTCCGCGACCTGAGCGTAGTCCACGTCGCAGGAGTAGAGCCGGTCCCCAGTGGCCGGGAAGGTATAAGCCCAGACCCCGGGCCGGCCGGCCAGCGGAACGGCCTCATCGTAATAAGGCGTGCCGGGATAGGTGGTTATAAGCGCGATATCGATGTCATCCGGCTTAGCTTCCAAGAGCCAGTCCCGGGTATCGGCCACCGTCTCCTCGGACTCCCCGGGATGGCCCAATGACATCAAGGCCTTGACCTTGAGCCCGTGCCGTCGCGCCGTCTCCACGCAGCGGGTGTTGTCCTGGCGGGTAGCCCGTTTGTTCATATTGACCAGGATGCGGGAGGATCCGGATTCGAAGCCGGTCAATATCCAGCGGAACCCGGCCTTATACATGGCCTCGGCTTGGGCGTCGTTGAAGATATGCGACTTTATGAACCCGCGCAGCCGGAACTCTACGCCCAGGCGGTCCTGCAGTCCGCGCACCTGGTCCATGAGTTCCAGCATATGCCGGTTCACGTTGAGTTCATCGTCATAAAGCATGAACCCCCGCACGCCATAAGCACGATACAGGGATTCCATCTCCGCCACCACGTTGGCCGAGGAACGCATGCGCACCCGCCGCAGGCTGGGCGACCGGCGCCCCCCGCAGAATCCGCATTGGAACGGACATCCCAATTGGGCGATCATGGATAGGGCGCGCACGCCGTCGATCTGATAGTTATAGCTGTCGACATCGACCAGCTGCCGGGCCGGGAAGGGCAGCCGGTCCAAACGTTTATCATCCAAAAACATGGGCGAAGCCGGGTCGTCGGCGTCTACGAGCTTAGGGGCGTCGGGCCGCAGGGCCGCGAACACCGCCTCTTCGCCGTCTCCGGCTACCAACACGTCCGCCAGAGCGCGCATCTGTTCGTAGGCCTGGGCCGCTCGGCTGCGCGGCCCGCCGGTCTCGGGGTGCTTGTAGGCGGCGTTGACCAAAGTGACGTGCGGCCCGCCCAGGACCACGCGCGCGTCCGGCCGGACCCGGCGCAATGCGGCCACGATCCGGGTCGCGGCCGGGTACTGCGGGGTGGTGACGGTCAACCCGAACACCGCGGCCGGACTGCGCGCGGCATGCTCGCCGACTACCTGTTCATAGTTCTCGACGCCGGAAAGATCCAGCATCTCCACGCTGCGCCCGGACTGTTCCAGGACCGCGGCCACCCGCAGTATGCCCAGGCTCATGAACACCCGCTCATCGAGCAGGAAAGCGGAAGGCGGGATGATCAGGCAGATGGCGTCGGACATATTGTACCCAGTATAGCGGTCCTTCGCCTCGGATTCAAGGGGATGCCGTCCGCCCGCGGCCCGGGTTTTATCGCCTGCTGCCTAGAAATTGTATACTGACGCGTCATGATCCCCGGAGCCCGATGAACATCGTCGCGCTTACCAACGACAGCGAGCTTTCCCGCCACACCCTGCGGCAGATCCATGCCCGATTCCCATTGCAAGCCGTGGTCGTAGAGGCCAGACGGCGTCCCTGGCGGGCCAAACTCCGCTGGTGGCTCATCACGCGGCCCCGGAGCTACGGTTGGCTGAGGACCTTGGACCAGGCGGCTTTCATCATCTACAAGAAACTATTCCTAGAAGCCGCGGAGAACCGGCTGCGGCGCCGGATGGTATTCCAGGGCGAGCCCGCCCCGGATTGGCCGCCCCAGGTGCCGTTGCGCGCATTCGATTCCGTCAACGCGCCCGAGTGCGCGGATTATCTGCGCGGCCTGGCGCCCGATGTCATATTGGTGCTCGGCACCTCGGTGCTCAAGCCCGAGGTCATCGCCGCGGCCAAAAACATGGCGCTCAACATCCATTGCGGCATCATCCCGGAATACCGCGGCGGCGGGAACTTCTGGGCTTTTTACCGCGGCGACCTGGGCAACGTCGGGGTCAGCATCCACAAAGTCGACGCGGGCATCGACACCGGAGACATCCTATACCAGCAAAAGATCCCGTTCACGCCCGGGCAAGACACGCTGGCTTCCCACTACTTCAAATGCATCCTCGCCGGAACCGGCCTATTCCTTAAAGCCCTGGAAGATCTCGCGCAAGGCCGGGCCCAACCCTACCGTCGGCAGGCCCCGGACGGATTTTTCCCCTCT
This sequence comes from Elusimicrobiota bacterium, assembly GCA_041660645.1. Taxonomy (GTDB): domain Bacteria; phylum Elusimicrobiota; class Elusimicrobia; order UBA1565; family UBA9628; genus UBA9628. Next base: position 2,609 of record JBAZVY010000126.1, on the reverse strand, counting down.
CACACCCTGACGGAATATCTCCGCACGGCGGCCAGACTGCGCCGCGGCGGCTGATTCCAAGCGTATCTATACGGCCGCAGGCTGCTGGGCGCGGTCCCACATGCGCAGGGGCTCGGTCTTGGACTCCGGACACTCCCGGCCGGTAAGCTGCGTGGCCAGAACAGCCATGAGCGCTCGGGCCGTAGTGAGCTTGCCCCCCAACACCAAGCGCAGATTAGAAAAACGGGGATGCTTTTCCAGCACCGCCTCCCGGCTGAGTCTCGCGGTCAAGCCCTGGCCCGCGGTCAGAGGCCGCACCCCCAGTTCTTCCTTGAGCACCGGCATGCGGCGCCAGGGCAGGGCCGGCAGGTATTCTTCCAAAGCCTTGAACAATTCTTCCCGCTCGGAATCCGCGATCGGGACCCAGCCGTCGGACACCTCGCGCTCCGTGGTTCCCACCTGCAGCCTGCCGTCCCGGGGGATCACGAACAAGATGCGGCCTCCGGGCCGGCGGATGGCCCAAGGCCGCTCGCAACCGGGAACCGCCGGGAACCAAATATGGATGCCGGAGGAAAGGCGCAGCCGCGGGCCGGGCTCGTTGAACCAGGCTTTCATGGCCGTGTCGGTCCACGGCCCCAAAGCGAATACCCAGCGCTTGGCCTCCAATCGGCGGAGCGTACCGTCGCGCCGGTCCCTTATCCGCACCGCGGCCAAAGCTCCGCCCCGCTCTTCCCAGGACACGATCTCATGGAAATCCAGCATCGTGGCCTGGCTGGAAGCCGCCAGGTCCTTGGTCAGGTCGCCGTCCCAGGTCAACAAGTCGGCATACGCGGTCGCGCCCACGAAGGGACCGCGGGCAGAGCGCGGATCGGCCCGGAACTGAGCTCTCGGCACCGCGCCCAGCTTGGATTCGGCCGGCCAGCCCGGCCGGTCATTGCCCCAATAGTCATAAAGCCCTATACCGAACTGATGGGTCCAGCCCTCCACCATCCAATTATGCGGCATCCAGAACGCGCTCCACTGGCAGCGCTGGGGCGCTATGCGCACCCACGTGGCGCGCTCTTGCAGGCCCTCGCGCATCTGCTTGATGTCGCCGGTGAGCATATAGCGTATGCCCCCATGCAGGAGCTTGCTGGACCACTGCGAGGTCCCGCCGCCTACCGCGCCCTGGTCCACCAAGGCGCAAGGCACCTGCCGCAGAGACAGCTCCCGGGCCAAGGCCGCGCCGTGTATGCCGGCGCCGATGATAGCCACGTCGGTCTCCAATTCAGCGCGCAGATCGGATTTTTGAGAAGGCGGGGTGGCAGGCCAAGGAGTCGTTTCCATGATATCTCCCGTCATATAGGGTCGCTAAAATGCTCCGGCAACGCTAATGATACCACATGATAATGGCTGTTGCGAATAAAGCGGCAACCGTATGAAGAATTTAAAATTTCAGTAAACCTGCGGCTGGCCCTTGAAAATGCCCGCGGGGGCTGTTACACTAGCCTCAAAGGCACGAACCTATGCGGATAATCCTGATCACCGTCATATTCGCCATCCTCCCCCTGGCATCCCAAGCCCAATCCGAGGCTTCCCGCACATTCGTAAACTCCCTGGGCCGATCCTATTCCAGCGCTCTATCCGCCTTCAGGTCCGGCCAGCCCGTTCCGGAATCCCGGCTGCCGGAATATCCGAGCCAGAACCCCAGCTATTCTTGGTTCTTCGATAACGTAACGAAGATGCGGGCGGTGCAAGCCGGTCGAGAAAACTCGGAATCCCCAGAAGCCTTCCACGCCCGGATCCGCCAAGTCGCTCAGACCGTGAATATGGATCCCCAGGCCGCGATAAGACTCTACGGCCTCCGGGTCAACACCCAGACTCAGACCGCGGCCCTGGCGGAGCGGCACCTACGCGCTTCCCGCCTGGGCCAAGAGCAATCCGACCTGCCGGCCAAACTGGCTAAAGCCCAAAATGCATTCGGGGCGCATAAAGGATCCGACTCCCTGCCCGAGGCCGCGGCCGGCGCCCCGGCCGCTCCCCCCGCCCGCGGTAGGGATATTAAGGACCTGCCTCCCCGAGTCCAGCCCGGGCATCTAAGATTCATGGAAGTCCCGCCCCTGACCCCAGCCCCGGCCCCAGCCGCCGCCCCCAGACGCAGCGCTATGCTGGATTGGAAATCGCCCCTAGCCATCATAAGATCCTGGTTCAGCTCGGGCCAGTCCGATAAAGAGCCTCAGGCGGCCTCGGCCGGATCGTCCGTGTCCCAGCCCCTGGCTAAGCCGGCAGCGTTGGCCCCGATACCCGCGATATCCTCCCTATCCCTCCTTCCCACGCTGTCTGGTAAAGAAGCCGGCCGGATGCCGCGCCCTAAGAGATTCAAGAACTGGAGTACCCTCTCCGCCTGGATGGACTGGAGCCGGGCTGAAAAACTAGCGGCGGCCGCCAAACAAAGCGCGACCGTGGGCTTCACCGGCAAATGCTATCGGTATGTAAAGAAAGCCTTGCGCATGCTCTACCCCTCCCTGGACATATGGGGCAGTTCCGCGTGCCGGTTCGCCAAAGACAACCCTCAAGTGCTCAAACAGCTCAAGCTCTACAAGGTAAACCCCGCCATATTGCCCGGCGGCGTGCCGCCAATGGGAGCGCTG
>JBAZVY010000125.1:0-7585 GCA_041660645.1 Elusimicrobiota bacterium | reverse complement strand
TATAAGGGCAATCCCCGGGAGATCTACGGTCCGGGCGCGGAGATACCCTGGCCCGCATATACCCGGCGCTTCGATTTCGAATTGGAAGTGGCCTGCGTCATCGGCCGCGAAGGCCGCGGCCTGACGCCCCAGCAAGCCGCCAGCCATATCGCCGGCTTTGTCATAATGAACGATTTCTCGGCCCGCGACATACAGAAGTCGGAGATGCTATGCGGCACCGGACCGGCCAAGGCCAAGGATTTCGCCTACGCCCTCGGCCCCTGCCTGGTCACCGCCGACGAAGCCTCTCCAGACGACGACTTGGGCATGGAAGCCTGGATCAACGGCCAACTGTGGGGCAAAGGCCGCACCCAAGACCGCTACTGGAGCTGGGGCCTCATGCTATCCCATGTCTCCCAGGAAGAGACCCTATATCCGGGCGATGTGCTCGGCTCCGGCACCTTCTATCGCGGCTGCGGCCTGGACCTCAACCGCTGGCTGCGTCCCGGAGACGAAGTGGAACTGCGCGTGGACAAGCTGGGCGCGCTGCGCAACACGGTAGGCCACCCCAAGGCCCAGACCCGTCTTAAATACGACCGGGGTTGAGCATGGATATAAAATGCCCGGCCTGTGGATTCACTTCCCCGGAATCCGCGCAGTGGTGCGATTTCTGCAAAGAACCTTTCAACAAGAAGCGCGCCGTGCCGGCTGTAAAAGAATCCACCCCGCAAACGCCAGCCGCGCCCACGCCCCCGGCGGCTCCGCCCGCGGCCCAGCCGGCCGTCAGCCCGACTGAAACGTCCCCGGCCACGAAAAATAAAGCCCCGGCCAAGAAAGACCCTTGGGCCGAGATCCCGCCGGAATTCCTGCTCCTGGACAAAGGCGGCGATATGCCCAAACTGCCGCCCTGGTTCCGCTACGCGTCCTGGGGCGTACTCGCCGCGGTGACCATCGGCATCATGATCCTGATGGGCATGTATTCCGCCAAGCGCACCGCGCTGGAAGACGATGCCTCGGCCCAACGCCGCTTCAGTTCTAGCTCTAATTGACCTGCGGCTTATCGTGATTTTCTTCTTCGATGCGGGGTCCGGCTCTTGCCCTCGATCTGCATCATCGGCTTGGACGAAGCCACGCCCTTGACCGACCAGGCGAAATTGACGAAACCCAGCTGTTTGTCCCCGAAATTGGCGAACTTGACGCGGCCCGCGTTGACCGCGCCCGGGCTGGCGGACGGGTCTATGGCATTGAGTTCGACTTCCCCGCTGCGCGGCGTCTGCTCCACGAAATCCCGGCCCGCGGCGCGCAAACTGAAGGAATCCGCGCTGTCGTCTCCGGGCGAACTCCGGCTTCCCACCAAGGTCACGGCCGCGACCACGACCTCTTCCAGGTAGCCCTCTTGGATCAGAAAACGCGCCTCCAGATGGATGCGCGCCCCACGCAGCAAGTCGGGATGCACCGCCACCACCAGCCAGCGGTCGTCTCCGGACGGATAGCTGCGCACCGTGACCTTAGCCGCGGAGGGCTCGCCGCGATATCCGGTCCCGACCTGGCGCAGCTTGCGCTCGCAAAAACCGCGGGTCGGCTTGTTCCCGGCTACCAGCCGCACCGAGATCGGATCCCAATCCGCAGCTTCCTTGTGCACGTGCACGGCGACGCGAGCCGCGTAAGCCGGCGCGGCCGCCAGTCCGGCCAAGAACAGTCCCAGGATCAGGCGGCGGATGATCATGCCGACAACATGGTGAGCGTTTCCTTGAGCCGCTCGTGCCGGGCGCGCGCCGCGTCGTGCTGATTGCGCGCCAATTCCACCTCGGACTGAGGCGCCCGGGCCAAGAAGTCCTTATTCTCCATCTTGGAAGAGATCTTGGTCAATTCCGTCTCCACCTTGACGATCTCCTTGCGCAGGCGCTCGCGCTCCTGCGAGAAGTCGATGAGGCCCTGCAGCATCACATAGAAGCTCATGCCCGCGGCCACGGCCGTGGCGCTGTGCGGCGGCCGGACGCCATCCGCAGAATAGCTCAGCTCCTCGATATGCACCAGCGCCTTAAGGTAATCGGCATGCCGATCCAACAACTGCCGGGTCTCCTGGCTGCCGCCGGCGCTGACCACTCTGATCTTCAGCCCGGGCGGCACGTTGAGCTGGGAGCGCAGGGTGCGCAGGGCCGTGACCGCTTCCATGACCGTGCCCATATCGCGGCGGGCCGCGTCGTCGGTCTGATCGCCCGACCGGGGCAGCCCCGCCTCCACCACGAAGCGGCCCGGCACGCCCACGAAAGGCTTCAGCGCGGCGTGCAGTTCCTCGGTGATGTAGGGCATGAAGGGATGCAGCATGCGCAGAGTGCCGTCCAAGACCTCGACCAGCACGGTGCGGGCGGTATTCTTGGCGATCTCATCTGCACCTTGCAGCCGGATCTTGGCCAATTCCACATACCAGTCGCAGAATTTATCCCACAAGAAGCCGTAGAGCGCGTCGGCCGCGGCCGCGGGCTCGTACACGTCGAGCTTCTCGCGCACCGCGGCCAGAGCAGCCTGATACTCGGCCAATATCCAGCGGTCGCAGAGTTCGAGCTTCTTGCGGTCCAGCCCCGCCAACGAATAGATCTTCGCTTCCGGCAGGTGCATCAGCACGAATCGGGTGGAATTCCACAGCTTGTTGGCGAAATTGCGCGAACCCGTGATCGAACTCTCCGCGAACGGGATGTCCTTGCCGGGATGGGCTTGGATCACCAACGAGAAACGGAAAGCATCGGTACCGTACTTGTCCATCATGACCAAGGGGTCCACCACGTTGCCCAAGGACTTGGACATCTTCTTGCCGCTCTTATCGCGCACGATCCCGTGGATCAAACACTCCGGGAAAGGCGCCTCGCCGGTCAGGGCCAAGCCCATCATCTGCATGCGCGCCACCCACAGATACAGGATCTCGTAGCCGGTCACCAGCAAGGACGTGGGATAGAAGAACTTAAGTTCCGGGGTCCGGCCCGGCCAGCGGAACACGGAGAAGGGCCACAAGGCCGAAGAGAACCAGGTATCGAGCACGTCCGGGTCCTGTACGAACTCACTGCCCCCGCACACCCGGCAGGATTCGGGCTGAGCCACGCTGAGCACGCCCCGGGCCTGGGCCACTTGATGGAAGTCGGTCTTGATGCGTTCCCCGTGGCACTTCACGCAATACCAGACCGGGATGCGGTGCCCCCACCAGATCTGGCGGGATATGCACCAGTCCCGGATATTGCCCAGCCACTGCCGGTAAGGCTTGGCCCAGGAATCCGGATACAGCCGGAAGCGGCCGGAATCCAAGGCGGTGATCGCGGGCTTGGCCAGTTCCTCCATGCGCACGAACCACTGCCAAGACACCAGCGGTTCTATGGCTTGATTGCAGCGGTAGCACACGGCTACGCTATGCGGATAATCCGTGACCTTCTCCAGCAGGCCCGCGGCCTTGAGGTCTTCCACGATCTTATCGCGCGCCGCTTCCCGGGATAGTCCCGCGTAAGCCGGCCCCGCGGCCTCGGTCATATGCCCATCCGGGGATATCACCGTGACCGCAGGCAGCTTATGCCGCTGTCCGATCTCGAAGTCGTTGGCGTCGTGCGCGGGCGTGACTTTGAGCGCGCCCGTACCGAAATCCGAATCCACGTATTCATCACCCACCACCGGGATCTCCCGGTCGGTCAAGGGCAGACGCAATTTTTTCCCCGCCAAGCCCTGATAGCGGGAGTCCTTGGGGTTGACGGCCACGGCCGTATCCCCCAGCATGGTCTCGGGCCGGGTCGTGGCCACCACCGCGCCCCGGCCGCCGTCTACGGCCGGATAATGTATATGCCAGAGGTGGCCCTTGCGGTCCTCGAATTCCACCTCGATGTCGGAGAGCGCGGTGCCGCAATGCACGCACCAATTGACCATGCGCTCGCCGCGATATATCCAGCCCTTGCCCCACAAAGTCTTGAAGGCCTCGTACACGGACTCGGCCCGGTCCTCGTCCATGGTGAAGGCTTCGCGCCGCCAATCCAAGGCGCAGCCCAGGCGTTCGAGCTGTCCCAATATGGTGTTCTTGCACTGCCGGGTCCAGACCTGCATGCGGGCCAAGAACTTCTCCCGGCCCAGGGTCAGGCGGGTGAGCTTCTCGGCCTTGAGCTGCTTCTCCATCACGCTCTGGGTAGCGATGCCGCCGTGGTCCGTGCCCGGGACCCAGCACACCGGCCGGCCCGAGAGGCGGTGATAGCGCACGAATATGTCCTGCAGGGTATTGTCCAAGGCATGGCCCACGTGCAGGGCGCCGGTCACGTTGGGCGGAGGGATCACCACCACGAAAGGCTTGATTTCCCCACCTGGCGCTACCGCGCCAGGCTCGCCATGGAACAAGTCCGCGGCCCGCCAGGTGGCGCTCCACTTCGCCTCCACCGGCTGAGCTGAATATGTCTTCTCCAGCATGAAGGAGCCTCCTTTACAGCAGGTCAGCGGCCATGGCGGCCAGCGGGCTGCGCTCGCTCTTGGTGAAAGTCACGTGCCCGAACAGAGACTGGCCCTTGAAACGCTCCACCAAATAGGTCAACCCGTTGGACGAGGCGTCCAGATAGTAATTATCGATTTGATAGGGATCGCCGGTCAGGATGATCTTGGCGCCCTTGCCCGCGCGCGAGATGATGGTCTTGACCTCGTGCGGGGTCAGGTTCTGGGCGTCGTCTATGATTATGCACAGGTTGGGCAGGGTGCGGCCGCGCAGATAGGTCACGGCCTCGATCTCCAGAGTGCCGTCCTCTATCAGCATCTGGATATCCATGTCCGAGGTCTCCAAGGAGCCTTTGGGACGCTCCAAGAGGAAGCTTAAATTATCGTATATGGCGCCCATCCAATTGGTGAGCTTCTCCTGCTTGGTGCCCGGCAAGAACCCTATGTCATGGCCCACGGCCACCACCGGCCGCCCCACCAATATGCGGCGGAAATACTTCTCCTCCAAGGTCTGATGCAGGCCCGCGGCCAAAGAGAGCAGGGTCTTGCCCGAACCCGGCACGCCCACCAGGGTCAAGAGTTGCACGTCGCGGTTCATGAGCAGTTCCAAGGCGAAGCGCTGCTCCATGTTCAAAGGCTTTACGCCCCAAGGCGCGGAATCCGCCTTGCTCAGGGGCACCAGCCCCCCCGCCTTCTGGTCGTAGCGGGTCAGCGCGCTCTGGGAACCGCCGGCCCCGCTCTTGAGCACCACGAACTCGTTGGGCACGAGCTCCACTCCGGGCAGCGCGGCCTTCTTGTCCTTGAAGAACTTATCTATGACCCCGGCCTCCACCGTGACCTCGCGCCAGCCGGTGTAGAGCACGTCCACATCGACCTTGGCCTTCTCATAGTCCTGGGCTTCCAGGCCCAAGGCCTCGGCCTTGATGCGCAGATTGATGTCCTTAGATATGAACACCACGTTCTCGCCCTGCTTGCGCAGGTACTGGGCCGTGGACAATATCTCGTTGTCCTTGGTGTGCGCGGAGAAGGACCGGGGCAGGCCGTCGGAGACCTGGATCTCGACCTTGAGCTTGCCGCCGTGCTCCAGGTCCACCCAGTTGGAGAGCTTGCCCTTCTTGCGCAGCTCGTCGAGCTGACGGGCCACCATGCGCGCGGAGCGGCCGCGCTCGTCGTTATTGCGCTTGAAGGTGTCGAGCTCCTCGATCACGGTCAAGGGTATGACCACGCGCGAACCCTGAAAAGCGAACATGGCTTGAGGATCATGGAGTATGACGTTGGTGTCCAGGACGAAGGTCTTCATAATTTCACCTCGAACGGCGCCACGAAGCTAGCGAAAGCCTCGTTCGCCAGGAATATGCCCTCCCGGGTCAACCGGGCCCGTCCTCCCGAACGCGTCACCAGCCCTCGACGCTCCAGGTCCTGCCACTCCCGCGCGAACTCCCGCTCCATATCCGGATCGACTTCCAGGCCTTCGGTCAGGCGCAAGCCCAAGAACACCCGCTCGCCCAGCTTGTCCTTGCCCGAGAGCCGTTCGCTCTCGGTCGTGGGGCGCACGCCCCGCTCCACCTGTCCGCAGTAAGCCGCCAGATCCTCGTGGTTGCGCCAGCGCGCTCCGGCCAAGTGCCCGGAGGCGCCGCAGCCCAAGCCCACGTACTGCCCGCCGCTCCAGTAGTTCAAGTTATGCTGGGAGCGCTGCCCCGGCCGGGCGAAATTGGATATCTCGTAGTGTTCGAAACCGTACTCCGCCATGGTATCCAGGGCGGATTCCAACATGTCCCGCTCCGCATCTTCGTCCGGATGATAGCCGGCCTCGGCCAAGGGCGTGCCCGGGTGCAAGTCGAGCCCGTAGACCGACACATGGTCCGGGGCCAGGGCCAGCACCTGCCGCAGCCCGTAGACGAAATCCTCCCGGCTCTGCCCGGGCAATCCGCATATGAGGTCCACGGCCACGGAGAACTTCCCGGCCCGGCGGGCCAGGTCGTAAGCCCGCACCGCGTCCGTCCAGGTATGCCGGCGTGCGATCCCTCGCAAGATGGCTTCGTCCGGGGTCTGCAGCCCCAGGCTCAAGCGGGTGACGCCGCACGCCCGCAAGACCTCGGTCTTGGCCGCGTCCAGGCTCTCGGGGTTGGCCTCGAACGTGACCTCGCCGGGGCGCATACCGGGATAAGCCCGCCCCAGCCGGATGAAAAGCTCGGAGATCTGCGCAGCGCTGAGCTGGGAAGGCGTACCGCCTCCGATGTAGACCGTATCCGGAGTCCCGTATCGGGGCAGCAGCGCAGCCTCCGCCTCCAAGGCCGCCAAGTAGCGCGGCGCCCAAGTCTCCCGCCCCGGATACGATGTAAAATCGCAGTACCCGCACTTGCCGGAGCAGAACGGCACGTGCACGTAAAGCCCGAGCGGCGCCTCGGAGGCGATAGGCTCGCCCCCGAGACGGGGCCGCGGGACGGGCATGCCGGCAGGCTTCTCCATCAATTACTCGATCCCGGTCAATTCTTCTTCGTGAACATCGAGAGCATCTCGATCGGCAGCGGGAAGATGATGGTCGAATTCTTATCCACCGAGATCTCGGCCAAGGTCTGCAGATAACGCAGTTGGATCGAAGCCGGGTTCTCGGAGAGGACCTTGGCGGCCTGGCCGAGCTTTTCGGAAGCCTGCAGTTCGCCTTCGGCGTGGATGATCTTGGCCCGGCGTTCGCGTTCCGCCTCGGCCTGCTTGGCCATGGCGCGCAGCATCTCGGGAGGCAGATCCACGTTCTTGACCTCTACCGTGCTGACCTTCACGCCCCAAGGTTCGGTATGGGAGTCGAGGATCTTCTGGAGTTCGGCGTTGATCTGATCGCGCTGGGAGAGCAGGGCTTCCATGTCCAGCTTGCCCAAGACGCTGCGCAGGGTGGTCTGGGCGATCTGCGAGGTGGCGTACATATAATTCTCCACCTGGATGATAGCCCGCTCCGGATCCACGACTCGGAAATACACCACGGCGTTGACCTTCATGGAGATATTGTCGCGGGTTATGATGTCCTGGGGCGGCACGTCCAGGACCACGGTGCGCAGGCTCACGCGCTGGGCCGACATGAGTCCGGGCACCACGATGATCGGGCCGGGTCCGCTGACCTTCCAAAGCCGTCCGAGCACGAATACCACCATCCGGTCGTATT
>JBAZVY010000124.1:0-7650 GCA_041660645.1 Elusimicrobiota bacterium | reverse complement strand
ACTTGTCCGCCTCTTGGAGCCGCTCATTGACCGCAGCGCCCTCGTTCTCATGCTTGGCCAGCTCGCCCTGCATGACCTGGATCTGCTGGCGCGACTGGTCCTTGGCCGCTACCGACTCGTCCCGGCGCCGGGCCAGGTCTTCCAGTTCCCGGCCGCGCTCGGCTACGGTCTGTTCCAGATGTTTCTTGTTCTCGGCCAGCCGCTCGTAGCTGCTGGCATGTATGGCCGTCTCGCGCTCCAAGCCTTCGATGCGCGTGGTCAGCACCTGCTGGCCGGAGCGTTTCTCCACCAAAGCGTCCTTCAAGGCCTGGACTTGACCCGCGGCCTCGGACTCGGTCTGCCGGCAGGCCTTTTCCCGGGCCTCGGCTTCGGTCTGCGCCGCGCGCAGGCCGGCCATGGTCTCCTTGACCAGCGCCGCCTCGCGCAATATCCCGGCGGCCTCGCCCGTGCCCAATTCCACGTTCTGCCGGGACAGGTGCCAGGCTTCTTCTTTCTCCTGCAGGCGCTTGCGCAAGGATTCCTCGCGCGTGGTCTCCGCGCTGACCGCGGTCAAAGCCTCATGCAGCCGGACTTCGGCCGCCGCGGACTGTTCCGCGCAGGCCGCGGATTCCGAGGTCCGGGCCCCGACCTGGTCCTGGGTCGCGGCCAACTGCAAACGCAATTCCTCTATATCGGATAAGGAGAGCTGCACCCCCGGACCGGGTTGGGCGCCGCCGCAGACCCAATGGTTCCCGAACAGGACCTTGCCCAAGGTATAGCTCTCCGCGAACAGGAAACGCACGGCGCTCTCGTGCCGGGGGTCATACTGGATGTGCCGCAACAAGGGCAAGGCCTCTTCCGGATAGGCCCGGTCGGAGGCGGCGCCGCTTATCGTGCTCAGGATCAGGAACCGGGCCCGGCCCGAACCCGCGGCCTGGAGATATTCCACCCCGGCCCGGGCGGCGGAAGAATGTTCGCAGACCACGGCGAAAAGCTTCTCGCCCAGCAGGTCCTCTACGTACGGCCGCCAGGCTTCATCCACCTTGATGAGGCTGCGCACGCTGCCGACTACGCCCTCGATACCGGCATTGAGCACCGCCTGCGCCCCCACCCAATAGGGGTTCTGCCCGCCCTGAGCTTCCAGGGACTCGACCCGGACCTTGGTCCCGGAGAGATCGCTGCGCAAACGCATGATCTCCTCGGACAATTCGGCCTGCCGCTGCCGCAGTCCGGCCAAAGCCGTCTGCGCGGACGCGGCCTCGACGCGGGCCTGTTCGGCCCGGCCGGCCTGCCCGTCGACTTCCACCCGCAGCGCCTCGAATTCCCGATGATAAGATTCCTCGGCCGATATCTCTTTCTGCAGGCTGCGCAGGCTGCCGGACAGGTTGGATATCTGGTGCCCCAATTCGGATTGGCGAGTCGACAACTGATGCGAAAGCGCCAACGCGCCGTCCGCCGCGGCCAGCGTGGCCTTGCGGTACGATTCCAACTCGGCTTCCGCCGCGGCCAAGGCGGCCGCAGCCGCGTCGACCTGGCTCTGCCAGCCGTCGAGCTCCTTCTGCACGGCGTCCCGCTCCGCCCGGACCCGCTCCACTTCCGCCCCGGCCTGCGCGATCTGCGGGTCCATGCCGGCCAACCGCTCCCGGGCCTGCTCCAGCTCCCGGTTGCAGTCCGCGCTGCGCCCGTCCACGCTGGCCAGGGTCTGGTCCGCGGCCCGGCAGCGCTCTTCGAATTTGCCGATCTCGGCCCGGACCTCGGCGATCTTGACCCCGATCTCGGTCAGCTGCCCCTGATGGGCGGCCTTTTCCAGTTCCAGACGCGCCACCTCGGCTTCCTCGCCGCTCACCGCGCCGCGCTTGGCGTCCAGTCGTTCCTGGGTGGGCCCGGCCTTAGCCGCCAGTTCCGAGAGCTGGGCCTCCAAGGTCGCCAAGTCCGAAAGGGTCTTGGCCGCTTCCAAGCCGACCAACTCTTCCTCGTACTTCTTGTAAAGTTTGGCCTTGCGGGCAGCCGCATCCAGACTGCGCACCTGCTCGTCTATGAGCGAGAGCGAATCCTTCAAGCGCGACATATCCATCTCCACGCGCTCCAGCTTGCGCAGGGCTTCCTCGCGCTTGGCCTTATACTTGGACACGCCCGCGGCTTCCTCGAACAGGCCGCGCCGTTCCTCGGGCTTGGCGCGGAGCACGAAATCCACTCCGCCCTGGTCGATGATGGCGTAGCCTTCCCCGCCCACGCCGGTATCCAGGAACATCTCCCGGATGTCGCGCAGACGGCACTGGGTGCGATTAAGATAATAAGCCGACTCGCCGGAACGATAGATGCGGCGCGTGACCGTGACCTCGGAGAACTGCGTGGGCAGTTGGCTGGAGGTATTGTCGAAAGTAAGAGTGACCTCGGTCATGGACAGGGGCGGACGTTTTTCCGTGCCGCTGAATATGACCTCGATCATGGCATCGGCGCGCAGGGACTTGTAGGACATCTCGCCCAAGCACCAACGCACGGATTCCATGATGTTGGACTTGCCGCAGCCATTGGGGCCGACTATGCCCGTGATGCCCGTACAGAAGTCGAGATGGGTCTTGATGGCGAAGGATTTGTAGCCGACTACGTCGATGGATTTAAGATACATGGCACCTCATACCCCGGCGGGTAGGCTGCTGTGCATATTTTGTTATATTTTATCAGCCATTGTCGTTATATGGCTATTCAGTATACCATATTCCGTCGAGAGAGGCAAGCACTCTCGACGAGAAAGTCGGCGCCGGGTGCTGCTTGGTTGCTGACCCAAAATCGCAATGCCCCGCGCAACAAGGCAACACCTGGCGCCAGAATGATATACTGCGCGTATGAACGCGATCATATATCTATTCTGCGCACTCGCCGGCAGCCTCCCGGCCCAGCCCCCGGCCCCTTCCACCGCAGCCGTGGTCGCGGCCTCCACAGCCCCGGCTCCGGCCCCGGCCGGACCCAGCCTGCGCCTATTAGCTCCGGAAGAGCTGCCCAAGTTCGAGGACACCTTCAAGTCCAAAGCCAATCTGATCAAAGCCGCGAACAAGACCCTGGATTATCTCAAGAAGCAGCCCGCTTCCAAATACATACACATCGCGGACCGCGATTACGGACCGGCGATACTGGCGGACTCCATCAAGGAACTCTTGGCCGTACTGGCCGAAACCAAGACCGGTGAAGGGCTCGATGCCCTGATCCGCGAGCGCTTCGACGTATTCCAATCCATAGGCAACGACGGCCAAGGCAAGGTGATATTCTCCTCATATTACCAGCCGGTCCTGCCCGCCTCGCTCAAGAAAACCCAGAAATACACGATCCCGCTGTACCGCCGGCCCTCGGACATGGTGGATGTGGACCTGGCCGCATTCGACAAGAAATACAATTCCGACAGCCTAGTGGGCCGAGTCACCAAGGACAAGCGCGTGGTGCCCTATTTTTCCCGGGAAGAGATCGACATCCGCAAAGCCATCACAGGCAAGGGACTGGAAGTGGCCTGGCTCAAGGATAAGTTCGACACCTTAGACATCCATATCCAGGGCTCAGGCATACTGCAGCTCACTTCGGGCAAGGAAGTCTTGGCCCGCTATGCCGCCACCAATGCCCGGACCTACAATTCCGTGGGCCTGACCCTGCTCAAGACCGGGGCCATCAGCCGAGAAGAGATCACCCATGACAAGCTGCGCGATTACTTCCGCACCCACCCGGAAGCAGAATCCTGGCTTCTGGCCCAGAACCCGCGCTATACCTTCTTTGAATTGACTCCCCTGCCCCCGGATGGGGAACCCTTCGGCACGGTGCAAGAATCCCTCTCCCCGTCCCGCTCCATAGCCATAGACCCGGCCATAATACCCCTGGGCGCCCTGGCCTATTTCTCCACGGTCTCGCCCCAAGCCGACAAGGAAGGCCGCTTGCTGGGTCAGTTTCCCAACAGCCGTTTCGCCCTATGCATGGACACGGGCGGAGCCATAAAGGGCCCGGGCCGGGTGGACATCTACGTGGGGCACGGCAAACAGGCCGCGACCACGGCCCGCAACCAATGGAACGAGGGCAAACTTTTCATCCTGATAAAAAAAGTCCCAGCTCGGGAACGCTGAAGCTCAGGGCTCGGAAACCGCGCCCGTAGAAATCGCGGCCGCGGCGCTATCGAAAGTCGCGGAACTGATCCGCAGTTCCTCTCCCGGCGCTCCGACGGCATCGTCCGGCAAGAATCCGGAAGCCTGCATGCGCCCCACCACCCGGCGCATGTTGCGCTCCACGTAATTGCCTCTCTTAGCCGGGTTCCAGCGATTAGGATTAGGCAGGACCACGGCCATGGCCACGGCCTCGTCCGCGCTCAGGTCGGCCGCGGACTTGCCGAAATAAGCCTGGGCCGCGGCTTCAGCCCCGTATATGCCCTTGCCCCATTCCGCGATGTTGAGATAAAGCTCGAATATCCGGCGCTTGCCCAGGGCCTTTTCCAAGCGCCAGGCGATGAACAGCTCCTTGATCTTGCGCAGGGGATTCTTGGACGGGGACAGATAGAGATTGCGCGCCACTTGCTGGGTTATGGTGCTGCCGCCGTACGCGAAGCGCTTCATCTCCCAATCCTTCTGCACGGCCGACTTCACGCTCTCCCAATCCACTCCCCCATGCTGATAAAAGGTATCGTCCTCGGCTATGAACACGGCATGCTTTAGATGCTCGGAGATACGGCCCCAAGGCAGCCAGGTCATGCGCGGCGAGAAGCGCTTGCCTGCGCGCTCGGCCTGGGCGCGGCGCAGTTCGATATAAGCCGTGGTTTGGGGATTGCTCTTCTTTAAAGGCGCCACATCCGGCAGCCAGAGCACATACAGCACGGACGCGGCCACCGCCGCGATCAGGGCGTTGGCGATCAGTCCCCGGCTGGATCTACGCCTTCGGGCGCTCATGTCTGTATATTATAACGAACCGCCGGGCCCTTATGGGCCCGGCGGTTCCAATATCCGTCTATACGGTCAATTAGACGCCAGCTTCTTGAACCAGCTCTCCAACGCTGCGGCCGCGAGCCGGACCCGAGATTCCGGCCCATGGATCACAAGCCGGAAGTCGGAAGACAACCAATCCTTATATTCCTTCAACTCGTATGTGATGCCTTTATCCGACTGGCTATCCAGGAACATTTCTATCTGATTCCTGACCGAGGTCCGGCCCAGCACCCCGACCGAGAAAGTGATCGTGGCTTGGAGCCGAGGCTCGTCGAAGGAGAGTCCCGCCACCCCGGCCGCTATCACGGAACTCTTCAACCCGACTCGTCCCAGCATGAAGTTCACCGCGCGGCGCACCAAGGTAGCTACCGTCCCCGGAGCCTTGGGCAGCTCTATGCCATGGATCCGCGCCGTGGCCCGGATCGTGTCCTCATGCGGCAGCTTGCCGTCCTTGTCCATGTCGTTGAGCAGGACTTGGGCTATGGTGGCCGGTATGTTGGAAGCCTTGGCGTAGATCACCGGCAGGACCAAGGCCTCGGCCAAGGCCGCGCCCGCAGCTTCGCCCATGGCCGCGATGAAAGCCTTGCGCAGCTTCCAGCCGAAACCCATCCAAGCCTGGCCCTGGGCATGGACCTCGTCGTACCGGTTGTACTTATAGTCGTTCTCGCCGTGGCGCACATAATCCTTGCCGCCGTTGGCGTTCTTCAGGAAGCCCTCGCCCACGATAGGGTTGTTGAGGATGTACATGGAGAAAATGTCGCCCCAACCCTCGCTCTGGCCGCCGTCCACGATGCCGCCGAGCATATCGTCCACGAAGTGGCCGTATTCATGCATGACCACGGAGTCGAAGGCGGTATTGACGCAGTTGGCGCTGGACTTGAAAAAATTCAGGCTCGGCCGGCTCGGAGTGTAATAAGCATTGCAGTCGTCGTTGATATTGACCCGCACCGGTATGGGCGCATCCAGGCGGGAATGCGTGATATTGCGCTCCTTGAGCCAATCATGCACGCGGTTGACCAAACGGTAGGCGTTGACCTGGGCTATCTCTTCCTCCCCGATCTTGGCCAATTCCTCTCCATCCATAGCGATGGGATTGAAGGTCACGGTGACTTCCTGACCCGGAGTCAGCGTCCCGGAGACCGACAGGTCCTTGCGGTTGGCATCGGAGACCCGGGCAAAAGCCCCGGAGAGCGTGGCGGTGAATTGCCCGGAGGGAGGCGCCATGTCCACCACTTCGTTGGCGAACTTGCCGTCCTTGTCCGTGACCGTGGTCTTGTTGTCGCCGAACTTTACGTTTAGGTGCCCCATGGGCAAAGCCACCAGCTTGGAATCCGGCTTGGTCGGGCCCACGTCCACGGTGCGGCCCTCGATCTGGCCGGAGCCAACGGCCATGGCGCGGGGATCCCACATCAACGCCTCGCCCGTGGCCACGTCCACGGCGATGGCGAAAGGCATAGGCCCGCCTTCCACCACATATATGTTAGCGGCATGCCAGACGCCGCGGATATAAACGATCTTTTTCTCCAGGAACGACAGTTCCAAATCGTAATCTTGGACCAAAGACCCCAAACGCGCCACGGCCTTATCCTTTAGCTCCTCATCCGGGAACTTCTGATCCGTGTCCGCGCCGGTCTTCGGGTAGAGCTTGGCCATGGAAGCCATGACCACGGGCTGCCCCTTTATGACCTTGACCGTAAAACTCAAGAAAGACCCGTGCATATCCAAGCCGTTCTTATTCTGCCGGAATAATGCGAACACCGTATCCGCCTGATGGGCCTGCCCAGGTATACGGCGCACATGCACCGTGGCCAGGTCCGCGCTGGAAATACCGTACTTGACCGGATCCGCGTCCACCAAAGCGCGCAGGGCGCGTTCCACATCCGCTTCGCTGGCTGCGTCGGCCAGGAGCACCGCGGGGGCGGCGCTGAATATGTCCTCGCCCGTGCTCAAGGCGCCCGGGATCTCATAATTCTCTATGGATATGCCGGAGACCTTCTTGGGGTCCGGAGCCGAAGGAGCCTCATCGAGCACCACGCCGACGGGCAGGTTCTTCTTCCCAGGCACGAAGCCCAGGACCGCGCCCGGGGCCGAAGCCCGGGAATTATCGAACGCGCGGCCCAAGCTGAGCTTGGACAAGGCCGCGGAAAGCTGGCCCAACAGAGAGCGCTTAGGCGAGGCAGCCGGGGCCGCAGCTTCAGCCGAGGCGTCGGACAAAGCGGAAAGCCCAGCCTGCGGGGCAGCCAGCGCGGCGGCGCGGGCCGCGGCCTGGGCCGTGACTGGCGCCGCATAAGCCGCGACTGCGGTAGGAACAGTGCCCAAGGTCTGAGCCTGCGCGCCTATCACCTGGGCACGCAGCGGGATCGGGCTCTGGGGCAAAATCAAGGACCCGTTCAAGTTCATCGCCGGGGAAAAAGTGTTGAGGCCGGAGCCGAGCTGGACCTTGACTGCGCCTACCGGCACGCCAGGCACTCCGGACGCCGCGCTGCGGCCGACTTGGGCCTGCATCTGGGCGAAAGCCGGCCAGGGCTGGGACGCGATGATCAAAGATAATGCTACGAGGTGAGCTGAAGTCTTGGCTATTTTCTTCATGGTACGGCATTGTATCCAACAACCCGCCACAACGCCGTGAGCCCTTGGGGCAAAGGCCGGAAGGAAAAAGACCTAGTGCTTTCCGGGACCGAAGGCCTAGTCCCTCTCCAAGATATTCATGGGGCGGGCA
>JBAZVY010000123.1:0-7716 GCA_041660645.1 Elusimicrobiota bacterium | reverse complement strand
GATATCCGAGATGGAGGTGGAGAAGGTGGCCAAATCCCAGGCCCAGCCGCCCATCCTGCCGCCGCCTGCGGCGAGAGGAAAACAGCTTGCGCCTTCGACGACGGCAGGCCCTGGCCTGCCGCCGCCGTATGGGGATAAATGATATGGGCCTGAACCTGCGCGTTTGCTCCGCAGCCGTTCTGCTCGCGGTGCTGGCCGGCCCGGCCCGCGGCCTGCCCGCGGATGACCCGGTATTCAAGGCCATGGCCGATGAACTAGACCGGACCATGCACAAGCTCAAGATGCCCGACAACCCGGGCCCGTATTTCGCGTCTTATGCGGTGCGCGAGGCCACCAGCGCGTATATCGAGGCCAGCTTCGGGTCTATCGTATACGACAATGCCAACCGCTTCCTGGATATCAACGTGAATCTGCGGGCGGGAGGCTACGCTTTCGACAACACCAACTTCCTGCCCGGCGGCTATCAATATTCGTCCGTGCCCGGCCAGGGCAGCGCTTCCTTCGAGTCCGATTATGACAACCTGCGCTTCGCGCTCTGGTCCTTGAGCGACGAAGCGTACAAGGGCGCGGTAGAGGGGCTGGCCAAGAAGAAGGCTTTCCGCGAGAAGCGCATGATCGTAAAGACCGTGGACGATATGTCCCGGGAGAAGCCGGTCCAGCGTTTCGACCCGGCGGTTCCCTTCACGTTCGACCATGCGCTCTGGCAGCAGCGCATGCGGACCCTGTCCGAAGTGTTCCGGCAGTATCCGGATATCCAGGATTCGCGCGCGGCCGTGACCGTGGACGCCGGCACCAAGCGGCTGCTCAATAGCGAAGGCACGGCGGTGCGCGGCTCGGACCTCCACATCATCATCGAGATGACGGTCCAGGCCCAGGCCCAGGACGGCTTGCGCTTGGGCGACGGCATCATCCTGCACTATCCGTCCTGGGCGGACGTGCCTGGGCCCGAAGCCTTGGCCGGGGAGGCCCGGCGCCTGGCCCAAGGCATGGTGGATATGGCGCACGGCTCCACGGTGCAGGCCTACGTGGGGCCGGTGCTGTTCGAGGAGCAAGCCGCGGCCGAGTTCTTCGACGTGTTCCTGGTGGATAATATGTCCAATCCGCGGGGCAAATGGATGGAGGACGAGGGCAATCATACTTTCGACCCGCCGCCTTTGGCGGGCCGGCTGGGCATGCGTGTGGCCGTGCCTTTTTTAAGCTTCGTGGACGATCCGTTATTGGAACGCTACCAGGGCGCGCCCTTGTTCGGGCATTACCGCATAGACGATGAGGGCGTGCCGGCCCAGCGTCTGGAGATCGTGCGTAAGGGCAAGCTCGACGATCTTTATATGAGCCGGGCGCCGATCCCGGAACGGCGCCATTCCAACGGGCACGGCCGAGCCGGGTTCTTCGGCGAACCCTCCGGCCGCATGGGCAACCTCATCGTGACCCCGGATAGCTCCCTGCCCTTGGCCGAACTGCGTCAGAAGCTGCGCGCCATGTGCCGGGAACTGGACCTGGAGTACGGCATAGTGGTGCGCCGGATGGGGGGGCTTAACCCTATCGTGGCTTATAAGCTATATGCCGCCGACGGCCGGGAGGAGGCGTTGCGGGGCGTGGAGTTCACGGGCGCCGGGCTGCGGCCGTTGCGCGACATCGTGGCCGCGTCCAGCCAGACCTACGTGTTCAATTTTTATCACGGCAGTCCGGGCCGGTCCTCGGTGCCCGCGTCCATAGTGGCGCCTTCCATATTGGTGGATGAGATGGAACTCAAGAACACCGAGCGCAAGCCGGAGCGCCTGCCGTATCTGCCCCACCCGTACTTCGCGGGGCAAGCTGGAAAATAGTATCGTAAGCCGTGCTGGTCGGAGGTCGCATGGGTTCGGAAGTGCGTTTGGGCTTGCCGCGGGCCTTGGCTTGGACCGGGGCTGCGGCCGGACTGATAGTATCCTTGAGCGGCTACGCCCTGTACCGCTCCGAGGCCCGGGCCATCCGGGCGGACAAGAGCCTGGAATTGCAGAGCATCGCAACGCTTAAGACCCAGCAGTTCGTGGACCTGCGCAGCCGGATGCTGAGCGATGCGCGCCTGCTGTCCAGCGGGATATTGGAGGCGTATCTCTCGCGTTGGCGGAGCGCTCCCCAGGATGACGCCAGCCGGCAGGTCCTTTTGAAGCGCTTGCGCACGATAATGGCGGAAAAGGGCTACCGCAATGCGGCGCTGCTCAGCCCGGACGGACGGGTGTGGCTCTCGCCGGATCCCCGACTGCGCGAACTCGGTGCGCAGGCCCGGGACTGGCTGAAGCATGCCGCGGCCGGAGGCGGCCGCGGCCGAGGAGAGCTGCTCCTAAGCCGCAGCGGCGGCGATGTGCATCTGGACGCGGCGGCTGAGATATCCGATGGCTCGGGCCGGGCCGCGGGCGCGCTGCTGCTCCGCGCGGACGCGGAGAAGAGCCTGTTCGCATACATACAGCACTGGCCCGTGCCCAGCCGGACGTCGGAAGTGCTGCTCGTGCGTCGGGACGGGGATTGGGTGGTTTTCCTGAATAAGCTCCGGCATTCCGACGCTCCGGCTTTGAGCCTGCGCATCCCCTTGTCGCGCACGGACGTGCCGGCGGTGCAAGCGGTCTTGGGCCAGACCGGCATGTACGAAGGCCCGGACTATCGCGGCGTGCCCGTGCTGGGGTATCTGGGCGCGGTGCCGGGTTCGCCTTGGTTCATGGTGGTCAAGGAGGATAAGGCCGAGATATTGGCCGATCTCAATTTTAGAGGCGTCGTGATCATCATCTTATGCATCCTGGGGACCTCCGGGGTCGTGGGTTTCGCCGCATTCTGGTACACCAGCCGGGAAAAACGGATATTGCTGGAGCTGAGCCGGGTCCAAGGAGAGATGGATTCCAGCATCCAGCGTTTTCGGGACTTGTTCCAGAATACCGGGGACCTGACATTCATCCTAAAGCCGGCCCCAGGCCGGGCCCCGGTCATCCTGGACGTGAACCGGGCCGCTACGGAGGCCTGCGCCTATCCGCGAGATGAGATGATCGGCCGGCCGATCACGGATTTCGAGACCTTGGAATCCGCCGCGCATGTGCGGGAGCGGATGCGCATGGTCATGGCCGGAGACGAGGTGTCGTTCGAAGTCGAGTTCTTGGCCAAGAGCGGCGCGAAGATCCTGGCCGATTGCATGGTGAGGATGACTCGGATCGAGACCGAAGACCTGATCATGGTGTCCGGCCGGGATATCACCCAGCGCAAGAAAGCGGAAGAGTCGATGCGCGCGCTCTATGCCCGGCAACAGTCTTTGCTGGCCGCGGTCCCGGACATCATCGTGGAAGTGGACAATGATAAAGTGATCAGGTGGATGAATCGCGCGGGGTTCGATTTTTTCGGGGAGGATGCGCTCGGCAAGGAAGTCTCCACTTACTTCGTGGGCGAGCAGCCTACCTATGCCGTGGTCGCGCCGCTCTTCGCCGGACAGGAGGACGTGATCTGTCTGGAAAGCTGGCAGCGGCGCCGGGATGGGGAGAAGCGGCTGCTGGCCTGGTGGTGCCGGACGCTCAAAGACGGCCAGGGGACCGTGTTGGGCGCGATATCCGCGGCGCGCGACATCACCGAGCGCAAACAGGAAGAGGAAACGCTTCAGATGAACGAAGCGCGGCTGCGCAGCCTCATCGAGATATTCCAACGCGAAGCCTCGGACGCCCAGGCTTTCATGTGCTTGGCCTTGGAACAGGCCTTGGCCTTGACCGGGAGCAAGTTCGGCTTCGTCGCGCTGTACGACGAAGGGCATAAGCAGATGATCATCAACAACGTTTCTCCGGGGTTGCGGGGCACCCATGCTGCCGGCTCCGCCAAGCCGGTGTGCGAGCTGGCCTCGGCCGGGCTGTGGGGCGAGCCGCTCCGCCAGAGAAAGCCGGTCATAGTCAATGATTTTTCGGCCCCGACCTCGTTCGATAAAGCCGGCCCGGAAGGCTACGCGAGCTTCTCCCGCTTCCTGGGCATGCCGGTATTCAAGGGCGAACACGTCGTGGCCGTGGCCGGGATCGGAGACAAGGCCGCGGATTACACGGCTACCGACGTCTTGCAGGTTAACCTGCTGCTGACCGCGGTCTGGAAGATGGTGGAGCGCAAGCAGATGGAACTCCGGCTGGCCCAGGGCCAGAGGCTGGAGACCGTGGGCCGGCTGGCCGGCGGGGTGGCCCATGATTTCAACAACATGCTGACCGCCATCCTCAGCTACGGCGAGATGCTGCGCAACGGGTTCGCGGCCCAGGACCCCCGGCGGGGCCAAGCCCAGGACATAGTGGATGCGGCCAATCGCGCCGCGTCGTTGACCCGACAGCTGCTGATATTCAGCCGGCGCCAGGTCATGAGCCCGGTCCTGTTGGACCTCAATGAGGAGGTCAAGGGGATGTCCAGCATGCTGCATCGGGTCATCGGCGAGAACATCCTCATCGAGAAGGAGCTGTCCGGGCAGCCCTGCTTGGTCAGGTCCGACCCCGGGCATATGGAACAGGTCATATTGAACTTGGCGGTCAATGCGCGCGATGCCATGCCGGAAGGCGGCATATTGAAGTTCAAGACCGAGATCATCTACGAGGCGCCGGAGTCCTTGAAAGTGGATCCCGGCGCCGCCGCGCGGCCGCTGGCTTGTCTTTCCGTCACGGACAGCGGCGTGGGCATGAGCCCGGAGATCCAGGGCATGATCTTCGAGCCTTTCTTCACCACCAAGGAGTCGGGCCAGGGCACGGGCCTGGGCCTGCCCCTGGTATTCGGCATAGTCAAAGAGAGCGGCGGAGAGATCGTGGTGGAGAGCTCGCCGGGCCAGGGCGCGTGCTTCAAGATATATCTGCCCTTGGCGCAGGAGCAGACGGAAAGAACCGCGGCCCAGGAGCTGCCGCCTCCGGGCCACGGACAGGAGACCATACTGCTGGTCGAAGACGAGGGCTTGGTCCGCCGTTTGGCGGTCTCAGCCTTGAGTTCCTATGGCTACCAGGTGCTGGCCGCGAGCAGCGGCCGGGAAGCCCTGCAAAAAGCCGCGGCCCATGTCGGACCGATACATCTTTTAGCCACGGACGTGATCATGCCCGGCATGAGCGGCCCGAACCTGGCCCTGGAATTCAAGAGATCGCGCCCCGATGCTCGGATACTATATATGTCCGGGTTCACGGATGAGACCATCGCCCCGCATGGGGTGGTCAAGCCGGGGCTGTCATTGCTGAGGAAGCCCTTCAACCCGGAAGGCTTGGCGCGCAAGGTGCGGGAAGTCCTGGACGGAGCGGCGGACCGGGCGCAGGCCTAGAAGAAGTAGCGGAATAGGTACCAGAAGCGTTCGTACTGTTTGTCCAGCCAGGGGCGCCGGCGCCACTGCGGCCAGGTCAACTCCCGGGACTTGGCGAAGTCGTCCTCGAACCGGGCCCGCATCTGGGCGGCCAGTTCGCAGTCCAGGATCTTGAGGTTGACCTCCAGGTTGTGCCGGAGGCTGCGGTGGTCCATGTTGTAGGAGCCCACCGCGCACCAGACCCCGTCCACCAAGGCGCGCTTGTCGTGAAGGATGGAGCCCTGCCATTCGAACAGCCGGACCCCGCCGCGCAGGAGATGGCCGAAGGTGCGCCGGCCCGCGTACCAGACCGAGCGCGCGTCCGTGCTGCCCTGCACCAGGACCCGGACCGACACCCCGCGCTTGGCCGCGTCGATGAGCGCCTTGCGCGTGCCGTAGTCGGGCAGGAAATAGGCGTTGGCTATGCATACCTCGCGCCGGGCCGCGCGCAGGGCGTTGAGGTAGGCGCGCCGGATGCGGTGGCGGTGGATGAACTCCTGGTTGGCCGCCACCCAGACCAGGGAGTTTCCGGGCAGATGTTCCGGGAATTCGGCCAAGGGGAACCAGCGCTGGGTCTCCTTGAACCAGACCGTGCGGAACAGCCGGTCGAGCTCGTAGGCGGCCGGGCCTTCCACTTGGATGTGCGTGTCGCTCCAGCCTCCGCCGCCCTCGTGCCGGGACACGTGGTCGTGGGAGATGTTCATGCCTCCGGTGAAGGCCACGCTGCTGTCCACCACCAGGATCTTGCGATGGTCGCGCCGGCTCCATTCCCAGCGCGGGCGCCAAGGCGCCACGGGATGGTATTCCAGCAGGCGCACTCCGGCGTTGCGCAGCCGGGTCAGGAACATGGGGTCCAGGTCCCGGCCTCCGATGGAGTCGAAGATGATCCGCACGCTCACGCCTTGCTTGGCTTTTTCTATGAGGCGCCGGGCGAAAGCCTCGCCCGTGGCGTCGCTGTTGAGGATATAGGTCTCGAGGTTGATGGTGTGGCGGGCGGATTCTATGGCCGCCCACATGGCGCGGAAAGCCTCGCCTCCGGTGTTGAACAGGGTGAGCTGGTTGCCGGGCAGGAACTTGTCCAGGTCCTGGGTGAAATTGCCCGAGCCCGGGGGCAGGCGCCGTATGTAGCGCCGAAGCAGCAGCTGCCATTGCATCGGGTCAGAGTATAACAAATGCTAAGATAACTATCATGGCGGGCAAAGAACATTTCGCGAAATTGTTGGAACTCCTGGAAAAGGAGCGCCTGGCGGAGAAAGAAGAGAACCTCCGCGAACTCAAGCGTTTCCCGCTGGCCACGCGCGAATCCCTGGGCAAGACCGTGACCGGCTTGGTCTTGGAAAGCATGGGCTCGGGCCTGGGCGGCTGCGCCATGGTCACGGTCTCGCGCGTGCCCAAGGGCGAGGAACTGGCGCCTTTCCACGCCATGAGCGCCGGGGATCGGGCCCTGCTCACCTTCCCGGCCGGCAGCCAGCCCCGGGAATGCGAGGGCACGCTGTACAAGGTGGACGAGTACCAGGCGGTCGTGGCCTTGAATTGCCCGGAGCCGTCGCCGCTCGGCCGCGGCGGCTATCAGATCGACCTGTTGGGTTCGGACGCCACGTATCGGCGCATGAAGAAAGCCCTGGCCACGGCCGCGGACGCGCGCAAGAACCGCACCGCGGCCCTGCGCGAGGTGTTTTTGGGCGAGCGGGCGGCGGACAAGCGGCGCAGCCGCAAGGTGCGCTTGTTCAACGAATCCCTAAATGAGTTCCAGCGCAAGGCGGTGACGGATTCCTTGGCCGCCTCGGACGCTGCCGTCATCCACGGCCCGCCGGGCACGGGCAAGACCACGGTCTTAGTCGAGATCATCCGCCAGGCCGCGGCCGCGGGCGAGCGGATATTAGCCACCGCGCCGTCCAATATCGCGGTGGACAACATGCTCGAGAAGCTCCAGAACAGCGGCTTGCGCCTGGTGCGCTTGGGCCATCCCGCCCGCACTTTGGAATCCTTGCGCCACAGCAACCTGGCCGTGCAGATCGAGGCCGACCCGGCCTACGTGGAAGTGCAGGAGCTCGACGCCTGGCGGGAGCGCTTGGTCAAGCGCAAATCCCGTTTCGGCCGGGGCCAGCTCGGCTACGAAGAGGCCCAGGACCGCGGCCGCGAGATCACCAAGCTCTGGCGCGAGGCCCGGGACATCGAGAACGAGATCTCGCGCCGGCTCATCGCCTCGGCCCAGGTCGTGCTCTCCACTCACGGGGGGCTCTCCCGCAACTTGGTCAAGGGCAGTTTC
The DNA here is from genome assembly GCA_041660645.1 of Elusimicrobiota bacterium. GTDB lineage: Bacteria > Elusimicrobiota > Elusimicrobia > UBA1565 > UBA9628 > UBA9628. Next base: position 151 of record JBAZVY010000123.1, on the reverse strand, counting down.
GACCTGGTGGTCTTAGACGAGGCTTCCCAGGCCACGGAGCCTTTGTCCTGGATACCTCTGACCATGGGGGAGCGGGCTATATTGGCGGGCGACGCCATGCAGCTGCCGCCCACCATCTATTCCCAGTCCGCCGCGGCCGAGGGTTTGGCCC
>JBAZVY010000122.1:0-7765 GCA_041660645.1 Elusimicrobiota bacterium | reverse complement strand
GCCAGATTGCTGCGCCATTGCTCCAGCGCCACATTGTCGGACGCCGTTTTTATGACGCTGCCTAACAAGAGGCTGAAAACGAACTCCTCGTCCGCCATCGCGATGATGAGAGGCTTGCGCCGGCGGTTCTGCAAGGCTTGCTCTATCACGGGCCGGCCCGGCCAAGTCTGGCCCCAGCCCAGGTCCGGATCATGGAGGGTATCGATGATGTAGTCGCGCATGCGGACCGAAGTATGGACCGTGCCGGAATAAGCGATCAGGACCTTGGACCCGGCGGCCCGGAGCCCGCGATCCACATCCGGGGCCGGATGGTATTGATTGTTCATGAGCAGTATCGGGACCCGAGCCTGAGCCAGGCTCTCGGTGGCCGGGAATATGCCTACGGCTTGGTCCCGTTTATCCGCAACGTCCGAGGCCTCCTGCAGGAAAGCGCCCACGCGCACGCCGCTTCCGAGTATGCCGGAGATGATATGCGCAGCGGCCGCTTGTTCTTTGAAATCATTATGCGATTCCCCGAAGACCACGGCATCGTAAGCGCCCTGCTTGAGGCCTTGGATCGCGATCCCGGCGAGGTCGGCGGAGTCGAGGCCAGGCTGCTGCTCGGCTTGCCCGTACCAACCGAACCCATCGGTTATCTGGCGTAAAAACTTGTCAAAAACCTGATGGTCGGCTATATCCTGAGCGGCCTGTTGGACGGGCTGGATCCGTATCTGGGAAATATCTTGAAAAAAATCCGCGTCGCTGGAAGCCGGGACCGCGGCCCGCAGCCCGGATGCTGGGAGCATCCACAGGGCCAGCGCGCAGAACACGGTATGCATGCTCCTATCATAGCGCAATATGCCGGCTGCAGCATGCTCCGAAAGTCCCGGGACGGCTTGGGCCTCATGGCCCAGGATAATATGTCAGCTATACCGGAGCGGGCAGGGCTTCCAGCGCGGTAAGCAACTCTCCGGGCGAGTGATAGCGCCGGTCCGGATCGGGTTGGAAGGCCCGGCTGAACACCGCGTCTATGCCCGGGGGCAGGCCCGCTGCCACGGTGGAGATCGGAGCGTAGGACATGTTCACCTTGTTCATGAGCATGCCCGCGCCCGTGCCCGAGAAAGGCATCTTCCCGGTGAGCATCTCATAAGCGCAGACCGCCAAGGCATAGACGTCGGACTCCTTGCGCACCGCGCCCTGTTCCTGCTCCGGCGCCATATAAGGCGGGGTTCCGGCCACGGTGTTGGTCATGGAGAAACGGGTAGCCGCATCCTTGGCCATGCGGGCGATGCCGAAATCCATGACCTTGATGAAGCCTTCCTCGGTCACCATGACGTTGGAGGGCTTAAGGTCGCGATGGATGACGTTGCGGCTGTGCGAGAAATCCAAGGCCGCGGCCATGCTCCGGCATACGCCCAAGGCATCCTTGAAGCCCAGGCCGCCCCGGGACTTCACCAGATCATACACGGTGCGGCCGGAGACGTACTCGAAGACCAGGTATATGTCGTCGCCATTCTCGATGATGGCGTAGATATCCACGATATTGGGATGATGCAGGGAGGCCACGGTCTTGGCTTCGTTTATGAATCGGACCCGCTCGTGCCGGTCCAAACGCAGCTCATCGCGCATCTTCTTGACCGCGACCTTGCGGTTGAGGCTCACGTCCAGACCCGCGTATACCACGCCCATGCCTCCGGAACCGATCTGTTCCATGACCCGATATTGGCCGCGCAGCAGGCCGGAAGGGTCCGGATCGCGCGGCAAAGGCAAGGACGATGCGGTGGCGGCCTCCGGAGCTGGCTCGGTGACCGGTCCGGGGCGAGTCAGACGGGTTATCACGGTCTTTACCCCCCGGCTCATAGGCATGATCAGGCCGTGGATAAGGCCCACGGCTAAAAGCACCCCGCCCAGCAAGGTAAGCAGGGCCAATACCCCGAAACGCAAGCCTCGGCTGGACCGGATCGCAGAGGCCGCGGCAGGGGCTTCGGCTTGCGCCGCGGCGCCGGGCAGGGTCTCTCCCGGGAATAAGAACAAAATGTCGCTGCCCGGCGGCATGGTCTGGGCTGAAGCCAGACTGGGAGCGTAGCGCGAGTCCATACGGCCTGCGGCCGCCAACAATTCCAGCATCTGCTGCCGATCGCCCAAGCCGCCCACGGCATGCGCGTAGTTGGCCAGGGCGTCGGCGCTGTTGGGATCCAACTCGCGGGCCAGGGCCGAGGCTTCCATGGCCCCGCGATAATCCTTCATGCGATTCTTGACGAAAGCCTTGGTCGTGAGCAGCACCAGGTCTCGGGGCGATAAAGCCAAGCCCGCCTCCACGTCCCGCAGCGCCTCCGCATAACGACCGGAACGCGCTTGGGCCAAGGCCCGCAAACGCAAAGCGGCGACGTTGCTCGGATCTGACTCCAGAACCCGGTCCAAGCGCAGCACCGCGGCGTCCATGTCGCCCACACGCATATCGCCCCGGGCCGCCTTCATGGCCAAGGCCGGATTACGGTCCGTAGTCGCCCGGAGGCCGAGCCAGGCGGGCTGGGTCGCATCCGCCTGCGGCATGTCCTGAGGGTCCTTATCCGGAGCCTGGGGCTGGATATCCGCAGCCTTATAATCCACGCGCCCTTCGGTCAGCTTATATATGGCGAAAGCCCCTTTATCATTGGGATCCAACTCCAGGACCCTCCGGGCATCGGCATTAGCCGCAGCCATGTCCCCGGCGGCATCGTTGAGAGCAGCCCGGGCCCGCAAAGCGGCTATATTATTGGAATCGGTCTTCAACACGGCGTTCAATTCATCCCAGGTCTTGCCGGAGAAATCATCCTGACCGCCTCCGCCGGGAGACGGCGGCTGGGAGTTGGGAGGCCGCGGATTCAATATTTGTTGAGCGGCACGGAATCCTTTCTCCAACTCCGGAGCCAGTTGGGCCAGATCCTGGACATACGCCTTCCGGTACGGCAGCAACTCTTGATGTTCCTTATCGGTAAACACGCGATCCTGAAGGAATTCACGGATCTTACTATGCATGGCATTGAAATCCTCATAGGTCTTGCACAGTCCCAGCACCTCCTGGGCGGCGATCTTGCCCTCATGCTTGGCCAGATAAGGGTTCAATATATTATTCTGGAACACATCCTCCAGGGTCTTTTTCTGCTTGGCCGACAAGGCGCCGTTGACGGACTCATATTGCGCGATACGCGCGCGCACTATGGCCAGGGCTCGGACCCCATCGATCAGGTCCGAATCCATGGCCGGGGCTGCTTGCGCCGGCCCGAACCCCGAAGCCAACATCAACCCCAGCAGCCAGAACTTCCGCATATCCATAGAGTGTAGGGGCAGACCCGGACTTTGTCAACGGGAAGGGACGGAATTAACCGGTTTTTTACCCCGGCAAACCGGACAAAGCCGCCGCGAATTCTCCGGCCGTGCGGTAGCGCTGGTCCGGATCCGGGCACAGGGCCTTGGCCATGACCGCAGCCAAGCCCGCGGGCAGGCCGCCTGCCGCCGGGCTCAAAGGCAGGTGCTGGCCGTTGATCTTATTTAGCAGCATGGCCGCGCCTTGTCCTTCGAACGGCAGCTTCAGGCTCAACATCTCATAAAAGCACACGCCCAAGGAGAACACGTCGGATTCCTTGCGCACCAAGCACTGTTCCTGCTCCGGCGCCATATAAGGCGGGGTGCCTACGATATGCTGGGTCTGGGAGAGCTTGGCCGCAGCATCCTTGGCCCTGCGGGCCACCCCGAAATCCATGACCTTCACCTTGCCGTCGTTGGCGATCATGATGTTGGAAGGCTTGAGGTCGCGATGTATGACGTTCTGGCCATGGGCGTAATCCACGGCCGCGCATACCTCCTTCAAGACCTTGCGCGCCGCCGGGAAGGTGAACGCGCCCGCGGTATGCAGCATATCGGCCAAGGTCTGGCCTTCCACGTACTCGAACACCAGATATATGTCGCCGCTGTCCTCGACTATGGAATAGATATCCACGATATTGGGATGATGCAGCGCGGCCACGGTGCGCGCCTCAGCCAGGAAGCATTGCCGCTCCTGGGCATCGCAACGGAACTGGTCGCGCATCTTCTTGATGGCCACCCTGCGGGCCAAGGCATGGTCCATGGCTTCATATACCACGGCCATGCCGCCGGAACCGATCTCCCGGCTCACCGTGTAGCCGCTCCAAAAAGCTTCGCCCGGCTCCCCGCCCGCCGCGGCCGGGGCGCCGCCGGCCAGGCTCCGGAGCGTAGCGCCCACCCGCCGTCGCCAGCGCGGGGAAACCAGCTGCAGCAGGCCCAGGGCCATCAAGGCGCCGCCGCTCAAGGAAAGCGCCGTCAGCCGCAAGAACCTCCGGGTCCGCCCCCCGCCGTCCGGCCCCGCGGCCGGAACCGCGCCGCGCGGCTCCACGCCGTCGAACAGATAGACCAAGTCCGCGTCCTGGGGGGCCTGCCGGGCCTGCTCGTAAGAGGACTCGAAACGGCGGTCCCAGCGCGCGGCCTGCTGCAATGACGCCATGGCCCCGTCTCGGTCCCGCAGTCCGGCCAAGGCGAAGGCCCGATTATAATAGGAAAAAGAACTCTCCGGCTCCTTCTCCAGGGTGGCGTTGGCGTCGGCTAAGGCCTCCCGATAGCGCTGGGTCTTGCTGAACGCCCAAGAACGAGTCTGCAGGGCCGCGGCGTTGCCCGGCTCCAAACCCAGGGCAAAACTGGCGTCATGTATGGCGTCGTCGAAACGGCCCAGCTTGTTCTCGGCTATGGCCTTATAATTCCAGGCTTGGGCGTTGCGCGCATCGAGTTCCACGGCCTTGCCGGCCAGATCATAGGCATGGGTATAATCCTTGACTCCCAATGCGGCCGCCGCTTCCGCAGTAACGGCCGCGGATTGCTGCACCGCGCCAGGCGGAGCTTCGGCTGGGCGCTGGGCCGCGGCCTCTGCGGGACTCATGCCTTGGGCTCCAGAAACGGCGGCGCCCGAGCCCGCGGATCCGGCAGCGAACCGCCGGTCTCCGGCATCGCCCACGTCCGGGAGCTGGACCTGAGGCGCCCGGCCCTCGGAAAGCTTGAGCAAGGAGACCGCCGCGCGGTCGTTAGGGTCGGCACGCACGGCGCTCTGGGCAGCGCGATAAGCCAGCCGGGTGTCGCCCATATGGAACGCGGCCGTGCCGTAACCGGTCCAGGTGCGCGCATCTCGGCGCCCCAACCTTAGAGCTTGGCCGTAATCGCGGAAAGAATCTTGATACATCCTCTGCGCGGCATAATTATCTCCGCTGGCCGCCCAGATATCGGGATTGCCCGGCGCCAACACCTTGTCATGCTCGTAGAAGGCATTGGCGATAGAATGGGAGAACGATACGGGCCCCGCCACCGGCCGTCTGCCTTGCGCCGCCTCCAGCCTCTGGAGCACGGGCCGGATCGATTCCAAAGTCAAAGCCGAGGTCTCGGGCATATGGAATCTGCCCACCAGACCGGTCAGATACTGCCGCTCCCGGGCCAAGGCTTCCTGGGCCAGGCTGGGGATATCGACCCGCTCAAGCTTAGCCACCCGTTGCTTGATGAGTTGCGCGGTCTTGATATCCTCTTCCATAAGCGGCGCCGTCTTCTCCGGGGCTCTATTCGGGGCCGCGCCTTGCGCCCGCAAAGGCGCCAGGCCGGCGCCCCATATCAGCAGACAGACCGCCGCTTTATTCATATACGCGGTAGTTTATCCCCTGCCCCTTGAATTGTCAAGGAAGCCCTGTTATACTTGCTCCAAGAGCGGAGGTTGCATCATGACCCACCTCATATGCACGTTGTTGCTGTCGTTGGCCATGCCGAGCCCGGCCGCGGCTGGAGAGCTTAAGTGCCTAGCCGGCCATGCCCCCGCGGACCAGGCCCCAGAGATCGCGCTCTATGAAAAGATGAAGGGCGAACCCGGTTTCTCGGAGTCCGATTTCTGCGCCACCCGGGAGTTCCTGCAGACGCTCAAAAAACAACCCGCCAGCCGGCCGAAAGTCACGGACGCGGTTAAGTTCAAATACACCTTGAGCGTCCAGGAACAGCTCAAGATATTCGAGCACATGCTCAAATAAGCCCCGGCCGAGGCCGGCTCAGTTGCGGCTGGCCAGGCGGACCGCCAAGGCTGCGGCCGCGCGCGTGGCGCCAGCATCTATCCGAGCCGTGCCGGCCGCATCCCAAGCCGTGCCGTGTCCGGGAGACACGCGCACGAAAGGCAGGTCCGCGGTCCAATTCACCACATCCAGGCCGGCCGCGGTCTTAAGTCCGATGAGCGCCTGATCATGGTATAGGCAGACCAGCCCATCACATCCGCCGCGCACATGCAGACGCCAGGCCGAGTCCGCGGGCAGGGGCCCGGACAGGTCCCAGCCCAGCCGCCGCGCCCGAAGCACGGCCGGAGCCAAGATCCGGCCCTCTTCCGACCCGAGCCTGCCCCCCTCCCCGGCATGGGGATTAAGGCCGCACAGCACCAGGCGCGGCCGACGCCGGGTGATCCGGGATAAAGCCCGATGCAGGGCGCCAGCCGCCGCCAGCACGCGGTCCGCGCTAAGAGCTCCGCAGACGCGCCGCAGCGGCACATGCCGGGTGGCCAAGACACACCACAAGCCGCGCTCCGGGCAAGCCAATATCATCTGCGCGTCGCTGCCGGTCACGGAACGAAGATATTCGGTATGGTCGCGGAAAGCCACCCCCGCCAAAGCCCAGGCCTGCTTGGATATCGGCGCAGTCACCAATCCAGCGACCAGCCCTCGGCCGGCCAAACGCACTCCGGCGGCCACTGCCGCGAAAGAAGCCGCGCCGCCCGCGGAGCTAGGACGGCCATAGGCCGGGACCCGGAGGCCCAAACCCGTATCCCACAACGGCCAAAGGCCGGGGCGCCAGCCGGCTCGACGCCAGACCGCGGCTTCACCCACAAGCAGGGGCCGGCAGAGCCGGGACAAAGGGCCGCGGCGCAAAGCCGCGAGCACGGCCTGCGGCCCGATGCCGGCAGGATCGCCGGAAGTGAAAGCTATGGCCGGCTTATGCACTAGAGCGGCGGAAGATTCCTCTCGATGATAGCCTGGGCCTTGATCGATTTTACGTAGGCTTCCAGCTCCTTCTGATAGGAGATGTTCATCATGGCCCGCCCCAACTCTTCCTTGAACTTATCGAAATCCGGCTCTTCGGAAGCCCGCTTCTCCTGCACGCGAAGTATGAAATAGCCGACCTCGGTCTCCACGAGTTCGCTGATCTCGCCCACCGGCAGGCTGAAAGCGGTCTTTTCGAAATCGGGCGGGGCCACGCCGCGGACCAAGAAGCCGATGTCTCCGCCGCGGGCCGCATACTCCGGCTCCTCGGACAAATCCCGGGCCACATCCGAGAATACCGCTTTAGGCTCCAGGACCTTGGCCCTCGCTTCCTGCGCGGCCTTGAGAGCGCGCTGCTTCTCGCGGGGCGAGGCGGCGGGCGAGAACCGGATCAGGATGCGCGATACCCGCACCCGCTCCGAGGTCATGGCCCGCATCTGGCCGGCGATCTCCAAGAAAGCCTGGCCTTCCTCCTCCGGCAAGTCCTTGGGCGGCTCGGTGGAGCCCCTGACCATGAAGGCCTTGAGCCGGTCGAAGTATTCGCGCACCGCCTTCTCTTCCGGCGGCTTGATCCGGGCCTTCACGGCCTCGTCCACCACCTTGCGCGCCATGATCTGGCGGCTCAGGCGCTCCCGGAACTGGCCCAGGTTCAGGCCCATGGCCCGGAGCTTTTTGGCGAATGCGGCTTCCGCCTCGGCCTCGGATACCGGCTTACCCTCTTCGTCCTTCTTAAAGCGCTC
>JBAZVY010000121.1:0-7787 GCA_041660645.1 Elusimicrobiota bacterium | reverse complement strand
GTAGCCACCGTGGGCGCCTATGCCGTGGCTCCGTCATTCAACTGGATAGTGCTCAGCCTGCAGCCGCGCGCCGAAGCCCTGGCCGTGAGCCCGCATTTCCAGACCCAAGCCGCGTTATTCATATTCTTGGTGGCCGCCCTGGCGCTCTCCGGCAGCCTCTGGATGAGCAGCCGCATGGTCAAACCCCTAGCCGCGCTCATCGCCGGAGCCCAACGCTCTTCCCGCAGCGAGTTCAACCAGCCCGTGCCGGAGACCGGCTGGGGCGAACTGGTGGTCCTCTCCCAGGCCTTCAACGCCATGATGCGCACCATGCAGACCTACCAGGAAATGCAGGTGGACAAGCTCCTGGAGGAAAAAGCCAAGGTCGAATCCCTGGTGCACACCATACCCGACGGCATCGTCATGGCCAGCTTCGACGGACGCATCCTGTACATGAACGTGGCCGCCCGCTCCATCCTGGCCGCGGATTCCCAGGCCATCACCGGACCGCGGGAGCGCACGGTGCACGAGACCCTGCGCGAACCCGCCCTGCGCGAGATCACCCTGGCGCTCATGCAGCGCCGCAAGGTGTCGGAATCCCGGGAGATCGAACTCAAAAAGCCGGACCACAGCCGGCTGGGCGTGTTCTTGTGCCGGGCCGTCACCGTGATGCATAATCAACGCGAGATCGGCTTCGTGCTCAACCTGCGCGACGTCACGGCCGAACGGGACCTGGAAAGGCTGCGCGACGATTTCTACCACGGCGTGGTTCATGACCTGCGCGGTCCCTTGAGCAACATCGACGGCTTCGTGCACATCATGAAGACCCGCTGGGGCAAGATCAGCGAGGAACAGGGCAAGACCTACCTGGGCTGGGTGCTGCGCTCCTGCGAACGCCTGCGCCAACTGGTCACGGACATACTCGACACCGCCAAGATCGAATCCGGCACCCTGAAGCTGAACCTGGAGATGATCCCGGCCTCGGATTTCCTGGAACGCACGCAGGCCCTCTACGCCCTGCAGACCGAACACATCGGCATAGAGATAAAATTCGAGCTTTTGGAGAAGCCGGCCCGCCTGCTGCAATGCGACCGCAACCTCATAGAACGGGTGCTCATGAACCTCATAGGCAACGCCCTGAAGTTCACGCCCAAAGGCGGATCCGTCACCATGCGCGTAGGCGCGTTCGGGCCCAATGAAGTCGAATTCTCGGTGACCGACACCGGACCGGGCATGGCCCAGAACAAGCTTCAGATCATATTCGAGAAATTCCAGCAGTTGGAAGGGGAAAAACGCTCGGCCGGATACGGGCTGGGCTTGTCCATCTGCAAGAAAGTAGTGGAACTGCACAACGGCCGGATCTGGGCGGAATCCCAAGTCGGCAAGGGCAGCCGCTTCATATTCCGCCTGCCCCTGCCCGCCGGCAATCCCGCGGCGCCGGCCGCAGCCCCGGCCCCGAAATAAGCGCCCGCCTCAGTCTTCCATGCGCATGATGTTGAGCTCTATGCGCCGGTTGGCCATGCGGCCATCCTCGGTCTCGTTGGATTTTATAGGGCGGTACTCGCCATAGCCTATGGCGGAGAGCCGGTGGGAAGGGATGCCGTTGATCTCCAAGGCCCGCAGCACCGCGAAAGCGCGCGCCGAGGAAAGCTCCCAATTGGAATCGAACTTCTTATTGCCGATCAGCGGCCGGTTGTCGGTATGGCCTTCTATCTGTATGGGATTGGGCAGCTCGGACAAGGCATCGGTCAGCTTGATGATGTAAGGTATGGCGGATTCCTTCATCACCGCGCTGCCCGAATCGAACAATATGGGCGCGTTGAACACGATGCGCAGGCGATTCTCGCGGACCTCGAGCTTGGCCAACTGCTGGATGCCGTACTTGGAGAACAGCTCCTTGGTGACCTTGCCCTCCTTGCTGAACTGGTCGGAAACGCTCTGCATGCTCATCTGCAGGCTGACGCTTCGAGTCATGACCGACGAATACATGAGCAGGAAGAAGATCACGAGGAAGCTCATAAGATCGCCGTAGCTGACCGCCCAAAGGGCGCTCCGGTTCATGAGCGACTCCAGGTCGTCGTCGCGCTCCCGCCAGATCGCCATAGATTAAGCCGCTCCCCTAGGCCCCGGCCGCGTTCTGAGCCGGACGGGCCTTATCGCGGGCATAACTGAGCAGATGCATCTCGATGATAGGTCCAGGCTTGCTCGAGGCCACGTCCAAGACGCCTTCCAGTATCATCTCATAGAGCAAGGTCTCGTTCATGGCGAACACGCGGATCTGCCCGGCGATGGGGATGCAGACCATGTTGGCCAAGGCGATGCCCAGAAACGCTGAAGATAGGGCCACGGCCATGGCCGGCCCGACCTTTTCGGGATTAGACAAGGTCTCCAGCACCCGGATCATCCCCAATAAAGTGCCCAGCAAGCCGAACATGGGAGTCAACGTGCCCATGGTCCGGAACAGGTTGGAGTCCTCCTGCCGTCGGATGCGCAGCTGCCGGATCTCCGTCTCCAGAATGCGCCGGATCTCGTTGGATTCGCCGGCGGATATGGCCACGGTTATGGCCCGGTGCAGGAAACCGCCCGCGAAATCCACGGAATCCCGCTGCACGGCGAGCAGGCCGCCTTCGGTCTGGGCCTTGCGGCCCAATCGGGTCATCTCGACTACGATCTCCTCGGGCGACGGCATCCGAGGAGGGAAGAACAAGGAAAACAGGCTGCCCAAAGCGTTCACTATGGATTGAAAAGAGCTGTTGATCAGCATGGCCACGAAAGTGCCGCCCACCACGATGGCTACCCCGTGCACGGTGACCAGCGACCCGACGCCGCCGTTGCGCATATAACTCCAGGTCAACGCCCCGCCGGCCATAAGCACGCCCATCCATATGCTCAGATTCATACGCTAAGTGTAGACTGGCCATGAATTATTGTCAAGGTGCCGGGGGTTAAGTTATTTAAGTTATTTTCGACAGAGAACATTAAATCATTCGCCCCCGGAACCGCAATAAATCCGTTACGCTGCATTGTCTATAATATCGGGCGAACATATATGGATACCGATCCGCAGTTGGCTGAAGCCAGGCACGGCTTCGAGGTCGCGGCTTTGGAGCTGCTGGAATTGCGCCGCTCCTTGGGCCCCGGCCAGCCGTTCTCGAGCGACCCCTCCCTGGCCGCTATCCTGTCCCAGGCCCGCAACACGCTCGAAGGCAGCGAGGTCCAGGAAGCCTACGCCCAGATAGCCCAGCTGGAATCCGAAATTGAGCGCCTAAACCTCGACCTGCGGCGGGCGCGCGCCCACGGCGATCCCAAGGTCCACATGCTGGAAACCTCCAAGTTGGAGGACGAGCTCATAGCCCGCGAGGACCGGATCACTCAGTTGTCCGCGTCCCTAGAGGCCATGACCGCGGAGAACAACGACCTGAGGCTCAATCTCGACGGCCATCGCCAGACCTGGCTCGATGAGACCGCCGGCCTCAAGGGCCGCTGCAATGAATTCGCGCACATCGTGCAGGAATCGCTGACCCGCATAGGCCAGCTCTCGGAACGCCTGCGCGAGGAACAGACCCTCAAATCCTTGGCAGCCGCGGACGCGGAAGCATCCAAAAAAGCCTACGAAGCGTCCAGCGCCAAGGTCGCCGAACTCACCCGGCTCCTGGACGAAGCCCAAAAGGACAATCTCAGCCGGGTGCAGGAACTATCCGCCCAACTGGAACTGGCCCGCGGGGAAAAGACCCGGCAGGAGAACGAGTACCGGGTCCGCGTATCCCAGATCACGGCCCAAGCCGAAGCCCAGTCCAAGCAGTTCGCGGCCCAGGCCGAGATCCAAGCCAAGCAGTTCGCGAACCAGGCTCAGCAGATCGCCTCCAATGTGGACGCCAAGCTGGCCATGTTCGCGCCCGAAGGCGACGCCATGGGCGCAGAAGCCCTGGCCTTCATGCCCTCCCTGGAGCCCATGCTGGAGACCACCTGGGGCAAGGCCTTGGACATGATCCGCCGCTGCCTGGCCGCCACTTACGCCCACTTGCGCAAGCTCTCGGCCTCGCCCCTGGCCGCCAACCAGCGCACCCTGCTCAAACTCTCGGCCGCATCCCTGGCCCAAGCCTCGGACGCGGTCACCACCGTAGGCCAGTTCTTGGAAGAAGGCGGCCCCGAACCCACGGTCAACCGCCTGGACCCGGCCGTGGCCTCGGTCATGAGCGTATGGGGCCAAGCCTGCCGCACGCGCGGCATAAGCCTGTCCCGCAGCGGGGAAGGCGACATGGGCCAAAGCGTGCTGTTCCACCCCGAATCCTTGCGCATCGCCCTCTACCAGATAATGCGCAACGCTTTCGAAGCCATGCCCAAGGGCGGCAGCCTGAGCGTACGGGTATGGCGGGATTCGAACTTGGGATTCGCATGCGTCTCTTTTGCGGACACGGGCCGGGGCTTCAGCAAGGAAGCCCTGTCCCGGCTGTTCACGCCCTTCGCCACCTCCAAGCCCGGCCACATGGGCTTAGGCCTAGCCCTGGCGCGCCGCATACTCAACCGCTGGGGTGGAGACATCGAGGCCGCCAACAACTCCCAGACCGGAGCCACGGTCACGCTCCGCCTGGCTATGGGGAAAGGGGAAGCTCCGGCCTTGCAGTCTGAAGCCGCGCTCCCCGCCGGCCCCACCCAGCCGCCGGCGCCCCCAGCCCGATAAGGCCGGGTCAGACTTTCAGGGAGTAGCCGACCCGGATCACGGTCTCGATGCGCTTGCCGAAATCGCCCAGCTTGCGGCGCAGGGATTCCACGTGCTTGTCCACGGTCCGGGTGTCCATGGGCGTCTTCACTCCCCAGACCTGTTCTAGTATAAGCTGCCGGGTGAGCACGCGGTTCATATTGCGCAGGAAATAGACCAAAAGCTGGAACTCCAAGTTGGTAAGGGTCACGGACTTGCCTTCCATCTGCGCCGACTGCTGGTCGGGCGCGACCGTGAGCGGGCCCACGCAGATGCGCTCGGCCTCAGGCGCGACCCGCTCCGCAGTCCGGCGCAGCAGCGCGCCTACGCGCGCGACCATGAATTCGGCATCCACGGGTTTAGAGAGATATTCGTCCGCGCCCACGTTGAGCGCCTCCACCGCGTGCGTGCTCTGGATGTCCTCGCCCGATACGCCCACGATCAGGAGGTTTCGGGTCTCGGGATTGGAACGCAGCACGCGGATGACCTCTCGGCCGTGCATGCCGGGCAGACGCATGTCCAACACCACCAGCACATAGCGATTCTTTATAAGGGAGTCGAAGAACCTGCCCGCGGAAGGAAATTGGCTGACGTCGTAGCCCTGGCCCTTGAGCAGGAACACCACGAAGTCGCCCCATTCGGGGTCGTCATCGACTACGGCGATCTTAACCTTTGCGCTCATCCTTGGGATGCAGCGCCCCGCGCAGCCGGTCCAGCAGGTCGGACACTTGGAAAGGCTTCAATATATAGTCCGTGGCTCCGGAACCCAGGCCTTCGGCCACGCCCGCGACCTCGGAACGCACGGTGCAGATCAGGACCGGGGTATCCGGGCGAGGCCCCTCGAGACGGATCTTGCGGCAGATCTCGAATCCGCTCATATCCGGAAGGTGCACATCTAGGATCACGGCATCCGGGGCCATCTGGCGGTATAAAGCCAGGCCCTCCTCGCCGTTGCTCGCGGCCGCTATGTCATAGCCGGCATGCTCCAGCACATGCTTGAGCATGTCCCGAAAATCGGCCTCATCCTCAACGATCAACACCCTATTGGCTGCCGGCTTGATTTCTTTCGCCATGATTCAATAGTCTAACATATCGCAATCCGTGTCAAACGTTCCCGGGAGATAACCACCGCCACCTCTCGGACCCGGGGCATGGACGCCGGCCGCTTATGCACCGTGACCGAGACCCGGAATACTCCGGGGCAGGCCCGGAGCACGGTTTGCGCCAGCAGTTCCGCCAAGGTCTCGATCAGGGCCCGCTCGCCGAGCGCGGCCGTGCCGCGCACCAGATCCGCCACCGCTTTATAATCCACGGCCAGGCGCAGGTCGTCGCGGGCCGCGGCCGCGGCTATGTCGGTATCCAAACCCAGATCGACCAGCAGGTTCTGAGGGCGCCGGCGCTCCGCGCGCGATACGCCTATGCGCGACCGGCAGCGTATACCGTATATCCAGACCTTGTCCATAAATTGTTAAAATTAATTATGGCTTATTCTAAAAAACTTGTCATCATCGGCTCCGGGCCCGCGGCTTATACCGCGGCCATCTATGCCGCCCGGGCCGCCCTAGAACCATTGCTGTTCGGCGGCGTGGCCATGGGCGGACAACTCATGATCACCACGGATGTCGAGAATTTCCCGGGCTTTCCCGAACCCATACCCGGGCCCGAACTCATGGAGCGTATGCAGAAACAGTGCCAGCGCCTGGGCGTCCAGATCATCCCGGAATACGTTTCCAAAGTCGAGCTAGCTCACCGCCCCTTCCGCCTGGAGACCACCGAAGGCCAAGTCGCGCAAGCCCAAGCCGTCATCCTAGCCACCGGTGCCCAAGCCCGCTTCCTGGGACTGCCTTCCGAGACCAAGCTCATGGGCCACGGGGTATCCGCCTGCGCCACCTGCGATGGATTCTTCTTCAAAGGCAAGTCCGTGGCCGTGGTGGGGGGAGGCGATACCGCGTTGGAAGAAGCCCTGTTCCTCACCCACTTCGCCAGCCGGGTGACCCTAGTCCACCGCCGGGACGCCTTGCGCGGCTCCCATATCATGCAGGAACGCGCCCGACGCAACCCCAAGATAGCCTTCCTATGGGACAGCACCGTGGAAGAAGTCCTGGGCTCGGACCACGTGACCGGAGTGCGGCTCAAAAACGTGAAGAGCGGCGCGCTCCAGGACTTCGCCTGCGACGGCTTGTTCATCGCCATAGGCCATGTCCCGACCACGGATTTCCTGGCCGGGGCCCTGGCCCTGGACCAGAGCGGCTACATTAAGACCGACGGCCGTACCCGCACCTCCGTGCCCGGGATATTCGCGGCCGGAGACGTGATGGACCCGCTATACCGGCAAGCCGTGACCGCGGCCGGCACCGGCTGCATGGCGGCGCAGGAAGCCGAGAGGTATCTGGCCGGACATGAATAGCCCGAGGACCACGCCGCTGCCGCCTTGGCTCAAAGCCGCCCTGCCCCGCGGGGAGAACGCGGCCCGCCTGCGCCGCTGCTGCCGCGAAGGCGGACTGCATACCGTATGCACCAGCGCGCGCTGTCCGAATCTCGGGGAATGCTGGTCCGCCGGCACCGCCACTTTCATGGTCCTGGGCGACGCCTGCACGCGCGGCTGCCGCTTCTGCTCGGTACGGTCCGAGGCCCAGCCCGCGCCGCCCGACGCCCAAGAGCCCCAGCGCTTGGCCGAGACCGTAGTGAAGATGGGCCTGCGCTACGTCGTACTGACCACGGTCTGCCGCGACGACCTGCCGGACCAAGGCGCCGGGCACATCGCGGCCTGCATATCCGCGATAAAAAACGCGGGGCCGGGCACGCGCGTGGAGATCTTGATGCAGGATTTCCGCGGCGAGACCGGCCCGCTGCGCACGGTCCTGGCCGCGGGCCCGGACGCGGCCGGGCACAATCTCGAGACCGTGGAGCGCCTGACGCCCGCGGCCCGAGACCGCCGATGTTCCTACCGGCTGTCTTTGGCCACCCTGTCCGCGCTGCGCGGCTGGGCTCCGGATCTGCCGATAAAATCCTCGCTCATGCTCGGATTGGGCGAGACCGACGCCGAGGTGCGGGCCGCCCTGCTCGACCTGCGCGCAGCCGGCGCGGACCTGCTCACGCTCGGCCAATA
>JBAZVY010000120.1:6376-7829 GCA_041660645.1 Elusimicrobiota bacterium | reverse complement strand
GCCGACCCATGATTCCGGAAACACTTCGCCCGGCAGCCCGAGCATGCGGGCCGGGCCGAGGTCTAGGACCGCCACTTCGCTCTCTATCCAAGGTAACTCTGTCGGCCGCAAGCCGCGGAAAGCGTGCTTCAGGGACAGGTTCCGGGCCATACGCGGCTGCAAGGGAGTGCCGAACCGGTCCCATAACCGATGCCCGGAACTGAGTGTGGGCAAGAAGAGCAGGTACCGGGAGTTCTCGACCGGCACGGCCACGGTCCGGGAACTGAAAGCCAGCGTTTGCCTGCCGGGCCGGGCCTGGGCGAGGCCGCGCAAAGCCGCGTCCGCCACGGTCTGGCCGATGCGCTCGGATTCCATCCAGGGGTCGGCGTCGGGCTTGGCATCCGGAGTAAGCAAGCCGCCGATGGCGCCATTGATGAAGATGCAGGCGCTTTGGGTCCGGGCCTCGACTCGGGCGCAGAGCTGACCCGGATAATCCGCGGTGATCTGAAGGTTGTCGCGCCCCAGGGTTTCGGGATGGCAGGCCCAGTTGACCAGCGTGGCCACGCTGCGGCCTTGGCGGTCGCGCAGGCGTAAAGCGGTCAGGTTGGGGTCGATCACGGCCGGATCGCGCAGGTCGCGGCATAATCCTTTGGGGTCGATCCGGCCGCGCCATCCGGCGAGGGTGGCGGGCTGTAGTCCGGATTCCAAGCTCCGCAGGGCGTCGGCCACGCGCTGCTTTACGCTGCGCAGGTATACCGGGTCCACCCCGGATATTCCGGGCCAGGGCCCCCACAGGCCTAAAGTGTCCGGCCCGGAATGTACGTGCGTGGCGGTCACGAACAAGTAGCGGTCCGGGCCTGTGAATCCGGAGAGGCTCCGGAGTTCTTCCACGTCTTGGCGGTAGAGTCCTAATAGGTCGAACGCAGCCAGGGCGATAGTGCGCTGTCCATCGCGCAGTACCAAGAGTCGCGCGTAGAGCGGGTCATGCACGCCTTTGGGCACCCGGCCTTTGGCGCCGAACCCGGCCAGGTAGGTGGCGCGGTTCAGGTCCGGGGTTATATCTACTTTGCCGGCGGCTGCGGAAAGTCCCCAGGCAGGTACCGCCCCGCCCAGGCTTAAGCCGAGCAACAGGCTAAGCAGCATACCGGCAATCCTCGGCCAAGGGGCAGCCTGCGCATACCGGCTTGACCCGGCAATGCGCTTTGGCCAGGGCTACGAGCAGGGCGTGGAATTCATTATAGAGCTTGTGGTCGTGGGGCAGGCGCGCGGTCAGATAGGTTTGGGCTCGGTGATAATCCGAGTGCCGGAACCAGCCCAGGCGCTTGCCTATGCGCAGGGTATAGGCGTCTATGACGAACGCGGGCCGGTCTCCGGCATAGAGCAGTATGGAATCCGCGGTCTCCGGTCCGATGCCGAATATGCCCAGCAGTTCCTGCCGCCTAGCCGCAAGATCGCCGGCCAGCCAGCGTCTTAT
>JBAZVY010000120.1:0-6366 GCA_041660645.1 Elusimicrobiota bacterium | reverse complement strand
CTTATGTCCCCCCCGCGGCCGTCCAGATGCCGCATGAAAGCCTTGAGTTTCTTGGCTTTCTGGCGGAAATAGCCGGAAGCGCGTATCAGGCCTTGCAATCGGCGCTGGGGCACGGACTTCAAGGCCGCCAGGTCGCGCAATCCGGCGGAGTTGAGTCGGGCCAGGGCCTTTTCCACGTTGCTCCAATTCGTGTTCTGGGTGAGGATGGCTCCGATGCATACTTCCAGGCGTTGCCGGGGGCTCAGCCGCGTCCGGCGGCCGTGCGCGGGCGTGACCGGCCACCAGCCCTGGGGGCCGTAGGCGCGCAGCAGGCTATGGTAGGCCCGCAAGGGCGGTATTCCGGGGCGCCGCATCTGGGTTCCGGGATCAGTCCGGGGTCACGAACTTCTCGATCTTCTTGAACATCCGCACCGGGTCGAAAGGCTTGATGATGTAGTCGTCGGCCCCGCTGGCGAAGGCTTTTTCCACGTCGCCCATGCGTTCCAGGCCGGTGATCATGATTATGCGGATGTCCTTGGTGCCCGGCGAGGTCTTGAGCATCCGACACACGTCGAAGCCGTCCATCTTGGGCAGCATGATGTCGAGCAGGACCAGGGCGGGCTTGTTCTTGCGCGCCAGGACCAGGCCAGCGGCTCCGTCCGCGGCGCAAACGGCCGTAAAACCGCGCGCTTCCATGAGGGCCTTGAGATTCTCGGAGATGACGGCGTCGTCTTCCACGATCAGGATCAGGGTCTTTTTGGCCATCGCGGTCAGTCTAGCATAGCCGGGCGCCCGCCTTCCACGGCCTCGGCCAGGCGCAGGGTCAGGGTGGAGTCCCCGTCAGGAGCGACCTGGAAGGAAAGGTCCGCCCCTTGTTTCTGGACCAAGGCGCGATGCACGCCTAGGCCCAAGCCCACGGAATTGAGGGTGTGGCCTTTGCGCAGGTAAGAGGGATAGAGCAGTTCCAGGCTGCAGGCCACTTCCGACGCGGGGATGGCTTGGCCGAGGTAGCTCACGCGCACCAGCACCGCGCCGGGCGCGGGCTGGGCGGATAAGCGCAGGTCTCCGGAGGCCCGGAATTTGCGGGCATGGAACAAAAGACCGCTCAGGATGCGGACCATGCGGTCTCGGTCCGCGCACACCTGCGGCAGAGCCGCGGGGACGTCGGCTACGATGTCGGAGCGGTCGCTGCCGCGTTTGGCCAAGGCCACGGCTTCGGTGATGATCTCGCGCGGATCCACGGAGTCGGATCTTATGAGCAGGTCCCGGTTCAGGGATAGGTGGATGAAGTCGCGCAGGTCGCCGACCATGCCGTTCAATCGGCCGAGCTGTTCGCGCATCATCTCGATCCATTTGAGCTGATCGGGCGGGATCGGGCCGAACACTCCGCTGAGCAGATTGAGCACCGTGATATTGATCGCGGTTATGGGCGTGTTGATCTCATGCGCGGCATGGGACAAGAACCGGCCCAGGCGCTGGCGCCGCCGGCGCTCCAGGGCCGCGCCGACCGCCCAGGCCGCGGCCGCGCCCAGGAGCAGGCCGCAGAAGAACATCATGAGAATACCACGCGCGAGCCGGACTTGTGCTGCTTGGCCAAACGGGAATAGATATCCGCGGAGCGGCGCAGGCGCGCCAGTTCCTCCGGAGTCAGCGGCCGGATCACCTTGGCGGGCAGGCCCAATACCAATGATCGCGGCGGTATGCGCAGTCGGGCCGGGACCATGGCCCCGGCGCCGATGAGGCTTTCCCGGCCTACCCGGCATTCCAATACCGTGGCGCCCATGCCGATGAGACAGCCGTCTTCGATGCGGCAGCCGTGCAGTACCGCGGAATGCCCCACGGTGACGCCTTTGCCGATGATCGTGGGGACGCCATGGTCGCTGTGCACCACGGTCAGGTCCTGGATATTGGTGCGCTCGCCTACGGTGATGCGGTCCACGTCGCCGCGCAGGACGCACATGGGCCAGATCGAGACTCCGGCCGCTAGGGTGACGCGGCCGATGACCTCGGCGGAGTCGTGCACGAAAGCCGAGGCATGGATGCGGGGAGCGATTCGCCCGAAAGTGCGGAGCATTTGATAGACTCTAGCATTCCGCTCGGAATCAGTCAAAGATGAAGCGATCCTATGATTTTTTAGTCGTGGGCAGCGGCCTGGCCGGGCTTTTGAGCGCGCATAAGCTCTCCAGCCTGGGCACGGTATGCCTGCTTACCAAGAAGGCCGCGGACGAGTGCAACAGCAACTATGCGCAGGGCGGCATCGCCGCAGCCATGTCCGCGGACGATTCCCCCGCTGACCATGCGCAAGACACGCTCACGGCCGGGGCCGGGCTGTGCAAAGAGGACGTGGTGCGGCTGGTCGCGGCCGACGCTCCGGCCCGCATCCGGGAACTGCAGGAATTGGGCGTGCGCTTCAGCCAGAAGGCCGGGGCCCTGGACCTGGGCCTGGAAGCCGGGCACAGCCGCCGCCGCGTACTGCATGCCGGAGACATCTCCGGACAAGAACTGGTGCGCGCCCTGCTCGAGCGCTGCCGCGGGGACGGACAGGTGGAGATCTTCGCTGACCACATGGGCGTCAACCTCATCCTGGACCCGCGGGGCGTGTGCTGCGGAGCCTATGCCCTGGACCGGGCCACGGGCCAGGTGCACACCTTCATGGCCCGGGCCACGGTGCTGGCCACGGGCGGCGCGGGCAAGATCTACATCTACACCTCCAATCCGGACGTGGCCACGGGCGACGGCATGGCCATGGCCTACCGGGCAGGCGCGGTCTTGGCCAACATGGAGTTCGTGCAGTTCCATCCCACCTGCCTGTATCATCCCCGGGCCAAGTCCTTTTTGCTCTCCGAGGCTCTGCGCGGCGAGGGCGGCCGGCTCATAGACGGGCAAGGCCGGGCTTTCATGGCCGATTATCATCCCAATAAAGAATTGGCCCCGCGCGACGTGGTGGCCCGGGCCATAGACTCGGAGCTCAAGCGCACGGGCGAGGAATGCGTATTCTTGGACATGACGCATAAGAGCCGGGAAGCGCTGCAGGAGAGATTCCCCAATATTTACGAGAAGGTGCTGTCCTTCGGCATAGACATGGCGGCGGAGCCTATCCCGGTGGTGCCGGCCGCGCATTTTTTCTGCGGCGGGGTGCGCACGGACACGGACTGCGCGACGTCTATCCCGCGCTTGTTCGCCGTGGGCGAGGTGGCGCACACGGGGCTGCATGGGGCCAATCGGCTGGCTTCGAATTCCTTGCTGGAGTGCTGTGTGTTCGCGCATCGGTTATTCATGCATCTGCAGGCGCGCATGGACGTGTGGTCGCCTTTGAGCAGTCCGCCGCCTCCGGACTGGAACCCGGGTCAGGCCGTGAAGTCGGATGAGGCCGTGGTGATCTCGCATAATTGGGACGAGGTGCGGCGGTTGATGTGGAATTACGTGGGCATCGTGCGGTCTAACAAACGCTTGGAGCGGGCTTTGAGTAGGATGCAGATGCTTAACCGAGAGATCGAACAGTATTATTGGGACTTTTTATTGACGCCGGATTTGATCGAACTGCGCAACATCGCGATCGTGGCCACGGCGGTGATCCAATCCGCCATGGCCCGGCGGGAATCTCGGGGCCTGCACTTTAATCTGGACTATCCTAATCCGGTTGAAGCGGAGCGTAAGGATACGTTGATCTCCCGCTATAACTTGCCTGCCAGGGAAGCGCAGTAATCGGCTAGCGAGACGAAACCGAGGTCTACGTACAACTCGCGTCTGGCCATCTCCGCCAGGAGCACTCCGAATCGCGCGGCGGTGCCTTCTTTTACGGCTATTTGCCGTAGTTTGAGGGCGAGGTCGAGGTCGCTGATCTTCTCCGGGGTTAATGTCTCCATGATGTACATACGAGCGGGGCGGTAAAAAGTTCCCTTGGGTGAGATAGTATTCAAAAAGCTCCGCTGCTTTTAGAACAACACCTTGTTGAATAGGCGAAATAAAGCGGTTTCCTGGAGGGGGCTGTGTCTTTAAAGCAGCGAAGCATATCCGGCTGCGCGGGGTTTGTGGAAGAAAAGATGGCTCCGGGCGGTGTAATTTGTGTTATTATTGGGCTCAGGAATCTGGGGACATAACACTGATTCTTGAAAATACATGCTATATCCCCCTTTTAAAAAGAGGTGAGTATGAAAGTAATCACATTGGCATGCCTGCTCATCGCGGCGGCAGTTCAAGCCGCGCAGGTGAAGGTGGCGCGCTATCTCGGTCCAGTGGACCCCGTCCAGGAGTACTGGGATCACGAAGCCTGGGGCGGAGGTTCTCGTTTCTACGGGAACATGGAATTCTCGGCCAAGGACATGGACATCTTGAGTGAGAAAATCCAAAAGACACTAGCGGCGGCCGGCGCTAAACTCACTAACGTAAATACCTATAAGCCCGAGCCGGCACAGGTTCAGCAACGCCAGCGCGCACGTCGCAGTTTCACATTCCGAGTCCCGGCTGAGCACGCAGAGGAGGTTGCAGCCAAGCTCAGCGCGCTCGCGCCCCTCGAATCCTACAATTTCAACGCCCAGCAGAATGGTCTGTCGAGCGACCCCGCAAAGGAGATTCAAGAGCGCATCAACTCGCTAAACGTCGAGATGGAGCAGAACAGGGAAGTTCTTAAGAGCATGCCTATCGCACGGGCGCTCTGCGATGCAAAACTTAGCCGGCTCAAGCGCGCGCAGGCAAGTCTCGGCGACGATGCCCAGCTTAACGTCTCAGTGACCCAGGCCGACGTGGGAAATCCGGGAACCCAACACTGATTTTTTAAAATGTGTGTTATGTCCCCCTATTCGATAGAATATTGCCTGAGGATCAATCAATGTCCCATAACGATAAAGCCTTAAAACTCTTCAGCGAAGGCGCCAACTGCGCCCAGTCCGTGCTCGCCGCCTTCTGCGACGAGACCGGCCTCGACCAGGCTCAAGCCCTGAAGGCCGCGGCCTGCTTCGGCGGCGGCATGAAGCAGGGCCTCACCTGCGGCGCGGTCACCGGCGGCCTGATAGTCCTGGGCCTCAAGCACGGCTGCGCGGACCACAAGGACGCGGCGGCGAAGACCCGCATCACCGCGCTCACCCGGGAGTTCGCGGCCTATTTCCAAAAGCGCCATAAAGCCTGCGCCTGCAAAGACCTGCTGGGAGTAGACATCAGCACCCAGGCCGGCCACGACGCGGCCGCGGCCCAGGGCCTTTTTAAGTCTAAGTGCCCTCTGCTCATCGCCTCCGCGGTCGAAGTCCTCGAGCAGATATTCCCCTAAAATCCGGGGTCCTATGGGGCGTCCGCGGCAGCGGAACTTTTAAGCAAGTCGATCGTATGATAAGGCATGGGCTTCGGTCCGGATGTCCGCAAATTCATTTTCCTAGTCCGTGGCGAACGGGTCATGCTCAGCACGGACTTAGCGCGGCTATATGGAGTCAGCGCCAAGGCATTGGTCCAGGCTGTCAAACGCAACATCGAACGGTTCCCGGATGACTTCATATTCCCGATGACGCTTGAGGAAGCGAATTCTTTAAGGTCACGAAATGTGACCTTAAAGAGAGGCGAACATATCAAACACCCTCCTTATGCGTTCAGCGAGCAAGGGGTCGCTATGCTGTCTGGTGTCCTTAGGAGCCCCAGAGCAATCCAGGTCAATGTCGGCATAATGCGGGTCTTTGTCGAGATTCGGCGGAGCTTATACTTGCATTAAAGACTTAGCTGACAAGCTGAACGGACTCGAAAAGCGTATTGAAGGACATGACGAATAGATCCGGAGCATCTTTGATGCGATCCGCGAGTTGATGAGCCCGCCGACTCGGGCACCGCGTCGAATAGGATTCGAACCCCCGCAGACGGCGTAAATCGGGTATGCCATGAAGTCGAAGTCCTCGAGCAGATATTCCCCTGAAGTTCCCGCCGGCTCCATAATCCGCTAAAATATACGGGATGGACAAGATCACCATCCGCGGGGCGCGCCAGCACAACCTCAAGAACATAAACCTGACTCTGCCCCGGGGCAAGCTCATAGTATTTACCGGGCTCTCCGGCTCCGGCAAGTCCTCGCTCGCCTTCGACACCTTATACGCCGAAGGCCAGCGCCGCTACGTGGAAAGCCTGTCCGCCTATGCCCGGCAGTTTTTGGAGATGATGGACAAGCCCGACGTGGACCTCATCGAGGGCCTGTCTCCGGCCATATCCATAGAACAGCGCAACCCCTCGCGCAATCCTCGCTCCACCGTGGGCACGGTCACCGAGATCTACGATTACCTGCGCCTGCTCTACGCCCGGGTGGGCACGCCCCATTGCCCGGAATGCGGCAAGCGCATCCAGAAGCAGTCCGCCCAATCCATAGTCAATAACGTACTGCGCGCCTTGGACGGCCCCTCCGCCGTGATCTATTCC
>JBAZVY010000119.1:0-7932 GCA_041660645.1 Elusimicrobiota bacterium | reverse complement strand
GCCGCCGACTGGTCCCGGAACAGGCCTTGGGCCAAATACCCGATAAAAGGTCTGGGCTATGTCGGGAAGGGCATAGGCTATCCCCTGAGCGTGGCGGATCAAGTCGGCAAGTTCGCGCTTTTGAGCCAAGGCGCGGGCCTGGCGGGCAGGGAACTCAATTGGTATTGGAATCAGAACGAGGCGGACGTGCCCATCGGAGACGAGATGCGGGACGTGCTGGCCGCCGTGGGCAATGCCGGCAGTCACGAAGAGATCCAGCGCACCCTGGGCCTGGAGCGCCGCATAAAGCGCTCCAATGCCATGGGCGTGTCCTGGGGCGAGTCCGCGGTCTGGCTGCTTTTGCCGGTATTTCCGGCCAAGTATGAGAAAGCGGCCCGAGGCGCTCAGCGCAGCGTGCAGGGCGAGCAAGAGTACATAAATAATCATAAGGTGGCCGAACTGGCCAACGCCCCGGCGGAGAGCTTCTTGCCCATGAGCGGCAAGAATAAGCCGCCCCTGATGCAGCGCATATTCAATTTCAACGCCAAGGGCTCCTGGGAGGCGGACTCCAATTTCTTGGTGACCAAGGAAGCCAAGCGCCGGGCCATAGACCGCAAGCTCACTGAGCATGTCTCCGGAGGCAATCCGGAAGCGGACTTGGCCGCGCTCAATCCCGAGTCGTTCCTGAAGATCTCCCGCTCCGATCCCAAGCGCATGAAGATGGTGGGCGAACTCTTCAATACCGAGGACGTGCGCATCCAGGCGCGCAAGTTGTGCGTGGAGGCACTGGTGCGCAACGAGCAGGCCGCGGCCAAGGCCAACCTGCCCAGCCTGGCCGAGCGGATACTCTCGACCAAGGCGGGCGAGGTGGAGGGCTTCGGGAGCGTGAGCCCCTCCATCCAGCGCGAGGTCGCCTCCATGATGCTCAGCGAACTGCCCAAGGGCGCCAAGATATCGGCCAAGGTGCAGGCGCTGGCCGAGAGTTTCTCCCGGCCTTATACGGAATCGAACAGTCTGGGCCGAGCCAACGGTCCGGCGGATACGTTCCTTAAAAAGACCGCGGCCAATCACAATGAGACGCCCGAGCAGGGCGCGGCCTTCGATAAATTCCTGGGCGAGATGCGTGAGACCGTGGGCAAGTGGGAGCGCGACGTGGAGGCGCATAAGACGGACGTGAAATATCCCCAACTGGCCGAGCAACTCCATGACGGGGTCAAGGCCAAGTTCCAGGCCGGCGGCCTGACCCCGGAGCAGTTCGAGTCCTTGGACGCCATGTTCAATCTCATCTCCGCCCAAGAAAAACGATTCCAGAGCTTCAACAACGTGGAGACCGTCAGCGGGTTCATAACCAACGAACTCTCGGCCCTGCAGGTGCGCTTCAAGGACAACGCGCCGGTGCGCCGCCTGTTGGGCGGCTTCGAGTCCCAGGCGGCTTCTTGGCGCGATTCCGTGCCCCGCGAAAGTCGGGCTAATACCACGGTCAAGGAAGCCAAGTTCGGGGATATGGTGGCCGAGTTCCATAAGAATATAAACCAGGCCTTGGCCTCCCAGGAGCCGGGCAAGGCCATAAACCCGGCCGACGCGTCCATGTTGCGCGAGATCGTGGAGCGCGACATCGCGGGCGCGCCTTGGATACTGCATGACTCCAAGGGCACGGCCTTGACCGGCTGGCGGCCCGGCCAGTTCGCCACCTATTTCGAGGCCTTAGTCACGCTGGCGGAGAAATGCCGGACCGGGGCGCCGGCGCAGAGCTTCCTGCGCCTGACCACGGGCGGGGGCAAGACCTTGCTCACTTTCGAGGGGCTTTATCCCCTAGCCGAGGCGGACGCGCGCCTGAGCGGCCGCAAGGTGTCGTTCTTCACCGTGCAGTCCAACCTGGAGGCCCAGGCCCAGATGGAGTGGCGCGCCCTGCGCAAGATCGGCTCCCAGATGGAGTTCGGCACGTATGAGGATTTGAAGTCGGATATCGCCGAAGCCAAGAACAAGGGCCAGGAGCACGTGGACAAGCTTTGGATATTGGGCGATGAGATGGACGGCGCGGCCCTGCAGCCGGCCCTGACTTTGGGCGAGACCACGGGCAGCCTCACGCGCAAGAACTCGGTGTTCACGCGCGTCAATGAACTCAACGACCGCATGCAGAAGCTCTTGCTCCGTGATGCGGAGCAGTTCGCGGAACGGATAAAGTCCCAGGCCCGGCAGGTCCAGGCCGCCATAGACGGCCTGGAGGTGGCCACGCCTCAGAGCAAGGCGGCCCGGACCGCCACGGAACGCGTGCTCAAGGCCGCGGAGGCGTTGGGCCGGGCCGCTGGGCCGGAAGCCAACGCCCGGGCCCAGGCCGCGGTTCAGAAGAGTCTCGGCGAGCTGGGCCAAGCCATGAGGACTCCGGAGTTGGCCGGAACGCGGACCCAGGTCGATGCGGCCGTGGGCAACATGGGCCGCATATTGGAGCAAGGCATACCCGAATCCGCCGCGCGCCAGGAAGCGGCCAAGGATATCGCGGATGCCTTGAAGGGGCAGAGCAACCTTTTGCCCTTGGCCCCGGGCGAATCGCAGGCCCGGCTGGAGGGCTTGCGCTTGAAAGCCCGGGGACTGCGGGATAACGCGCAAGCGCGTTTGGAGACCATCGGCCGCAAGATCGCGGACCTAGATGCCAAGCTGTCCGTGGGCAAGGGCGATCGGGGCGGCCTGCTGGCCAGCAAGACGGCCTTGGAGTCCGAGGCCCGCTTGGTGCGCAGCGAGATCCAGCTCGTCCAGCGTTTCGAGGTGGCGGAGCTGGGCCGGGCCCAGCGCTTGGTGGAGAAGATCTTCGAACTGCAGACCGGCTCCCAGGTGGACCGGGCCAAGTTGGAGCGGGCCCAGCGCGAATTATCCGACACCCGCAAGACCCTGACTCCGGAGCAGAATTCGGCCCTGGACGCATACCATGCGGAAGCGGCCAAGCTTTACGACGTGGGCCGGCGCATGGCGGCCGTAGACGAGCAGGTGTTGCAGGCCGCGCGTTCCCGCAAGCCCGCGGAAGGTTTGCAAAAGGACCTTTATGCTCTGCAATCCGAGGCGGACGGGATACAGGCGCGCATGGCCTTGGCCCGGGAGCAGGCCAAGCCCAAGTTGTCCGAGGCGGATATGCGGGCGGAGTGGAGACGTTTCAATGAGACCGGCAATGACATATTGGAGTTGGTCAATAAGGGCGATGCGCAGAGCCTGGCCATGGCCAGACGTCTGCTGGAGAAGCGCAGCGTATTGTTAGATGCTTTCGCCGGCTCGGAGAGCAATCTTTATGGGTTATACCGCCGCATGAAGGCGGATGCCTCCGCCATGGCGGACAGCCCGATCTGGACCCGGGATGAGGCCCAGGTTGCGGAGCAAGCCGGGAGCAAGGCTAAGGAATTGCTGGCCGGCAGCGTGGGCGAGACCGCGCAAGGATTGCTGTCCGTGGAAGGTTTGGCCAAGGCCGGAGAGTCCGCGGGCGCGGCGGGGATGCGCAAGCAAGCCGCCGACATCCTGCGCAGTCAGAGCCAGCGCTGGCAGGAGCTATTGGACCGTCCGGCCGGGGACCGCTTGGCCACGCTCGAAGTCCTGAAAGCCGCCTCGGAGCAGACCGCGCTCAATGCCACGGAGCGGCAGCGATTCCTTAAGACCCTGCGCAAGCAGCAAGCGGCGCTGGAAGGACCGGTAGTAGACCGTTTGGAATCGGTCATGCGCAACGTGGAGCTGCGCGATTCGGCTTTGCAGAAAGGCGCGGACCTGCAGGCCCGCAGTCTGGAGATGACCAAGGAAAAGGCTGAAGGCATATATGACCGCAAGGTGGACGCTCTGACCCGGAAATACGCGAAAGAGATGATGAAGGAACTGCTGGCGGATCCGCTCATGCCCGCGAGCCAGCGGGATACCTTGTTGGCTAAGGCCTTCTCTTCCTACCTGTTCCCCAAGTTCTCCACCGACCCGCAGGCCAAGGGTTCGAGCTGGGTGCGCACCGAGATTTTGAATATGGCCCAGGGCGCCGCGACCCGATTCGACGACCGCGCCGGCGTGCGCATGGACAATCTCACCGGCAAGACCAACGTGATACACAACGGCCAGTGGTTCGAGACCATGGACAATCCCACGCGCCGGTTCTGGGAATTGGAATACGGCACGGACATCACTTTGCCGTATACGCATAAGGCCCTGTCCACCATCAAGGACGTGATCACCAGCAAAAATGCGCGCTTCGCCAGCCTATCCGCTACCGCGGGCGAAGGGTTCGTCCGTTTCCTGGACGAGAACGGAGTCCCGGTCCGTGGTCGGGGCGCGGAAAAACCGGAAGGCGTGGTCGTAGACGTCCGCGATGGGGAATACGCCACGCTCTCCAGCGCCCGTCCCGCCGTGGAGGGCGGCCAGGCCGAATCCCGCAATCGGGTGGTGGTGCGGCCGGGCGAGGTGCTTGCTCCCGAGGCCGCGGCTCCGCCCGAAGTCCGGGCTTATATGGAGGCCCAGGGCTTGGGTAAGAAGGATGCCGATGCCGTGGTCCTGAGGCTCGATCAGATGTCGGACGCCAAGGTGCGCGACTATTTCACCATGCTGCGCAGCCAGCAGCCGGCCGCGACCTCGCTTACGGTCATATGCGTGCCCAATACCCGGGCTTTGAAGCTGATGCGCAAGTATCTGACCAAGAGCGGCTTGGCCAAGGAGGACGAGATCGCCCAGGTGTTCTCGGATACGGAATACTTGCGCAACAATCGGCCTCAGGCGGATGTGGATGCGCAGATGAACCTGGACGGGATGAAGACCGGCAAGGTCAGGATATTGCTTTTGGATTCCGTGGTGGGCGGCCGCGGATTGGACTTGGATTTCAAGGGCGACCGAGGCGACCCCCGGCCGAACGCTTTCAAGGGCTATACCAATTATGAGATGTTGGTCATGGACCCCAACAAGATGAGCGCGGTGCATCTGGTGCAAGCCGAGGGCCGCATATCCTTGGGCCGCGTACTCAAGGGCGCCCAGCGCAATTTCCGTTTGGTCATGGACGTGAAGGCCTTGCAGAAAGACAGCGTGTTCCAAGACATGTATCGCAACAACGAGACTTTCGTGTCCCTGCGCGATGACCCCGTGGTCCGCGAGTTCGCGCGCCAGCGCAATGCCCCGGTGGATCTGGCGCTCATAGACGCGTATGTCAAACAATTCGAGGCCCAGCGCTTCGAGGTCATGAGGAACGATAACGCGGTCTTGGAATTCGCCGGCCGCAAGGGCCGGGCCGTGGATCAGGCCTTGGTGAGCGAGTATATGTCGTCCCGCGAAGAAGCGGCTAAGGCTTCCGGCAATCCCGCGGACTTGGCCTGGGTCAACGGGCATAATCTGGTCGAGCGCTACAATAAAGCCATATCCGACAGCCTGGACGGCAGACAGAAGATCATAGAGAACGACCAGCTCACCCAGTCCTCGGTCAAGCAGGACGCCCCGGTCATAGACCCCAAGCTGCGCTGGCTAGACCGCCTCCGCTACGGCCGCTGACCTGCCGGTGTCAGATGTTTCCGTATTTGTCTTATTCTGATGCTGCCGGCTCCGGACTTGATATAATCAGCCCATGGACGAGCTCCGGGAGATGCGCCGCCGGCTGGCCAGCGTGGCGTTGCTTTTGGCCGGCATCCTCCTGGTCGGGACTTCTGGCTACCATTATATAGAGGGCTGGCCGTTCTTCGATGCTCTCTACATGACGGTCATCACCTTGGCCACGGTAGGATATGGCGAGACCCATCCCCTCGGACCGGCCGGCCGCGTCTTCACCATATTCCTGATCATGGGCGGCATCGGCGCCATGACCTACGCTTTCTCTGCCATAACCTCCATGATCGTGGAGGGGGACCTGTCCGCGGCATTCAGGAGGAGACGCATGGAAAAAGACATCGCCCGGCTCTCGGGACATTACATAGTCTGCGGGGCCGGCCATGCCGGAGGCGTGATATGCTCCGAACTGCGGCGTACGGGCCGGGACGTGGTGCTCGTGGAGCGCCATGCGGAGGCGGTTCAGCGGGTGCGCGACCGTATGGGGGAAGCCGGCGGCCTGATGCACGTGATCGGGGACGCTACGGACGACGCGGTGCTCAAGACCGCCGGGGTGGAGCGGGCCGCGGGCGTATTCGCGGTGCTGGCCACGGACCAGGATAACGCTTTTGTGGCCTTGAGCGCTAAAGGCATCAATCCCGCGCTGCGGGTGGTGAGCAGACAGAAAGAATTGGGGGTGCGGGAGAAGTTGTTCCGCAGCGGCGCGGACAACGTGGTCAACCCGGAATACATAGGCGGCCTGCGCATGGCTTCGGAGATGATCCGGCCGGCCACGGTGGGATTCTTGGATTCCATGATGCGGGAAAGCGGCAGCGTGGTGCGTTTTGAAGAGGTAGTGGTTCCTGAAGGCTCGCCTTATGCGGGCCGGCCCATGGCGGATGTCAAGGGCAGTGCTGGCGATGAGCCGCTTCTGGTCGCGGTATTGGACCCGGAGACCAAGAAGTACGATGTCAATCCTGACTCCAAGCGGATCATAAGAGCAGGCGACTGCCTGGTCATGGTGGGAGAAGTGTCCAAGCTGTCCGTGGTCCGGGGTAGAATGGGCGCGAAGTAGCGGCGTGTTGCCAGCGAATGGCAACAAAATCAACCTCCGTCACCGGTGATTGGCCACGAATGGCAACAAAATCAACCTCCGTCACCGGTGAGTTGACCCAAGTGGTACTGGTCTGCTAAAATATTACATGTCTGGCACCGTTAGCTCCGCCAGCACAACGGAGACTGCGACATGGGAAGACCGCCGCGCATACAATTCGCCGGAGCCTGCTACTTAATAACCCTGCAGGGCAACAACCGTCAGGACATCTTCATGTCCAGCCAGGACCGGCGGCAGTTCTTAGCCTCATTGCGTTCTTGTCAGTCCCGCTACGGACTTAAGATCTACGCATATTGCCTGCTGCCGACTCGGGCGGTCCTGCTCTTGGAGACTTCCCAGCCTAACCTATCCGCGATCATGCAGTGGTTCTGCACCGCTTATACCAAGCATTTCAATTCCGCGCATGACACGGCCGGGCACGTATTCCAGGGCCGGTACAAGGCTTTGATCGTGGACCAGGACAGTCTTCTTGCCGAGGTGACCCGCTACGTGCATTTGGAGCCGGTGCGGGCCGGACTGCGGGAGAGTCCCTGGCGATACCCATGGTCCAGCTGCGCGGATTACGTCCAGATCATGCGTCGGGAATCATATGCGGACGCGGAAGACGTGCTGTCCAAGTTCGGCAAGAACCGGCTCACTGCTTCCGTGCGCTATCTGAAATGGCTCAAGGAACGCATGAAGTCGGGGTCCGACCTGGTCTTGCCCGTGACCGGCGGTCTGGTCGTGGGCAATGCCGCGTTCTTGGACCGGGTGAACTCCCGGCGTGATACCGGGGGCGGCGCGGCCCGGCTATCCTCTCTGGACCAGGCGCGCAGCATCTTGGAAGAAGTCATGTCCAAGCATGGGATGGACGAAGATCGGCTCTTCGGACGTATCCAATGGCGAGAAGTGGCCGCGATAAGGCGGGAGGCCGTCTATCGCATCTGGAAAGAAGCCAAGCTCGGAGTCTCCGAGATCGGCCGGATGTTCAACCGTACGCCCAGCGCGATCAGCCAGATCGTAAAGGCTATGGAATCCGGGAAGATTTAAACCATTTAATACCTGACACCTGACAGCGGGCGGTCCGTTGGTCCCAACCCGGCTTAGGTCTAAATAGTGGCGGATTTAGGACCTTTGACTCTCCATTTGTAGCTGTTTTTAGCGTAATATATACATAGATGAGAAGCACCAGGCCGGCTGTAAAGGCTTTAGCGCTTATCCTCACGGCAGCTCTGCTCCTTACGTCTCCGGGGGCGGTTTCCTATGCCGTGGCTGCTGACGCTATCCGGAGTTCAAGCGGAAAAACCTCCCGTTCCAACGGGGCGCCTTCCGTTTTGCCC
>JBAZVY010000118.1:0-7948 GCA_041660645.1 Elusimicrobiota bacterium | reverse complement strand
CGGCCTGCACGCCCAAAGCGTTCAAAGCCTCAAAGCGGGCGGACGGGCCGCTATCCGGCCGGAACCCGACTATATAGCGCTTCACTCCGACGGTACCGGCCTCAGAAGCTTGCACGCCGGCGCCCGCCAACAACAGAACGAGGAAGAATCTCATGACTGCCTCCCGATCGCGAAATCTTTTGAGATTCTACCACAATACTAGGCCTTTAGACCCATCTTTTTTCAGGTCTTATGGCCCAAAAAGGTATTGACGAAAACGAGTCCGGGGTCTATACTGTTGGCGAGGACGCGATGAAAAAATCGACAGCTAAGAAGAAGGCCGTGAAGCGCCCCCGGACCGCGGGTCCCAGCAAGTCCGAAGAGTCCCCCATGGAATTCGACAAAGGCTGGCAAGAGCTCGATGCCCAGTACGAGCGCCAGAAGATGGATTTCAACAGCCTGGCTGCCCAGTTGGGGATAAACTCCAAAGACAAGCTGCCGGAAGAATAACCCGCTCGGTCAATCGGCTTGGGCTTCCTTCTTGCGATGGAAGCGCAAGGTGCGCTTCTTGACCAATTCTATATGCCGGGCATGCCGGGACAAGAGCGCTTCTATCGCCGCCATGCCGGCCGCGTCCCACTCCTTCCTCTTATAGCCTTCCATCAAAAGATGAGCGTCCAGGTGCGAGACCTGCGCCCATAGCGGCTCAGCCTTGAGCTCGGCCTCTATGCTCTCCCACGCCTCCGGCGCGTGCGTGCGGGTGGGGAAGCGATACTCTTCCCGTTCCGATATCGAGACTTCCCCATCCGATCCCGCCACGCTAAAAAACCCGCGGCTGGCCGCGAAAGCCGCGAGCTTGTCCTCCAAGGCTTTCTGCTCGGCCTCGATCTCGCGCAGCTTCTCGCGCAGATCCTTCTTCTTGGCCTCCAAAGCCCCATAGCCGTCCACCAGCCTGACCCCGTCGTCTCGGTGCAGGGCGGCGGCAGACATGGACTTGACCTGCTCGGCATGCGCCCAGAGCGGACATATGCCGCGATACTCGCACCAATCGCACAAAGCGCTCTTGCGCGGAAAGAAGTCATGATCGTGTTTTATGGCCGCGATGAGCGCGGCCAGTTCCCCCCGCAGAGCGGCCAGGGCCTCCGGGCTGCGCCGGGAAGTCAGGGTCTTGCCGAAACGCAGGAAATGCCAGACCAAACGCACGTCGCGGGTATCCGGCCAGTTATGCCGGACCGCCAGATCGTATATGGCCAATTGCCAGTCCGCGTCCAGATGGGCCTGGGCCGGCAGACTGCCGGTAGTCTTATAGTCATGGACCTCGAAGGCCCCATCCGGAGCCAAGGCCAACCGGTCCACGAGCCCTTCGATGAGATATTCCTCCCCCTCCGATGCCAACGGGAACCCGAGGCGCTTCTCCACGGCCACGGTCTGGTCCTGGCCGAAAGGCGCGTAGGCTTGATAGTAAGTCCGCACGCAATCGCGGCCCAGGGACTGGTAATGCTGGGCGGAATACTCCGCATGCTTTATCGCCACGTCCGCAGACCAGCCCGCGGACCAGGCCGCATCAAAACCCCCGAGCACTTCCTCGCAGTCCGGCTTCTTGCCGTGGGCCAAGTCGGCGTACAGCCTCTCCAGGGCCCCATGCACGCAAGTGCCCAAGTAAGCCTCGACCGTCTTCACATCCCGGCGCATATGGTCCACATACCGATACCGGTAGCGGCGCGGGCATTCCCGATACAGGTTCAACTTGGAAGGCGAGAACTTGCGCGAGGTGTCGGATTCTATATGCTCTTGCCGGCCGTCGTCCGCGCCGCGGGCCGGCCTATGCCACAGCCCCTCCTGTCCGCCCACCCTAGATCACCTCGAGCAGCGCGAAATGCAGGTATTCAGTCTCGGGCATGGCCAGGAGTATGGGATGGTCCGCGGCCTGGCCCCGGAGGGCCAACAGGCGGGCCGGCTTGCGCGCCTTGCCCTGGCATGCCGGAGCATATCCAGGAAGTCCTCGCGGCCCACATGGTGCGAACAGGTGGAAGTGGCCAGCAGGCCGCCCGCGGGCAAGGCGCGCAAAGCCAGGCTGTTGAGCTTGGCATAAGTGCGCAAGGCCTTGGCCAGATGTTTCTTGGAGGGCACCAGGCTGGGCGGGTCGAGCAAGATCATGTCCGGCCTAAAAGGCTGCTGGTCCGAGGCGAAGCTCTGCAGCACCGTCTCGGCGTCGGCCTCGTCGCAGGTCACGATCCCGGCTGCGCCGTTGAGCTGGGCGTTCTCCCGGGCCAGGTCTACGGCCAAGCCGGAACTGTCGATGGCCAGCACCGCCTTGGCGCCGGACTTGGCCGCGTTGACCGCGAAAGCCCCGGTGTAGCTGTAGAGGTCGAGCACGGTGCGGCCCGCGAAGAAAGGCCGCAGATAGGCCCGGTTCTCCCGCTGGTCGAAATAGTGCCCGGTCTTCTGTCCGTCTCCCAAGGGCACCCAGAAACGCAGACCGCCCTCGGATATGGGCACGCGCTCGGGCACGGTCCCGGCCAACAGCCGGCTTTCTCCGGGCAGGCCCTCCAGCTTGCGCATGCGATGGTCATTCTTCAGGAACATGCCGCGCGGCTGCAGCAAGCGCTGGAGCGCGGACTCGATCATGGCCAGCCGAGCTTCCATGCCGGCCGAGAACACCTGCAGCACCAGATGGTCGCCGTAACGGTCCACGACCAGCCCGGGCAGTCCGTCGGACTCGCCGAAACAGAGCCGATACGAAGTCTCCCCCGGGCACATCCTATGCCGATAGGCCAACGCGGCCTCAAATCGCCTATGAAAGAATTCCTCATCCACGCTCTCCACCCGCGGCGACAGCATGCGGCAGGCGATGAGGCTGTTGGGATTATAGAAGGCGACGCCGATGCTTTCCCCGCCCGCGGTGAACACCTGCGCCAAGGCGCCCGACTCCGCCGGCCCCTCCACCTTGCCCACTTCGTTGGAGAACACCCACAGATGTCCGGCCCGGATGCGGTCCTCCTGCCCAGGCTTTAAACGGACTACGGCTAAAGTCGCGGTCTCCGGCATATGTGTCCCTCCCGATGATAACGTCCGATCACGTCAACACCTCCGCCATCCCGTCCTCGCGCAGACCGGTATCATACAAGCCGTCCTGATGCGGGTCGAGGCTGCGGCCCAAGCCCCAAAACCCGGCCGCCGCCACCGCGGCCAAGGCGGCCACGGCCAGCCAAGGCGCCGGGCTCCATAGCGGGCTCAGATATTGCAGACCCAGGCCGCCCAAAAGCGGCCCTAAAGCCGCGCCCGATTGATGGGCCAGCCCCTGGAAGCCCAGATAGCGGCCTTTCAGCTTTTCCGGAGCCATATTCGCGGCCAAGGTGTGCAGCCCAGGCGAGACCGCGACCTCCCCGAAGGTCACGATCAGCACGGCCGCGGCCATGAACCCGAAGCCCGAGGCAAAACCCGCTCCGCAGTAGCCCGCGCCGTAGAATAGGCAGCCCGCGGCCAGGACCGAGGTCAGGCGCTGGCCGCGCGCGCCTTTGGCCACGGCGGTCTGAAGCAGGACCACCGCCAGGCCGTTGATCGTGAACAGCCAGCCCACCTGGGCCTCGCTGAGCCCCGCATAGCGCACGCAGTGCATGGAAAGACTGACCACGAGTTGGGCCATGACCACTCCGATGAGCAGGCTGTAGGCGCACAAGCGCATGAAGTTCCGGTCCGCGGTCAGGCTCAGCGTATCCCGCCAGGAAAAACCGCCTTCCGGACGCAGCCGGGCCAAAGCCGGCACCGTCCACCGCAGCAGGGCCAGGCACGCCAGGCAGGCTCCGGCCGACAAGGCGAAGAGCAGGGGATAGGACCGCTCGGCCAGCATCCCCCCCAAGCCCGGGCCGATGGCCCAGCCCAGGTTCATGGCCACGCGCAGTTGGCCGTTGGCGATCAGCCGCTGCCGCGGCGGGCAGGCCCCGGCCACGTAGCTGCGGACCGCGGAATCGAAGAAACTGCCGACGAATCCGGAGAGCACGTGCAGGGATATCAGGGCCCAGACCGGGAAGTCCCGCAGCATGACCCAGGACATGGCCGCGACCGCCAAAGCCCGGGCCGCGACCGAGGCCTGCATGACCGCCCGGGAGCCCAGGATATCGGACAGCTCTCCGCCCAAGGCCTGGCCCACGGCCGTGGCCGCGAGCATGGCGAATAGCGCCGCCCCCACCCAGCCCATGGGCACGCCCCGCACCCGATGCAGATACAAGGCGAAGAAGGGATAGGATAAAGCCAGGCCGGTGACCAGCACGCACTGGCAGACCAATAATGTCCACAGCCGGGCGTGCAGTCGATCGCTCATCTGCCGCCGCTCACCGGCTCACTCCGCCTCGGAGATGCCGGTAGCCGGGTTCTTGCTGGCGTCGCGCAAGGGCACGCCCTCCGCGCACTGCGGGCAGGAATCGGGTGAATACACCTGCAGGGGGTACGAGATCAAAGTCCGCACCGGCACGCACAAGGAAAGTCCGGTGACCGAGCGGTCCACGATGCCGCCCACGCCCACCACCTTGGCGCCGTAAGCCTGGGCCAACAGCACGATCTCCGCGGTCAGCCGGCCGGTGGTGAGCACGTCCTGCACCACCAAGGCCCGCTCCCCGCGGTCGATGCGGAAATCCCGGCGCAAGGCCATCATGCCGTTTATCCGCTCCGTGAATATGGCCCGGCATTTCTTAGCCCTCGCCACTTCCTGCCCCAGCACCACGGACCCCATATTGGGCGCGATCACCACGTCTATGGCTTGCGGGCACTTGGCGACCAGGGCCTTGGCTATGCGCTGGGCCACGTGCGGATATTGGAGCACCATGGCGGGCTGGACGTAGACCGGGCTGTGCAAGCCCGAAGCCAGCTGGAAATGACCGTGGACCACGGCTCCATGCTCCTGCAGCAGGCCCAGCAGATCCATCTTATTCATCGCAGTCATATTCCCTCCCCGTGCGTCACAATTCCTTCAGCTTATCCAAGGCCGCATAGCGGGTCTTGGCCTTAGCCCGGGCCTCTTCCAAGGCCTTCTCGATCTCGTCTCCGGCCAGCTTGCTCAAACGGGGGTCGAGCTGGGGCAGGTTCAGATCGCCCTTGACCCGGAACCCGATGGCCGGCCGGCCCATCTCGTCCACCCACCATTCCGGCAAGGGATCCCGGTAGCCGGTCAGGCGGGTCAATATCGTCATATCCACGGTCTCTTTGCCGAAATCCGCGGCCCCGTCCGCGAAAGCCACCATCTGGGGGCTGTCCACATAGAACAGATGGGTGCTGGCCACGCCCTGGCTGAGCCCATACTCGCCCTCGATGCGGCTGAAATCCAAGGTCTTGGGATAAGCGGTGGCGGTGCTGAACACGGAAAGGTTGTTCATCTTGTGCATGTAGATGAAGGGCAGGAATATGATACTAAGAAATTTATTGGCGGACTGCACCGCCGGAATGTCGCCCACCCGGCCCGGCCCGAAGCTCACGCGCACGTCGCCGCTCACGTATTTCAGGCTCTGCGACACCCCGCGGATGTCCCAGAGCAGATCCACATTGTTGAAAGAGAAGTTCTTGTGGGTGACCGAGCTTATGGTGATATGTCCGATGGTGTCCGGGAACTTCTTGGGGATAGCGTACTTGAAGGTGCGCACCCAGGGCCGCGAAGCCGCGGCCGCGGCCACGGCCGGACCGGTGGAGACCTTGGCCGCGATCTCGGCCACCAAGGCCTGCGCCTCCTCCCAACTCAAGCTGTCCACGGACCCGGTGACCGCGATCTCCTTGGGGTCGGCCAGATCTCGGACCCGGGCCTTGAGCGCCAGCTTGGACTCTCCGAAACGCAAGCCCAAACGCTCCAAGCGCAGATCGCCCTTATCCAGGCGCGCGGCCACGGAGCATTCGGAGAACGGGCTGGAGAATATCTTGCCCCGGGCATTAGTGACGGTCAAGGCCACCTTATCCAGATTTTCCCAGGCGTTGAACCGGAAATCCCCCCGATCCACGGTCAGGTTCGCAAACCGTCCGCCGGCGCGGCTGATCCCGAGCTTGACCCGCTGCAGCTGCAGCCGTTTCCAGGGCCCGCCCACGCCCAAGACCACGTCCATATTCCCCTTCAAGCCCAGCCGTCCCCAAGCCGGATACATATCCGCCGCCCGGTCCAAGGCCAGAGCCGGAGCCGCGATCTCGGCCTGGAGAGTGGCGCTGGCGAAATCCACCCGGCCCTGGGCCGATACGTCGAGGTCCGGTCCCTCCACATGCAGGCTGCGCACTATCAGCCGCTGCGGCTCGAAAGCGGCCTGGGCCTGCCAACGGCTCTCCGGAAGCGCGAACTCCCATTCCTTCCCGAACCAACGCCGCCAATCCTCGCGTCCCAGCGCCGGTACCGAGGCTTCCAAATCCGCCTCGGTCGGCGGCAGCCCGATGAATCCTCCGGAACCGCGCAGCTTCTTGCCCTCCACCTCGACCCCGACCCGCTGGGCCCGCACGTAGGCCCGGCTGAGATCATCTTCCGGCAGATAGGCGGCGCCCTCCACCTGCCAGGAGCTGGATATGGCGCGGCCCTCGAATTCGTTCTTATTATCGCAAGACACGGAGAACGAAAAGGGCCGGTCCATGGAGAACTTGCGGACCCGCAAGTCCACGTTCTCGAAACGATAGCTGGTGTTCTTGAACCGGTCCTCGACCTTGACCAGGCCGCGTTCGATCACGGTCAGGTCCGCGCCCAAAGACACCGGCAAGGAGAAGCGGCCCACGGACATGGCCTGGGCCGTGTGGGTGGAGGCGAATATGTCGGCCACGTTCCAATGCCCGGCCTCGTCGCGCACCAGTTGGATGTAGGGCGCCACGAACCGGACCTGCCCCAGATCCAGGCGCAAGCGCAGCAAGGAAGAGAACTTGACCGTGACCAGGACCGTATCGCTGGACAGCATATGCTGGCCGGGCACGTCCATTCTCTCGATGACGCGCACGCCTCGGAGCTTGACCCCGTGCGGAGTCAGCAGGACCTTGTCGATCTGGACCGGCCGGCTCAGGATATCCTGCAGTTCGGTCACGAAGATGGAGCGGACCCGCTCCTCGTTGAAGGAAGCGCGCAGGCTGAAGTAGCCGATCACGGCCACCAAGAACACCAGCAGGAAAGCGAGTCCCAGGACCCGCAAAGAGACCCGCAGCAGATAACGGAGCCCTTTCCAGGAATAGTGCCAGAAGCCGGCTTTAGGTCCGGATGCGCTCATGCAGGGATGATTCTACTAAATGCGGGAGGCCCGTCTGCTACGCGCGCAATAATTCATTATAGCAGTCCAAGGTCGCGGCGAAATTCTGATTCCAGGTATTGCCGGCCACGGCCGCCGGCCCCAGCTCGCCCAAGCGCCGGAGCCGGTCCGCGTTGCCGGCCAAGGCCGCGAGCTTGGCGGACAGCTCCGCGACGCTGCCCTCCTCGAGCAGATACTCCCGCGCCTCCGCGTTCAGGAGTTCCGCGGCCCCCACCCGGGCCCCGGCCACCACCGGCACCCCGCAAGCCAAGGCCTCCTGCACGCTCTGGCCGAACTCCTCATACCGGGCGGGGTGCACGTACACGTCCAGGGCGTGATAATAACGCGCGATGTCCGGAGTGGGCGGCAGGAAGGTCACGTGCTCCGTCATCCCCTCTTCCGCCACCCGCTGCAAGTAAGGCGCGAGCCGGGACTCCTTGCCGATCACCACGGCCCGGACCGGAGCGCCGGTGCGCCGCACCCGGCTGAAAGCGGATATGAACAGCTCCACTCCGCGCTTGACGAAATCGCCCGAGGTGATGAGGCCGAAAAGGATCTCGCCGGTTCCGACCCCTAATCCGGAGCGGGCCGGCTCGCGCAGCCCCGCGCGGTCCTCGGGCCGGAAACGCTCGGAAGAATAACCGGGATATATGACCCTGATCTTAGCCCCAGGCACCCCGAAACGCCGGCCGACCTCGTCCCGCATGAGCCGGGAATTGGAGCTGAGCAGCCGGAACCTG
>JBAZVY010000117.1:0-8019 GCA_041660645.1 Elusimicrobiota bacterium | reverse complement strand
CGCTCTTCCGATCTATTGCCGCAGCGGAGTGTGCCTGCGCTCCGGCCGACTGGATTGGCAGGGCGGGGAAGCGCGGGGGGGCTGCCTGGGTTTGGAGGTTTTGACCGGGGGGCAGGCCGATCTGGACGGGGTCGTGCTGCATAAGAGCAGCGGGCACGGAGCTCAAGTCAAAGGCGGGCGATTGCGGGCGCGCAGGTGCCGATTCGAGGGCAATGCGGACGCCGGCCTGTTGGTGGAGGCCTATGGGCACGTGGATGCGCAAGACTGCACGTTCACCGCCAATCGTTTCGGCCTCGGCGTGCTCCTGGGAGATACCCGCTTGGACCGGGTGAGGATATATGGGTCCGTTGAGATCGGGTTAAGCCTCAACGGAGGGCGGCATGACTTCGGCATGCTGGATGTGAGCGGATCCCCGGTAGATATATATCGCGGCCCTGGAACTACCATATCCGGGCGCATCCCGGCTTTACTGCGGAGGCGGCCGCGCGAGCACGGAGCGGCCTGGAGGTTATGCCAGGGCTTCGTGCTGGGGACGCGGACGTGGCCGTGGTTCCGGGCGCTATATAGCGGGATATATTCCGCGGCCGTTTTGTGGCTTCGCGCTTGGGCGCGGCAGGAGCCGCGGCTGCAAGCTTTATGGCTGCACCGGGGGTGGGGGCAGGGACGCGCGGTGGCCGGATTGAGCGACATCGACTGGGTCTGCCTGGCGCGGGAACTCCAGGGGGCGGACGGATGCCGGTGGCTGGAAGGGTTCGGCGCACGGTATAAACGGTGGAAGCGGCTATTCCCTTTCCTCGGGGAACCCTTGGTGATGGAAGAATGTGATTTGCGTTATTATCTGCGCTGGGGAGGAGTCCGCGCCCGGGAATTCCGGCACGAAACGTGTCTGCTGGAAGGCGCGGGCGCGCAGATGGAGGGCGTTTTGGAGCGGCCGTTGACCGCGCAGGATAATTTCAATGAGTGCACGCACGCCTATACGCTGCTCATGCAGTGGGCGCTCATGGAGACTGCCGCGCCCGCGGCCAGCGTGCGGCATCATATCCGGAAGGCCGTGTTGGATATCTTGCGCTATGGAGATGCGATCAGCGCCGAGGGCGGGCGGACGGCCCGGCCTCGCCGGGATATGCCGGGGATCCTCGCCGCCGCCCCGCAGTTCTGGCCGGGCCTGCTGCGGAATTTGGACCAGGCTGCGGCCTGGCGAGACCTCCTGCCGGAGATATGTGCGGAGGCTTTACGGTCTTTGCATCGGGCCGCAGCCGGCGTCGGGGCCCCGGCGCGGTCCGACGGCCCGGGATTGCGATGGATCGCGCCGGACGCAGGCGCGGGGGCCGTGGCCCCGGCCGGCAGCCTGCAGATGCTGCGGTTGGATAAGGTCCGGGCGCGGTTGGGCCAGCCGCTGGTCGGGGTCTGTTGGGATGATATCTATCGTTCTTATTTCGTGTGGGACGACGCGGGGCTGGAGGCCCCGGATCTGAAATCTGCGTTCCAATCCTTGTCCCGGATGCATGCGGACGGCGACATCCCCGGCACTTTGCCGATGCTGCTTTCTCGGAACCTTTGGCGGCGCTGGCAGCAGAGCCCTTATTTGGAATCGCCGAACGGACTGCTCGATACGGCGCCGGCGGCCGCGGATCAAGGGCTGATCACCCGGGCCGGCCGGGCATTCCCGGGTTGTTCTCGATTCCAGTGGGGGCTGGAATCTTCAGTCCAGTCGTCGGACTACGACCATGCGATGTGGGCTGCGGGGCGGCAGAGTCTGGCCAATCTGCGATTCTGCTGGCGGTTCGGGCGGCTGGGTTTTTCGGGACTATCTCCCACCTATATAAGGCATTATGGTTATAGCCGGGTCATGGGATTGCGGCTGTTGTTGGATCGGGGGATCGCCGCGCCTTTCTTCGATTTTGATCATATCCTGGGCTTGTACCGCCAGGAATTCCCGGAAACAGCCCAGGAACTCGAGCGCATGGAGACCGTCGCCCCGGACCGCGCCGGCGCAGGCGAAGATATGGTCTGGCTGGACGCTCAATTGCGGCTTATATCCGATCCCGGAGGCGAATAAGTGCGGCTGAGTTTCATTATAATCAGCTATGGCCGTCCCCAACTCCTGCTGCGCTGCTTGGAGAGTCTGGAGCCGGTGGAGGCTCCCGATGTCGAGATATTGGTCGTGTTCAACGGCCGGCAGGAGGCGCCGGGCCGCAGCGGAAAACCTCCAGCTTTTACTGGGGCCCAGGTGCGGATACTGGAACTGCCCGGGCGGATATCCCGCGGCGCGGCCCGTAACGCCGCGGTGGCTCAGGCCCGAGGGGATATATTGTATTTCTTGGACGATGATGTCGTGGCTCCCCTGGGCTTGGCCCGGCGCATCCTGGATAAATTCTCGCGCTATCCGCAGGTCCGGGCCGTAGGCGGGCCTAACCTGGCCGCGCCCGGGGCTACGCCGTTCCAAAAAGCCGTGGATTTTTTGTTGCGTTCGACCTGGGGGGCGGGGCCCATGCGGGTGCGCTATCGGACGATCGGGGGCGACCGCCTGGTGCCGGCTTGGTGCTTCATGCTTTGCAACCTGGGCGTCCGCCGTTCGGTCTTTACCCGGCCCGGAGGGCTGGCTTTCCCGGATCGCTGCATCAGCGCAGAAGAGAATCTTTTGATGCATCGTCTGGAAAAAGGCAGCGGGCCGGCGTTGCTCAGCGACGATTTGTACGTGTACCACGTCCGCAGAGGCGCGCTCGCCGGATTTTGCCGGCAAGTATTCCAGAGCGGCGCCGGGCGCGCGCAGATAACACGCATGGAACCGGGCTCCATCCAGGCGGTGGTTTTTCTGCCCTTGCTGTTCGCGGGCTATGTCCTGGCCTTGGGGCTAGGTTCTTGGTCTTGGTCGGCCTGGCTGCCGTTGGGCGGATATGGCCTGGTCGGTCTATGGGAGGCGGTCCGGCTGTTCCGGGAGACCCGACAGGCCGCGGCCGCGGGCTGGCTGCCGGTGCTCATGTGGTTCGGGCATATGTCATATGCTGCCGGGTTGTTGCGCGGCATGATAGCCCCTATCGTTGATAACGCGCGTCCGGAGACCATGGCGCCATGACCGAGCTGAATCTGCGCATCCATGGGGCCGCCGTCCGTATCCGGGCCGAAGCTCCGGAGGTGTTGGCGCAGTTGGCCCGCGATTTCGAGTATTTTTTGGCCGCGGAAGCGGCCGGGGACGGCTTTAGGCTAAGGTTATCATCCCGAGCCCCGCGACGATCACGCGCGGGCTGGACCATGCCGGTGCTGGTCACGCGCGACTATACGGTATTTGAATCCCAAGAAGCCCGGACCGTGCGTTATCGGGATGGGGCCGAGGCGGTATTCGCGCCGGGGCGCAATGAGTTGAGCATATATTGCGCCCTTCCGGGCCGGCTCCATGAGTTAGCCTACCTGGGGATACTCTCCAAGGTCGGAGAGGCGATGGATCTGCGGGGGCTGCATCGCATCCATGCCTTGGGCTTTGAATGGGCGGGCCAAGGGGGCCTGGTGCTGCTGCCTTCCGGCGGAGGCAAGAGCACGCTGGCATTGGAATTGCTCCGCGCCACTTCCGCCGGGATATTGTCGGACGATACGCCGGTGCTGACCCAGGATGGGCGCATGCTGGCGTTCCCCTTGCG
Source organism: Elusimicrobiota bacterium (assembly GCA_041660645.1). Lineage (GTDB taxonomy): Bacteria > Elusimicrobiota > Elusimicrobia > UBA1565 > UBA9628 > UBA9628. The sequence goes on along the minus strand of JBAZVY010000117.1, from coordinate 4,384 downwards.
CTGGGGCTTCCGGCTAGGGCAAGATCTCGGCGAGGTGCCGGCCCGGCATATCCGGCCTTTCTTGCGCCGCAGACATGGGGCGAAGCAGTTGGTGGATGTGGGTTTTTTCCGGGAGCGCATCCGCAGCGAAGTCCCGGTCCGCTGGATATTCGTGGGCCGCAAAGGCGCATCCCCCCGGGTCAGTCCGCGGGGGCAAGCCAGCGCATGGTGGCCGCTGGCCTGGAACCTGGTGCTCGGGTATGGGATCGCGCAGATGGCGGAATACATGTTCGGGTGGGGATGGCAGGACGCGTCCCGGCTGGCCCGGATCGCGCGATCCCGTTGGCGGGCGGCCGACCGCGTCCGGAGCGCGGCCAGCGTCCACAGCTTCACGCTGGGGCCGGACGCGGGGGCGAGCGCGGCGGCCTTGGCGGCCTATTTGAAGGAGCGGATATGAACAAAGACTTGGCGGTATACATAAACCAACTGCGGGAGATGACCCGGTGCGAATGGCGATTGCGGGAGCAATCCACGGTCCTGGGCTTTATCTGGACGTTGCTCAATCCCTTGCTCACCTACCTGGTGTTGTATAAGCTTTTTACCCGCTGGATGGGGGGGTACATGGCGGATTATCCCGCCTATCTGCTTATCGGCGTGGTCCAATACGGGTTCTTCACCACGGCCACGACGTATGGCATGAGCAGTCTTAATCGGCGGCGGGGCATATTGATGAATTTTCCCATGTCGCGGGATATATTGGTGTTCACCGCCGTGCTCAGCATCTCCATATCATACGGGATAGAATTGCTGTTGATGCTAGGTTTTCTGCTGGCCGTGGGAGCGCCCGTGAGCTTATCTTGGCTGGCGTTCCCGGTCGTGGTCATGCTCCAGGCTTTGTTCGTGACCGGGCTGGCGCTGCTGCTTTCCGTAGTCGCGGTCCGGTTTTTCGATTTTGAGAGGATCTGGAGCATCGTAACGACCGCCGGATTTTTTCTGACGCCCATCTTCTACACTACCGCGGCCATCGCCCAGGAGCGGCAGGACCTGCTGCGCTTCAATCCTATGGCGCACGTGATAGAATTGTCGCGGGACTGCCTGTTGCGCGGCCAGTTCCCGGAATGGTGGCGCTTGGCCGGGCTGGCGGCATTCGCGTTCTGCGCGGCCGGGGCGGGGTATGCATTGTTCAAGAATCAAGAAGAGCGGTTGAGCGACTATGTGCTGCCCTAGCGCGCGGCACTATGATAATATTTGATTCCGGACGGAGACGGTAGGAGGAGGCGATGAAGCAAAAACGCGACGGGCAGAAATCATATCGGCACGCGGACCATATCTCCTGGCGCAAGGTCGGGGAAGACGCGGTGCTGCTCGATCAGAACACGAGCCTGTACTTTTCCATCAACAATGTCGGCGCGTTGATCTGGGAGCGGTTGGGCGCCGGGACCGACCTGGCTTCCATCCGGGAGGAGATCTGCCGGGAGTTCTCCGTGGAGCCGGAGCGGGCGCAGAAGCATATGGATGAGTTCATTCAGGAACTCTGCGCTAAGAACGTGCTCGTCCCTCTTTGACCTCTTCCGGATCCGGTCGGATCATGCCTAAAGCCAATGCCGACGCGCCGGTAGCCATAGACGCGTCCGGCCTGGGCAAGATATTCCATATCGGCACCAGGGGGGAAGCCCGTTTCTTCCGGCAGATGCTGGCCCGGCTGGGCGGCATCTCCGCTACCCGCCCTTTGTGGGCGGTGCGCGGCATCGACCTGCGGGTCCGTCGGGGAGAATGCGTGGGGATCATCGGACGCAATGGCGCCGGCAAGACCACGCTTTTACAGATGCTCGCCGGACTTTTGGCCCCCACCGAAGGCAGTTTGCGGACGCAGGGGCGCATCAGTACGTTTCTTGAGATCGGCTCGGGGTTGTTCTCGGAACTGCGGGTGCTAGACAATATCCGGCTGACCGCGGCCTTGTGCGGGATGTCTCGGGCTACCCTGCGGAGGCGTCTTGAGGTCATAGTGGAATTCGGAGAATTAGAGGAATATCTATATTCCCGTTTGGGCGAGCTTTCTCTGGGGTTCCAGTCCCGCGTCTCCTTCGCCACGGCCCTGCATGCCGATATCGATATATTGGTTACGGACGAGGTTTTCGCGGTCGGGGACGCCGCTTTCAGCGGCAAGTGCGTGCAGCGCATGCAGCAGCTTTTGGGGGAAGGCAAGACCATGGTCATGGCGTCTCATGACATGGACCTCATCCGAGCCACCTGTTCCCGGGCCATCTGTTTGGAAAGGGGCGTCGTGGCGGGGCAGGGCCCTTCGGATGAGGTGGTGCGGGACTACCTAGACCGGTGCGGCGCCGCCCTGGAAAAAACCGGGTAAATCGACTATACTTAGAGTATGGCAGACAATAAGAAAAAATGCGGCGATGATAAGGGGGACGAGTCCCAGAAGAAGAAATACGTCAAACCCCTGCTTATCGCTCACGGTTCTCTGCTGCTGCTGACCACTAAAGCCTGGGCAGCCCGGATGATTTCGAATTGACGCCGACGGCGCGCCAGCAGTCATCGTCCGAGACTCCCGTCTAGCCGCAAAATCTATTTCCCCCAGCAGGTTCCCTTTGCATATCTGGATATAGCGTGAAGATATGTCTGGTCGTCATGCCTTGGGCGCAGATCGACGTGCCGCCTTGCGGGGTCGCCAGTCTTAAAGCCTACCTGGGATCCCGGCGCGTAAGCGTGGATTGCCATTATCTCAACCTGCGCATGGCGCAGCGCATATCCCAGCTGGCGGCGCGGATAGCCGGGTCCGGGGAATGGGCGGAATGGCTGTTCGGTCAGCATCTTTTCGGTCCCGCCGGGACCGGGGAGCTTGCGGAGCGCTGGCAGGACATGGCCCGCGTCCCGGGATTCGCGCGTTGGGTGCAAGGCCTGGGGGTCCCGGAAGCTCGGCTGCGAGCTTTGGTGGATAAGGATATCCCGGAGTTCTTGTCCGATTGCCTGGAGGAGATCCCTTGGGGAGACTATGGCCTTATCGGATTTTCCAGCAGCGTGGCTGCGCATACCGCCTGCCTGGAGCTCGCCCGCAGGATCAAGGATAAGTTCCCGGGCCAGCTTATAGTATTCGGAGGCCGCAATGTCGAAGGGGACATGGGCCGCGCGACCTTGAAAGGCTGCCCCTGGGTGGACTATGTGGTAGATGGGGAAGGGGAAGCGGCTTTGGGCGCGTTGGTCGAGAATATCGCCGCGGGCAGGCCGCAGGCCCCCATCGCCGGGGTGTATGCACGGCGCGGGCGGCTGGCCCCGAGAAGTGCGTCGGCCGCCCGGATGTTGGTGGATATGGATGGGCTGCCGACCCCGGACCATGACGATTTTTTCAAGCAACTGGAGCGATATGGGCTTCGGGGCTGGGTCAAGCCCGTGGTGACCGTGGAGGCTTCTCGAGGCTGTTGGTGGGGGCAGCGGACCCAGTGTTCGTTCTGCGGATACAATGGCCGGGCCCGCGGATTCCGGCTAAAGTCCGCGCCGGCGGTAGTGCGGGACCTATTGTCCCTGCAGCGGAGGCACAAGGTAGGGCGGTTCGGGTTATGCGATGTGGCCTTGAGCCCGGAGCACCTGCGCACCTTGCTGCCTGCGATGCAGCGCGTTAGGAAGCGGAGGCGTCTGGATTGGGCGGTATCTGCGGCCGCCAAGGCCAACCTGACCCGGGAGCAGTTGCGGGCGCTGGACGCGGCCGGGATCTCGGATCTGGGCGTCGGGATAGAGAGTCTTAGCACGCCGCTGCTCCGGGCCCTGCATAAAGGGGTCCGGGCCATAGACAATGTCCAAGCCTTGAAATTCGGTTCCCTGGGACGGTTCCATATAGGTTGGCTGATCCTGTACGGCATACCTGGTGAGGATCCGGCAGAATACCGGCGCATGATAGAGCGCATCCCGTCTTTGGTCCATCTGCTGCCCCCGCAGAACATCATCCGGGTAAGCGTGGACCGTTTTAGCCCCTATCATAATGAGTGGCGGGCCCGCGGCTTGCATAAGCCGCAGCCCGCGGAACCGTTCCGGTATATATACCCGCAGCCGCGTTTCGATCTGGAAGACGTGGCCAATCGGTTCTGTTTCGACGCCCGGGACTTGGGATCGGACCCCCCGGCCTACGTGGCGGAACTGGAAGCCGCGGTCTCGTTTTGGAAGCGGATGTCGGCGCGCAGTTTCTTCGCTTTCCGCCGTTTCGCGGATTATGTCGAGCTATATGACGCGCGGCCGACCGCGATCCCAGGCGGGGCGCAATTCCGGGAGTATGCGCTGGAGGGCTGGCAAGCGCGGATCTTCTGCTTGTGCGAGACCATCCAGGGCTACCCCGCCATCTGGGCGGCTTGCCGGCGCGGGGCTCCGGGCTGTTCGCAGCGGATGGTCCGGGGCTGGCTGG
>JBAZVY010000116.1:0-8044 GCA_041660645.1 Elusimicrobiota bacterium | reverse complement strand
CGTGTTGCCCCCCACCGCCGCATCGTCCGTGCCCGACGCGCTCAAGTAATAGGACGCGCCCGAGGCCAGATCCACGCCCGAAGGCAGGTTGGTGGGCTTGACCGACCAAGTCGAGGTCCAGACCTCCATTCCGCTGAACCCGGTCATATACGCCGGGCAACCCTGCCAGGATGCGCCGTCCCAGCACTGATTGGAGGATATGCGCTTGAACCGCAGCTTGACGTCTATGACCTTGCCCAGATTGGCGCCGGTCCCGGTCTTGTCCGCCAAAGTCCCGGTGATAGCGGGCAAGCTATTGACGTAGCCGGCGTTGGCCGGCACGCTCACCCCGGTCTCGGGCGCGGTGTTGTCTAACACCACCGTGGCGCTGGCATAGGGGATGGAATAGTTCCCGGCATCGTCCAGCGACCGGGCCATGAGCGTGTACTGCTCACCGCTGACCCAGGTAGTCACCGGGCTGCTGGAAACTTTCCAGCTCGTCCAGTCCGTAGGATTATAAGCCGCCGTGAACCAGGCCGCCTCGGCCGTGGTGCCCGCGTCGAACGTCAAGTCGCTGGGCCGCAGGAAATACTGCAGACCGCTCTCGCGCTTGACGCGCAGTTCCACTTTCCGGATCACGCCCGGCGCCGGGTCCGAGGCCGCGCCCGTGACCGTGCTCAAATCCCGGTGCCGGGACGTAGACGGCAAGGTCCAGCTTATGCCGGGCAGGCTGGAATCGTACACAAACACGTTGGAACTGACGTTGGGGCCATAAATATTCTGCACCTTGCCCGCGTTGTCCGCGGCCTGGGCCAGTACCAGATAGGACTTGCCGTCGCTATACGGGTTGGGCAGGGCCGTGAAGCTCCAACTCGCCGGCGTGCCGCCCGCGCCGAAGAAATTCGGACAGCCCGGCGCAAAACCCGTGCCCGGCACGTAGCAGTTGTTGCTGCCCAGTTCTTGTATGGATATGGTCACCGTGGACACGCCCGAGGCGGACAAGGGCGCGCCCGGATCCAGGTCGCTAGACCCGCCTTGCAGGGTGAAATTAGCGTTCTTGAACGCGCCGTTGACCGGGTTGCTTATGGAGGCCGTGGGCCGGGCATTGTCGTAAAGCAGGCTGTACGTGCGTTGGCGCTCGTTGGCCGTGGGGATGGCCTGGTCCCGGGTGCGCAGCTTGACCTGATAAGTCTTGCCATTCTCGAACGGTATGCCGGTCACGTTGCGATACCAGGTATCGGCCGGCGTGCCGAAGCCCGCGGAAGTGCTGATAAAGGTCTCGGCCGCGCCGCTGAACGTTCCGAATATCCCGGTCAGCCAGGAACCCGCCGCGCCCGCGCTGGAGGATATGGACAGCTCGACTGCGGCCAGGCCAGCCGGAGCGTCTGCGGCCGTGCCCACCAGTTCGGGCGTCTCATCGTTAAGATACGCCGCCGCGGGCGTGTTCAAGGTCGCGGTGGGCACCCCGATCTCGTAGGTGAAGCCCGCCGAGGACAAGGCCACCTGCATGTTGCCGGCCAGGTCCGTGGCCGAGGCCCGGGCCACGTAGAAATGGTCCCGGGTCCAGGGCTGGGCCGCGAAAGTGTAGTTCCAGTTCAACGTGCTGCCCATGGCCGCAAACCAGCCCGGGCACGCGGCATTGAACAGCTTGCTGGCCTCGCTGTAGCAGTTAGGGCTGGCGATGCTGGTGTCCTGCAGGCTCAAGGCCACGGTGGAGCCATTGACGTTGTCTGCGGAATTGCCGGACAGCACGGCCAGGGTGTTGTAGAACTTGTTGTCCAAGGGCGCCAGCATGGCCGCGTAAGCCGGCGTGTCGTCGAACGTGAACGTGGACCCGCGCACGCTGTCATAGGCCTCCGTGTTGCCCCCCACCGCCGCATCGTCCGTGCCCGACGCGCTCAAGTAATAGGACGCGCCCGAGGCCAGATCCACGCCCGAAGGCAGGTTGGTGGGCTTGACCGACCAAGTCGAGGTCCAGACCTGCATTATGCTGGACCCGGTCATATAAGCCGGGCAACCCTGCCAGGATGCGCCGTCCCAGCACTGATTGGAGGATATGCGCTTGAACCGCAGCTTGACGTCTATGACCTTGCCCAGATTCAAGCCATTGAACGTCTTATCCGCCAAAGTCCCGGTGATAGCGGGCAAGCTGTTGACGTAGCCGGCGTTGGCCGGCACGCTCACCCCGGTCTCGGGCGCAGTGTTATCGAACACCACCGTGGAGCTGGCATAGGGGATGGAATAGTTCCCGGCGTCGTCCAACGACCGGGCCATGAGCGCGTACTGCTCACCGCTGATCCACCCGGTCGCCGGGCTGCTGGAAGCCTTCCAACTCGTCCAGTCCGTGGGATTATAAGCCGCCGTGAACCAGGCCGCCTCGGCCTGGGTGTCCGGATCGAGCACGAAAGCGCGGTCCGAGGGCTGCAGGTATTTCGGCAGTCCGCTCTCGCGCCGCACCCGCAGCTCCACTTTCAGGATCACGCCCGGCGCCGGGTCCGAGGCCGCGCCCATGACCGTGCTCAAATCCCGGTGCCGGGACGTAGACGGCAAGGTCCAGCTTATGCCGGGCTTGCTGTCATCATATACGAACACATTGGAACTGATGCTGGGGTCATAAATGTTCTGGGTCTTACCCGCATTATCGCCCGCCTGGGCCAGGACCAGGTAGGACTTGCCGTTGCTGTAGGGATTGGGCGAAGCCACGAAAGTCCAACTCGCCGGCGTGCCGCCCGCGCCGAAGAAATTCGGGCAGCCCGGCGCAAAACCCGTGCCCGGCACGTAGCAGTTGTTGCTGCCCAGTTCTTGTATGGATATGGTCACCGTGGACACGCCCGAGGGCGCGGCTCCGGGATCATGGGACGTGCCCGAGAGCACGAAATTAGAGTTCTTGAACCCGCCGTTAGTCGGGTCGCCTATATAAGCCGTGGGCCGGGCGTCATCATAGAGCAGACTGTAAGTGCGCTGGCGCTCGTTGGCCGTGGGGATGGCCTGGTCCCGGGTGCGCAGCTTGATCTGATAGGTCTTGCCGTTCTGGAAAGGTATGCCGGCCACGCTGCGGTACCAGGTATCGGCCGGCGTGCCGAAACCCGCGGAAGTGCTGATGAACACTTCGGAGGCGCCGGTGAAGCTTCCGCCCACTCCGGTCAGCCAGGAACCGGCCGCGCCTCCGTTATCGGACAAAGACAGCTCCACCGAGGCGATGCCGGCCGGAGAGTCCACGGCCGTACCGATCAGCTGGGGTATCTCGTCGTTGAAGAACGCCGCCGCGGGCATGTTCAAAGTCGCGGTAGGCACGCCGATCTCATAGGTGAAGCCCGCCGAGGACAAGGCCACCTGGGCGTTGCCGGCTTGGTCCGAAGCCGACGCTCGGAACACGTAATAGTGATCGCGGGTCCAGGGCGAGACCGCGAAGCCGTAGGTCCAGTTGCTCGGGCTGCCCATGCCCGCAAACCAAGCCGGGCACGCGGCGTTGAACAGCTTGCTGGCCTCGCTATAGCAGTTGGGACTGGCGATGCTGGTGTCCTGCAGGCTCAAGGCCACGGTGGACAACCCGATATTATCCGCCGCGGCCCCGGACAAAACGCTCAGAGCGCTGTAATAGGCTCCGGGCGCGGGCACGGCGATGCCCGCGTATGCGGCCGAGTCGTCGAACGTGAACGTGGCCCCGCGCAGGCTGAACAAGGCCTCGGTATTGCCGCCCTCGGCCGCGCTGTCCGTGGCGGAAGTGGTCAGATAATAAGACGTCCCGGAGGTTAGATTCGAGCCGGACGGGATGTTGCCGGACTTTATGCTCCAGGAACTCACCCAGATCTGCATGCCCGAAGCCGGGGTCTGGATATAGACCGGGCAGGCTCCCCAAGCCGCGCCGTCCCAGCACTGGCGCAGGTCCAGGCGCTCCAAGCGCAAGCGCAGGCTGGTGATGGTCCCGGAAGACTTGGGCGCCAACGGGAAATCGGTCACGGTGCCGGATATGGCGGGCAGGCTGTTGACCACCGTGTTATGGGCCGGCGCCGTCACGCCGGACTCGGGCGGGGTGTCGTCGTAGACGAACTGCACGGAAGTGGAATAGGGCACGGAATAGTTGGTGGACTTGTCCTGGGAACGCACCGTGACCTGATAGGTATCGCCGCTCACCCACGGGATGGCGCTGGACACCCTCCAATTGGTCCAATCCGTATCATAAGTAGCATTGAACCAGGCGGTATCTATATTCTCGCCGCTCGGATCCATCTCGAACACCAGGTTAGAAGGCCGCAGATAATAGGCCAGCCCGCTGATCCTCTGGATGCGCATCTGCACTTGCTTGAGCTGGCCCGGGGCGGTGTCCGCGGCCACGCCGGAGAGATTGGCCAAGTCCTTCTCCCGTCCCGTGACGCCGGGTTTGGTCAAGCCGACCGTGGGCTGGATCGTATCATATATGAAAGTCAGGGCCGGAGACGGCACCGGAGTCCCGGTGTTGCCCGCGGCCGCGCCTTGGGCCTTATCTATGCCCTGCACGTCCAAGGTATAAGTCCAGCCCTCTCCCCAGGTCCGGTCGGGCCGGTTGGAAGCGAAGCTCCAGGTCCCGGCCGCGTAAGTGACGGTACCCGCGGTCAACCCGCTCCAGTCGCCCAAGGCCTGGTCCCAATACTTAGTATCCGAGGTGCGCATCAAACGGATCTTGACCCCATTGGGGTCCTTCATGCCCGCGGACACGGAATTGATCATCGGATCGTTCACCAAGCCGCTCAAAGTGGGCGTGGAATTCACGAACCCGCCGTCGATCGGGAAGCTCACGCTCGCGGTCGGCGAGGTCATGTCTATGTAGAACTGGACGCTCACGGCATTAGCCGGGAAGGGTGAATTCTCCAATATCCCGGAAGAGTTCTCACCGGTCACGGTCACGGTGAAGGTGGTATTGTTCAAACTCGACCAGTTGGGCAGGGCCTCACCCGCTGCCGGATAGCCCCAAGTCCCGGCCGCGGGATAGATCACGCGCGTGGCCGTGCTCGCGTCCACGCCGCAATCCACCCATCCGAATCCGGTCAGGCCGCCGCCCCAGCAAGCGCCGGTGTCTAGACGCTTGATCATCATATAGACCTTGGCCGTATCCGCGTTGGCCGTGCCTTGGATGGAATTGAGCATGTTATACGCTGCCAATCCTACCGGCAAGGTGGTGCCGGTCTTAGCCGGAGGCGGCTGATAGAGCAAGCGTCGATAATTCGACGCGGTCTCATCCGCGGAATCCACATACTGGGCGTTGCCCGCGTTGTCCGTGGCGCTGGAGATGATTATGTACCAGGAATTGACCTGTACATTGGGAGGCGTATTCAAAGGCGCGGAATTGTACACCCACTGCCCGTTCAAAGGATTGAACGCGGCCTGATTCCAGATCACGTTGCCCAACACCCAGCTCGAACCGTTCCAATACTTGCCGGCGTTGATGTCGCTGTTATCCGCCTTATTCTGTATGCTCACGTATACGGATTTCACGCCCGCGGACGAGGCATTGACCAACACGTCGGCCGCGGTCCCGGTTATGGTGCCCAGGCCGACGACGGTGTCGCCAGTGGCCGTGCCCGGGTACTCGATCCGCGACTGCGGCTTGGTGGCGTCGAATATGAGCCGTCGGGTCGCGGTCTGGGTATTGGGGAACACGCCCGTGTTGCCGGCCTTGTCCTGGCCCAGGATGCGCATGACGTATTGACGGCCGTCCGGAGCGCTGTCTCCGTGCACCCAATCCGCGGCCCCGGGCAGGCTGGCGAAGGCCCAGGAACTGCCGTACAGGCTGGCTTGCAGCTGCGGGCTGGGCTCGGGTATCTGCCAGCCCCCGCTGCTCCACCAGGAATTGGCTCCCGGAACGTCATGGCAGGGACTACCCGGGCACACCGGACCGGACACGTCCTGCAGCTGCACCTCCACCTTGTCCATTCCCGCCACCAGCATGCCCGCGGGCAGTTCCAAGAACGTGCCCGAGGCCAAGGCAAAGGTATAGGTGCTGATATAAGACACGGCCGGGCCCGGGACATCGAAGGCCACGGTGGGCGTGGAATGGTCCACCTGGAAGGTGAAAGTGGAATACGGGATCTCCACGTTAGGCGGCGACACCAGGTCCTGGCCCACGGATATAAGCTTGTATTGATAGCCCTCGGCCACCGTGCTCTCCGGCAATTGGGATTGAGGAATGGACCATGCCCCGGTGTTGCCTCCGGGCACGCCGCCGTCCACGGGCACGGAGATGAAGCCGGAGTCCGCTCCCTGCCAGCCGATCCCGAAGTTGAAATAGCTGGTAGTGCCGCTGTTGTCTATGCGCAAGAGCTTGATGCGCACCGCAGGCACGCCCGAGCCTCCGGAATACGCGCCGCCGTCATCGGCCGCGGTTCCGGCTATAGGCGTGACCGCGCCCTGATTCATGGCCTGGGCCGGGAACGTGGTCACGGACACGGGCTTAAAATGGTCTATGGTGAAATACAAGTCGCCCGAGCCGGACGGCACGGCGGCAGTGGAACGGTTCACATTGTCCACCGCGTCTATGCCGGCCAGGAATACGCGGAAGTTGTTTGGCCCCGGCAGGTTCTCGAAGTAGTCCCGCAGGCTGGCGTTGGTATAGGACCAGCTGTCAAAATGCACTGCCGCGTCCAGATACGGGTTCTGATTGCAGGTAGGTATGCAATTGATGCCGAAGCCCGCGCCGTCCCAGAACGTATTGTTGTTCTCGCGCTTGATCGCGATCTTGACCTTGCTCACTCCGCTCAAGGCATCGGACCAACTGCCGTAGAAGCTGGATACGCCCACGATGTAGCCGCCGGTGGGATTGGTTATGGTGGTGGTGGGCGCCTGGATGTCGTAGATGAACTGGCGCGACTGCGGAGACTCCAGATTGCCGGTCAAGTCGCGGCTGCGGGAACGGACCTGGTATTGCACTCCGTTCTGCCACCGCGGGATGACGTCGGAACCCGCGGGGTAGGCCCACTGCCGGGTGCCCAACGCCGGACCCGTAAGATCGGAGCTGCGCCATTTATCCTCGGTGTCTCCGGCCGTGAAGCCCGTGCCGTCGTACACCTTGCCCGCGTCCACGCCGGTAAGCGCTTCGATCTTTACCTGCACCACGTCTATATCGGATTTGGCCGAGTCCCCGCCGGCCAGCCAGTCCAAGGCCGTGCCGTAGAGGCCCGCCACCATGGCCGTGCTCTGGTACGCAGCGGCCGTGGGCGCAAGGATGGTGGAGGAAGGGATGTTCACGTCATAGATGAAATTCACCACGGCCTCGGAGGCCTGCCAGTTGCCGGCCGCGTCCTGGGCTTGAGCCTGGAGCTTGAACGCCTTATTATAGGTCCAAGTGGCGATGTCCAGGTGCCAGGGGTTGGTGGCCACCGCGGTCAAGAACCCGGTGGAAGCCGCGGCCACCCATTGCGAACCGTCCCACCTCTGGGTGTCCGAGGTATTGGTCAGTTGGATCTTGACTATGCTGACTCCGGCCGGGTCGTCCGTGGCCGTGCCGCTCACGCCGAGCAGATGCCGGGCCGCGCCGTAATTGGTGTTGCCTGGAGTCGGCGTGGATATAAGCACGACCGGTCCGACCAGATCCTTGGTCACCATGGAGGTGGTCCCGGGCGCCAGGTTGCCGGCGTAGTCCTTGACCTGCATGGACACGCCGTAGCGCGTGCCGTCGGCTTGGGTCATGGTCGGGACCTGATAGCCGGGCAGGCCGCCGGGGAAATCCCAGGCCACGGCGCCGGTGGACCCGGTCACCCGCACCGGGAGGGTGGTCTGGACATCGGCGCCGCCCCAGCCGGAACCGTGCCAATAATATGAACTCACGCCCACCACATACCAGACCTTCAGATAATAAGTGCTGGCTCCGGACAGGTCGGAGTTCGTGGTGCCGCGTATGGATGAGAGGTTCTGGATGAAGCTGCCGGCCGCGGGCGCGAGCACCCGGGAATCCGGCGCCGTGTCATCCACTATAAAATCTACCAGGCTCTGCCCGGGCACGAAAGCCGTAGACAGGTTTCCAGCGATGGAGCCGTCGGCCAGGCGCGAGCGGTCGCGGCTGCGGACCTGGGCGTAATAGTGCCGGTCGGAT
>JBAZVY010000115.1:1008-8099 GCA_041660645.1 Elusimicrobiota bacterium | reverse complement strand
AGGAGGATCGCCCATGCCTACCCTTTAGGGGCGCTTACAGCGGGCCTTGCGCTGAGGAGCACGCCATGGGCGCAAGGCCCCTGCCCCGTTTTCCATACGGGCAGGGGTGGGTCCCGGCGCTTTGCGCCGGGACCGCATTTACGGCAACAAAAATGGGTGAAGTCGAGGCTCTGGGTAGGCGCGCCCCGGTCCGAATATGTATAATTCTCAACGCTAATATGCGCAAGCCCTAGGAGGGTCGCATGAAGAGGATCTGTTCGGCGGAAGAGGCGGTCCGCAATATTCACGACGGCGCCTCTATAATGGTAGGCGGATTCATGTGCTGCGGCCAACCCCTGCGCGTAGTGGATGCCTTGTTGGCCAAGGGCAGCAAGGGCCTGACTTTGATATGCAACGACGCCGGGTTCCCGGACCGCGGCGTGGGCAAGCTCATAGTGGCCGGCCGGGTCAAGCATCTCATCGCCTCGCATATCGGGCTCAACCCCGTGGCCGGCGACAAGATGCGCTCCGGCGAGATGGTCGTGGAACTCGTGCCCCAGGGCACGCTGGCCGAACGCATCCGCTGCGGCGGCTCCGGCCTGGGCGGCGTGCTCACCCCGACGGGCCTGGGCACCGAGGTGGAGAAGAACAAGCGCAAGGTGGAGGTCGACGGCAAGTCTTATCTGCTGGAGACGGCCCTGCGCGCGGACTTCGCCTTGGTCAAAGCCCACACCGCGGATAATTACGGCAACGCCTTCGTGGCCAAGTCCGCCAAGAATTTCAACACCGTGATGGCGATATCGGCCCGGCACGTGGTCCTGGAGACCGATGCCCTGGTGGCCGTGGGCAAGGTGGACCCCGAACTGGTCGGCATACCCGGCGTTTTCGTCAACGATATCGTGGATGGAGGCTTCCATGGCTGAAGACCCCAAGCGCGTCCGCATCGCCAAGCGCATCGCCCGGGAGTGCCCGGACAACGCCCTGGTCAACCTGGGCATCGGCATGCCCACCATGGTGGCCGACTATCTGCCCAAGGATAAGACCATACTGCTGCATTCCGAGAACGGCTTCATCGGCCTGGGGCCCCAGGCCGGGCCCGGCCAGGAAGACCTGGACCTGGTCAACGCCGGCGGCAAGCCGGTGACCATGATCCCGGGCGGCTGTTATTTCGATTCGGCCATGTCTTTTGCCATCATCCGGGGCGGCCACGTGGACATGACCGTGCTCGGGGCCTTGGAAGTGGACGAAGAAGGCAATCTGGCCAACTACATGATCCCGGGCAAGATGGTGCCGGGCATGGGCGGGGCCATGGACCTGGTGGTGGGGGCCAAGAAGGTCATCATCGCCATGGAGCATGTCAACAAGAACGGCGCCTCCAAGATCCTGCCCAAGTGCACCCTGCCTTTGACCGCGCGCAAGGAAGTGGACCTCATCGTCACCGACATGGCCGTGATCCGGGTGACCCAGAACGGCTTGGTGCTCGAGGAGATCGCCGAGGACACGACCGTGGACGAGGTGGTCAAGAAGACCGCCGCCCGTCTGCAATTGTCGCCCAAGATAACGGAGTTCTGAGCGGAGGCTGACCATGGACAAGACCATCATAACCTGCGCGGTGACCGGCGCCGAGACCACCCGGCAGCATAACCCCAATCTGCCGGTCACGCCGGAACAGATCGCGGATTCAGCTTACGAGGCCTGGCAGGCGGGCGCTTCCATCGTGCATCTGCATGTGCGCGACGAGCACGAGAAGCCGACCCAGGACGTGAAGGTATTCAAGAAGACCATGGAGCTCATCCGCAAGAAGTGCGACGTGGTCATCGAGGTCACCACCGGCGGGGCCGTGGGCATGACCCCGGCGGAGCGCCTGCAGCCGGTCACGCTGGAGCCGGAGATGGCGTCCTTGGATTGCGGCTCCGTGAATTTCGGAGACGAGTATCTGGTCAATACCCTGCCCATCATGCGCGAGTTCGCCTCCGAGATGCGCAAGCATAAGGTGCGCCCGACCTTGGAGTGCTTCGACCTTTCCCACGTTTATGCCAGCCATATCCTGATAAAGGAAGGCTTGCTGCAGGCGCCGTTCCATTACGGGTTCGTGCTCAACGTGCCGGGCGGAGTCCGCTATGAGCCCGAGGTGCTGGATTTCTTCGTGCGCCGCATACCGTCGGGCGCCTTTTGGACGGTCATGGGCATAGGCGGCAAGGCCTCGCTCATGTCCATTTACGGAGCCGTGTCCTTGGGCGGCTGCATCCGCGTGGGCATGGAGGACAACGTGTATTATTCCAAGGGCGTGCTGGCCCAGAGCAACGCCCAGCTCGTGGAGCGAGCGGTGCGCATAGTCAAGGAAGCGGGCGGTGAGATCGCCCGGCCGGGCGATGTGCGCAAGACATTCCAACTCAGAGGAGCTTGATCATGACCACCAAGACCGCGATAGGGAAGGGCAATCCGTTCGGTTCGCACCGCGTCCTGGAGCCTAAGGGCGTGCTGCCGCAGCCCGCGTTGCGCATCGACAACGACATGGACAAGGTGTTCGACAACGAGATCCTCATCAATGTCGATACCCTCAACATCGATTCCGCCAGCTTCACCCAGCTCGAGAAGGAAGCCGGCCACGACGTGGCCAAGATCAAGAACCTGATCCTGGGCATCGTCAAGGAGCGGGGCAAGATGCAGAACCCGGTCACCGGTTCCGGCGGCATGTTCTTCGGCGTGGTGGAACGGGTGGGCGAGGCCTTGAAAGGCAAGTGTCCGCTTAAGCCCGGCGATAAGGTGGCCAGCCTGGTGTCGCTGTCCTTGACCCCGCTGCGCATCGACGAGATCTTGGAGATCAAGCCCGACATCGACCAGGTCCGCATCCGCGGCCAGGCCGTTTTGTTCGAGAGCGGCATCTACGCCAAGCTGCCCCAGGACCTGCCCGAATCCCTGGCTTTGGCCGTGCTGGACGTGGCCGGCGCCCCGGCCCAGACCGCCAAGCTGGTGCGGCCGGGAGATACCGTGGTCATCATCGGCGCGGCGGGCAAGTCCGGAGTGCTTTGCTCGTATGAGGCCAAGCGGCGCGCCGGCGTGACCGGCAAGGTCATCGGCATGACCAGCTCCCAGAAGGGTTTCGACAACCTCAAGGAATGGGGTTTCTGCGACGTCAACCTCATGGCCGACGCCACCGACGCCTTGGCCTGCTACGAGGCCGTGCGCAAGGCCACGGACGGCCGCTTGGCCGACGTGGTCATAAATTGCGTCAATATCCCGAACACCGAGATGTCCTCCATCCTCATGTGCCGGGACGACGGTACGGTGTATTTCTTCACCATGGCCACCTCTTTTACCAAGGCGGCTCTGGGCGCTGAGGGCGTGGGCAAGGACGTCAACATGATCATCGGCAACGGCTATACCAAGAACCACGCCGAGATCACGCTGAACATCCTGCGGGAGTCTGCGGCCATCCGGAAGCTATATGAAAAGCTCTATACGTAAGAGCTCCGACTCGGATCGCGCCGCGGTGGACTGGCGCCGGGTCCCCGCCTTCCGGAAGGTCTCCGAGAAGGACTGGAACGATTGGCGCTGGCAGATGCGCAACTGCATCAAGACCGTGGACGCTCTGCAGAAGGTGGCGGAACTCGACGCCTCGGAAGTCGCGGACCTGCGGCGGTGCTTGGAGAAGTTCCGCATGGCGATCACGCCGTATTATGCGGCGCTCATGGACGCCAAGGATCGCCGTTGCCCGGTGCGCCAGTTGGCCATCCCCAGCGCCTCCGAGCTCAAGGACGATATCTCCGACCTGGACGACCCCTTGCATGAGGACGTGGACTCTCCGGTGCCGGGGCTGACCCATCGCTATCCGGACCGGGTGCTGCTGCTGATCACGCACATCTGTTCCATGAACTGCCGGCACTGCACGCGCCGGCGCTTGGTCGGATTTCAGGATGGGGACATGTCCCGGGCTCACGTGGAAGCGGCCTTGGCTTATATCCGCAAGACCCCGCAGATCCGCGACGTGCTGATCTCGGGCGGCGACCCTTTCGTGCTGGCCGAGGATAAGCTGGAATGGATACTCCAAGGCTTGCGGGCCATCCCGCACGTGGAGATAATCCGAATCGGCACCCGCACCCCGGTGGTCATGCCCATGCGCATCACCGATGAGTTGGTGGCCATGCTGCGCCGCTACCATCCCATATACGTGAACACGCATTTCAACCATCCCAAGGAAGTCACCCCGGAGGCTCAGGCCGCCTGCGCCCAACTGGCGGACGCGGGCATACCCTTGGGAAATCAGACGGTGCTGCTCAAGGGGGTCAATGACTGTCCCTCCAAGATGCGCCGGCTGGTGCACGACCTGCTGCGCATCCGGGTCAAGCCCTACTATATATATCAGTGCGACCTGTCCAAGGGCATCAGCCATTTCCGAACTTCCATAGCCAAGGGCATGGAGATCATGGAGAACCTGCGGGGACATACCACGGGCATGGCCGTGCCTACTTTCGTGGTGGATGCTCCGGGCGGGGGCGGCAAGATCCCGGTGATGCCCAATTACCTGCTCTCCCAGTCCGACCGCAGATTGGTGCTGCGCAACTATGAGGGCGTGCTGACCACGTATACCCAGCCGGAGAACGCTTATTCCGAGCCTTGCGCTTGCGAGTATTGCCGCGACCCGCGCTACCACACCCGGGAGGGCGTGGGCAGCCTGTTGGCCGGAGAGAAGCTCTCTCTGGAGCCGCAGGGACTCAAGCGCCGGCAGAGGCACGCTTAGCGAGCGCCATGCAGCCCGTAGAGGCCCTGTCCGGACGTACGGTGTTCATCGCGGGCTCGGCCAAGAATGCGGGCAAGACTACGTTCCTTAATTTCGCGTTGTCGCGCCTGCGCCCGCTCGGCCGCGTGGGGTTCTTGAGCATCGGAGTGGACGGCGAGGAGCGCGACTTGGTGTTCGGCAACCCTAAGCCTAGGGTGCGCGCTCAGGCGGGGGACTTGCTGGTGACCACGGACCGCATGCTGCGCGCATCCGGCTTGGAAGCTTCTCTGCTGGAGGTCTTTTCGGGCAGCACCGTGCTGGGCCGCCTGGTCCTGGCTTCGGTCCGGAGGGGCGGGGCCGTGGAGCTGGCCGGCCCGGAGCATAATCTGCAGTTGGGCGAGATCATAAACGCTCTGCGCGCGCGCGGCGCCCATACCGTGCTGGTGGACGGGGCCGCGGACCGTTTGACCCAGATAGCCAGTTTCGCGGACGCGGTGGCCGTGCATGTGGTGCGCGTCGATCCTCTGCGCCTGGAAGCGGCGCGCGACAGCCTGCGCCTGCTCTATGCCCTATCCCAGGCGCCTGCCCTGGAGGGCCTCGACGAGTCCTCCCGTTTGGAGCTGGCCGGGGCTCTGACCCGCGACCGTCTGGCCGCACTGCCTCGGGAGGTCCGGGGATTGGTCTTGGAAGACTCCACCAAGGTGTTTTTGACCTGGCGGGAATGGAAGGCCGCCCGCGCCCGGCTGGATATCCGATTCCAACGCCGCTTGGAACTGGGCTTTTTTTGCGTGGTCCTGCAGGACCTGTCCCGGGACACGTTCGAGGCCGGGTTGGAGCCGGAGCTGGCGGGACGGATACTTTATAACCCGTACGAGGCGGTCCCGGCATGAACGCAGTCCGGAGATTCGCCGAACTGGACTCCTTTCTGGCCGATCTGCAGCCGTTGACTCCTTACGGCCGCGCGGCCAAAGCGCGCGGAGAGCTCTGCGTTCAACGCGCGGCCTTGGAAGCGGAGTACGACCTAGTCGCGCGGGCCCTGGCCTTCCTGGGCGCGGAACCGGACGCGGCCGGGCGCGTGGACGAGCATCTGCGGCGCGTGCCGGCCTTGGAATTCGATCTGGCCGGGCCTCTGGGCCTGGGCGAGGTGTTCCTGCTCAAGAAGTTCCTGCTGCACACGCGCGCGGCTCTGGCGGGATTGCCCGCGGACCTGCGCGCGGCTGCCGGCGCGCATTGGAGTTCCGACGGGCTCCAGGCCTTGCTGGATAAAGGTTCGGACGGGGGCGCCGAGGGCGAGGAGTCTTTCCGGCTGGCCGAGTCTTATCTGCCCGCTTTGCGGCAGGCGCGCCAGCGCCTGCGCGCCCTGGACGAGAAGCTGCAGCGCCTGCAGGATGGGAAACGGGCCGCGGTCAAGAAGCGCAGCCGGATAGACCTCGCGGGCTTGGATTTCCTGCTGGCGCCCGCAGATCAAGGTCAGAAGCTGTCGGGCGACCCGGACCTGGCCATCGAGCCTTATGACGCGCAGCGTATCCGGGTCGGGTTCCGGGTCGGACCGGAGGCTTTGGAGTTGGGCTCCCAGCGCGAGGCCCTAGTGGCCGAGGAGCGCACCTGCGAGGCCCAGGTCTTGGAGGCCCTGTCCCAGGCCGCGGCCCGCGAGGAGCCGGCCCTGCACGGCTATCGGAGCGCGTTGGAACGGCTGGACCTGATACTGGCCAAGGCCCGGTTCGCGCTCCGGCATGGGATGACCCGGCCGCGGCTCCAGGATCCGGGCGCGCCCCTGCGCATCCGGGGCGGCCGGCATGTG
Source organism: Elusimicrobiota bacterium (assembly GCA_041660645.1). Taxonomy (GTDB): domain Bacteria; phylum Elusimicrobiota; class Elusimicrobia; order UBA1565; family UBA9628; genus UBA9628. The sequence goes on along the minus strand of JBAZVY010000115.1, from coordinate 1,599 downwards.
CCCTTGGAAGCGCGCAACCGCGTCCTGGGTCTGGATTACACCCCGCTGGCCTGCGATTTGCGCGGACGGGTGGGGGTGCTGCACGGCTCCAACATGGGGGGCAAGACCGCGGTCTTGAAGACCGTGGCCCTGCTCCAACTCCTGGCCCAGTCCGGATGTTTCGTGCCGGCCGAGGATTTTGAGACCGTGGTCTTCGAACACATCGACTACGTGGGGGAGGACGCCCGCGAGCCGGTGTCGGGCCTGAGCTCCTTCGGGCTGGAACTGCATGTCCTGCTCGGGATATTGGGCGAGTCCCGGGCTCGGCGGCTCGTGCTCATGGATGAGTTCGCCAAGACTACCAATTCCCGGGAGGGCGCGGCCCTGCTCTCGGCCGTGCTCGGGGCGTTCACTCGGCGGCCGGGATATTACGCCCTGGTCTCCACGCACCTTTCCGGCCTGGCCCTGCCCGAGGGCGCGTGGGCCTACCGTATGCGCGGCTTTGACGCGGAGGCGTTCCAGGGATTCTTGGGCGCCGAGGCCGGCGGCAAGCTGCCCGAGCGCTTGGCCTGCATCCATCGCTTCATGCGCTATGAGCTCATAGACGACGAT
>JBAZVY010000115.1:0-998 GCA_041660645.1 Elusimicrobiota bacterium | reverse complement strand
GCGCGCCGCGCTGCAGCGACGCTTTGGCCGTGGCCCGCGTCCTGGGTCTGGACGCGGACGTGGCCGATGAGGCGCAGAGATTATTGGAGAAGAAACCATGAGGACTAAACTGGACCTGTCCCAGACCAAGATCGCGGAGGCCCGCCGGCGGGCCTCGGCCGTGGCCCAGCCGGTGCAGGAATACATACGCCGGCATACCACGGCCACGGTGGAGCGCGCCACCCTGCGCCTGCTGGGCGCCGACGGCGCAGACGGCGACGGCGTGCCCGTGCCCAATCTCATCGCCCAGGCTTTGCGCGACCACGTAGGCGAGGGCTTGGCCCAATATTACTTGAGCGCCCTGATCCGGCAAGGCCAGACCCCGGACGAGCTCAACGCGGACATCGCCGCCGGGGGCTATGCCATAGCTAAGACCGCGCTGGTGGAGCAGAGCCGGGTCGCGGCCAAGGCCGCGGAACTCATCGCCGGACTGGATAAGCGCATAAAAGGCAACGTGGCGCACCGCAACGCCAAGCTCAAGGCCTTCGCGGCCCATGCCAAGAGCCCCATGCTCTACGTCATCGTGGCCACGGGCAACATCTACGAAGACGTCAAGCAGGCCCGGGCCGCGGCCATGCAGGGCGCCGATATCGTAGCCGTGATCCGGACCACGGCCCAGAGCCTGCTCGATTATGTGCCTTATGGCGCCACCACCGAGGGCTTCGGCGGCACTTACGCCACGCAGGAGAATTTCCGCATCATGCGCAAGGCTTTAGACGAGGTCAGCGAGAGCCAGCAGCGCTATATCCGCCTGGTCAATTATTGCTCGGGCCTGTGCATGCCCGAGATCGCGGCCATGGGCGCCATGGAACGGCTGGACATGATGCTGAATGATTCCATGTACGGCATCCTGTTCCGGGACATCAACATGTACCGCACCTTCGTGGATCAGAACTTCTCGCGCATGATCAACGCTTCGGCCGACATCATCATAAAGACCGGCGAGGATAACTACCTGA
>JBAZVY010000114.1:0-8110 GCA_041660645.1 Elusimicrobiota bacterium | reverse complement strand
CACCCCCCCGGAACCGCGGAACTGCACCCCTTGGCACACCGGCTGCGCAGCCGTGCCCTCGGGCCTCAACGTCAAGAAAGACGGGGCCGTGGCCGGCGGAGAAAACTGGACGCAGCTGGGAGACGGCAGTTGGTCCTATTGCACGGAAACGACCTGCCTGCGGCCCAAGACCTGCGCCGAGGACCCGGGCATGGCGCCCTGCCAGGCGGACCATGCCGTCAAGCAGGCCGCTGCCGCCGCCAGCCACGCGGCCGCGCCGCCTCCCCAGAACGACTTGGCGGCCCAGATATTCGAGGCGATGAAGTCCGCCTCACCCCCAGGCTCCCCCGCGGCCCGATCCGCCGGCGCGCCGGCCCGGGACATCCGGGACAGCAACGACGGCAAAATGGTCGCGGCCCTATCCGATCTGATAGTCGAGACCAGCTTCAAACCGGAAGCGGCCGCAGCCCGGTCCAGCTCCGATCTGCGGCCGCTGTATGAAGGCGCGGCCAAGCTGCGCCACGTGGAAGACGCGGCCCAAGGCGCCCTAGCCCCAGCCCCCGAAGGCCGCGCCGGCGGCACCCTCTTCGACGGCGCCTCTCGCCGCAAGCCCGCCCCCCCAAAAGACCTCGAACCCAGCCGCGGCGTCGACATCCACTACACCAAATAGCAGTGTCAGATGTTTCCGTATTTGCTGTATTGGAACGGCGCCGAGTTAAAGCCATAGGCATGCCGCTAATAAGACAAATACGGAAACATCTGACACCATCAAAAACGGATGGTGAGGGAGTAGCGGAACGTGTCGCCCAGTTCTCCGGCCGGCAGCCAGGCTAGGTCTAGGTCCAGGCCGTTGTAGCCCAGCCCCATGCCCGCGGACAGGCCGCTGAGGCCGCCGGGTTCCAGCTTGCCCGTATTGAAACCCACGCGGCCGGCCGCGGACAAGCTGCGCGACCAGGCGACGCGATACTCTCCGCCCGCCGCCAAGGCCGGAGCGTCGTCGCGGGGCAGGCTGAACTCAGCCGAGCCCAGGATGCGCTCGGAGAAACGCCAGCTCCCTGCCATGAAATAAGTCAAGGGCAGGGGGTCGGCGGCCTGCCGGAACTTCTGCGCCGTGCCCAGATGCCGCCAGCCCAACGCCAGGGCGCCGGAGCCCAGCCGGTACAAAGCCCCGCCGTCCACGGCCAGGGCCCGGGCCTTGGTCCCGTCTATGGTCGAGTCCACGAACTTGGCCGTGCCGCCCAAGGCCAAGCCGCGGTCCGGCAATTCGTAGGCGTAGCTCAAGGCATACGCGAAGTCGCCGGCCTTGAAAGTATCCACCGGTTCGTCGGTCTCGGTGGCGCCGCGCCGCTCCAGGCCGCCCACGGCCAGGCTGTAGAACGACACCGCCATGACGCCGTAGGCGTTGCGCTGCAAGGGCGTGTCCACCCAGGACAGCAGCGGCACGGATAAGGTGGCGAAGTCGTAGCTGATGTCGGAAAAACGGGCCTCATGCATGGCCGAGGCCGAGACCTGCTTTATGGCGGCCAGCCCCGCGGGATTATAATAAGCGGCATGAGCGTCGCCGGCCACGGCCGAAAAGGCCGCGCCCATGGCCGCAGGCCGGGCCCCGGGCTCGATCTTGAGGAAGGCGGCAGCGCTGGTGCCCCGCGCGCCGGAACCCGCCCGCAGGGTCCCCGCCGGGAGCAGACAGAACGCCGCCATCGCTATCGCCAGGCGTCTCATTTGATCAATGCCATCTTGAACGACTTGGTGCGGCCTCCGACTTTGACTACGCCCACGTAAACGCCGCTGGCCAGGTCCCGCCCCGCGTCGTTGCGCCCGTCCCAGGGCTGATAGTAATAAGCCCCGCCGTCGAGCCGGCCCAAGTCCATGCTGCGCACCCTTTCCCCGGCCACGTTATATATGCGCAGGCGGGCCTCGCCGGCTGCGCCCATGGGCAGGGCCAGCCGGATCATGGTGCCCCGCACCGTGTAATTCACCGCGGGATGGATGGTGGTGACCGTCTTCTCGCGCAGGTCGAAAGGATTGGGGAAATTGAAAGCTTCGATATCCCCCCCAGCGAAAGAGTTGCCGGATATCACGGCGACTCCGGTCTCGAACAGCACGAAAGTGGATAGATGGTTCACGTTCCAGGTCAAGGTACGGTTAGCCGGATCCATCCTCGGCGCCGCGCCCGTGACATCCTGCTGGAGCACATATGCGTTGGCCGCGGGATTGTACCAGTACAGGTTGAGCCGGGACGGATCGGCGGAGGTGGAATAAGCCACGGTCAGTTGGACCGGCTTGGCCAAGGCCGTACGCACGTCCGCGGGCAGCGACACGTCATAGAAAGCGCTCCCGGGGCTGACTTCGGGCGGCGCCGCGGCCATGGCCCGCAGTATCCCGGCCGGATACGCGGAGGCGGCAAAGCGCAGGGCGTGGAGGTTGGCCGCCATGACCTCGGCCGCAGACAGCCTCGCCCCCAAGACTTGGGCCCCCAGCTTGGCCAAGGGTTCGGCCGAGACCTGCAGGGTGACCTCCACGCAAGACGATATGTCCACCCAGAAGGCCCCGCCCGGCATGGTGACCCGGCCGGGAGCGCCCTCCACCAGCAGGTTGCCGCCGGAATAATTGGGGACCAGGGCGCGGCCGTAGCCGTCCAAGCCGGCATAGAACGCCACGGTGGAAGACAGGATGAACTCCGGGTCGGCCGGATCCAACGAGTCCTCGTCCCGCGCCGAGCTATGCGCCTGGAACTTCAAGGTGAAGCTGGATTCGGCCACCCCGGCCGCGGGCGAATATACGGCGGAAAAACGTTTGCGGTCGGCGGAAAGCTCGAACTGCCCCAGATTGCCCTGCGCGGAGAATGTGGTCAGGATAGCGGCGTAATCGTCGTCCGCCGCGGTCCGCCGCCGCAGGGGCTGGGTCAGCTCGAACACCACCCGGAATCCGGAGCCGGCGCGCACCGCCCGGGCCAAGGCCCGGGGCCGCGCCGCGCGGAACACGATGTCCAGGGCGCGCGACTCCGCGGCCGAGGCGAAGACCACCTGCCGCGCCTCATCCGGCAGGCGGCTGTCATCCGCGGCGCCCAACAGCAATATCCGGTAAGCCACGCCCGGCCGGAACCCGGTTATGCGATAGCCGGACACGCCGCGGCCCGCTGCGTCTAGGGACAAGTCCGCGAACAACACCTCGCTGGAATCGGGCGTGGCCGCGACCACGGCCCGGACTTCGTCGGGACTGGGATACGAGCCGTCGGTCTTGCTCAAGCGTCCGGACAGGGTGGCGCCCAGGCCCAAGGTCATATCCCCCAGCTCCACCGACGCGTCGCGCACCGTGGCCACGCGATACAAGGCGGCGTAGCCCTGGGCGGCCACGGTCAGTTTATAGGCTCCGGTGGTCAGCGCGGGTATCAGGAAATATCCGTCCGCATCGGTCTGGGCCTCGGCATCGGCCACCGGGTTGTCCACCGGGATGTCCCCCCAGCGCTGAAGCATGACCAGCGCCCCCGGAGAACTCCGCCAACCCTCTCCGAAAGGCAGGGCCAGGGCCGGGCCTCCCGGGGCCGTCCGGACCCGGCCTCGGATGGAATAGGGCGCGGGCCGCAGGCGCAGGACCGGCGCGGGCGCGGAACCCAGGTCTACGCCCTGCAGGGTCTGGGTCTCGTATGGGGCCAGGGCGTCTCCGGGCGCCGTGCGGCCGCGGCCGGAGGCGGTCAGGTCGTAGATCCGGACCCGGGGATCCAGCCCGCTCAATATGAAGGCGCCGCTGCTGTCCGTGAGGGTCTGGAGCACATCGCGGTTATAACCCTCATGCAGGGCCGGGCGCGCCTCCACCGGCACGCCGGCGATGCCCGCGCCGGTCTGCGCGTCCCAGACCTGGCCGCGCAAGTCGGCCGCCACCGCCAGAGCCACGGTGCCCATGTCGGTCGTGCCGCCCTCGCTGACGACCACGCCGGGACGGCGAGATGAGACCAGGCGCATCCCGCCCGCGGTCGCGTCCGAATCGTCGTTGCGGGCCAGGAAGCGCACCTCGTAGGTCCCGGGCAAGAGCCCCGCTATGGAGAACCGGTCGCCGGCGTCCAGCGCCACGGGCGCGCAGGCGTCGGCCGCGCATAGGTTGCCGCCGGCCGCGCCGGAGCCTCCCGAGAACCAAGGCGCGGCCTCGGCCTCTATGCGGAAATTGCGCGGCAGAAGATCGAGGCTGGACCCGGTCACCACGCTGTAGCGCCGGATCCCGTCGCTGCCGGTCTGCTCCAAGGCCAGCCGGCCGCGCACCGTGCCGGTCCGGGCCAAAGCCACGTCCTGTCCGGTCAAGGCCGCGCCGGCCACGGCTACGCTCCGGGGCCGGGCCCCGTATATGGCCGGAGCGCCCAAGTCCTGGACCGTGATCGTATGCTCCCCGTCCGGCACCCCGTCGAACCGATAAGCGGCCCGGCCGGAAGCGTTGAAGCTGACCGTGGCATAGTCCAAGGCCAGTCCCTGCGCGTCGCGCAGCCAGAGCCGCACGCTGCGGCTGACGCTGGTCTGGGCCGGCAGGAGCACGCTGCCCGACACGCTGACGCCCGCGTCCAAGCGCACCAACTGCTCGGCATTGGCCGGCCCCACTTCCAGCACCTGCGGGACCTGCGCCAGTTCCGCGCCGCCGCCGGCATCGCCGTCCAGCTCCGCGCCTACCCGCAGCACATAGCTGCCTTGCGGAAGATTGGAGAACTCGAAGCTGCCGTCGGCCGCGATGGCGGCCAGATAAGCATGCGCGGGATGGGGTCCCAAGCCCGCGGCGGGCAGGCTCCCGCTGACGCAGCCCCCGGCCGGAGCCGGCAGCAGGGGGCCCGTCCAGTAGGGCGGTTCGCCCGCGCGCGGGCGGATCGGCAGCAGTTCCATATGGAAGGCGGATATGGCTGCCGGCGCGGCCGAACCCAGCAGGCAATAGCTCGTGGTCGGGGCCGCGCCCAACAGCCCGGCCACGGAACTCACGCTGATTCCGTAACTGGAGCTGGATAAGACCACGCTGCCGGCCAACGCGACCCGGCCGCGCAGGCTGGTGGTGGAGCCGGAGAAATCCAGGTTCAAGGCCGCGGTGGCGCCTTGGACCAACCGGGCCTCGGCGCCGGCCCAGAGCCCGGTACGGTTATAGAACGCCTCGCACAGATAAGTGCCGGGAGCCCAGGGCGGCGACTGATAAGCGGCGCTGGAGGCGAAATACTGCACCGTGGTGCCCACGGTCATGTCCCCGATCCAGGCCGCCGCGCCCGCGGGCCCGCGCACGAGCAAGGACACCTTCTTGAACTCGGCTGCCGCCCACGGGCCCCCGGGCAGGCGCACGTTCAACACCAGCCGGGCGTCGTCGCCAAGCAAGTTCAAGGCCGCGGCGGCCTGTCCGCCGGCCACGGACACGTTCTGCCGGGCCTCCCGGAATCCGTCCAGGGCCGCGGTCACGACATAGCCGCCGTCCTCCAATCCGGCCAATGTGAACGTGCTCGCCGACGCGCTCGCGCTGGTGGAGAGCCGGACCCGGGCGCTGGCGCGCGCCAAAGTCGCGGGGTTGAAGGCCTGCACGAACACGGAAAATCCGGGGCCGGCGCCCCCGCCGCTGGGATCGTCGCGCCGCAGGCTGGTGTCCCCGGAAACGGTCACGGTGCCGCGGATCACCCCGCCGGCGGACAGGTACATCCCCAACGGGCCCGTATCCGTGGATATGTAGACCGAACTGGAAGCCGCGGCCGCGCCGGCCGAACGCGCGCTCACGGTCCAGGTCCCCAGGCTGAGTCCGTACAGGCTATAAGCGGCGCTGGTGCGATACAGGTCCGGTCCGCAGGCGGCGCAGGGCACCGAGACCCCGCCGAACACCGTGGCCGCGCTGGAGCCGTCCACGCGCGCCTCCAAGGATACCCAGGTGTTGAATGCGGAAGTGGCGGGCAGGACCACGAACCCGGAGAGATACAGCTTGCGGGCCAGGTCCAATCCCAGGTCCGTGATCGTGCCCGGGGCCAAGGCGCCCACCGGGATCCGGGTGGATATGCCCGCCGCGGCCACTTCGACTTCCAGTTCGTACGTACCCGGGACCACGCCCAGCACGGTCCAGGAGCTGGCATTGCCGCCGAACGACTTGGCCCCATCGTCGGAAGATATGCTGGAAGCGGCATAATGCAGGGTGCCCACGGCCGCATGCGTGTAGTCCGCGTCATGCAGGTAGGCCCGGCCCCACATCTCCTGGCTCGGAGTCACGGGCAGCATCGAGGACAAGCGCAAAAACGCGGGCGTGGGGAAGGGGATCGAGCCGATGTCCACGCCGTCCGCGGCCGCGACCACGCTGCGGGAAGACACGCTTAAGGCTATCCGCTGGCCCAGCGCGGCCACCGTGGTGCTGGCTTCCAGGTTATAGGCGGTCCCGCCGCGCAGTCCGAAGATCTGGAAATATCCCGTGGAGTCGGCTATCGCGTAATTGCCGGCTGCCGCCCCCGGACCATAAGCCCGGACCGTGGCGAAAGCCCCGGATGAGCGCACGCTGCCGTATATGGAGCCGGAGGCCGGCAAGTATAGCCGCAAAGACTGGTCCGAGACCAGGCCCTGGGCCGCGAGTATGCGCACGCCATACACTCCCGGCGCCGCGGCCCGAGCCGGATAAGCCGACGCGTCCTGCCCATCCCAGACCAAACTCCGGCCGGGGCTGCCGGTGCCCGTGCGATGCAGCAGCGGCGGATAGAACGTGGTCAGGCTGGTGGAGACGGTCACGTCCCAATCCGACGCCGGGTCGGACAAGGTGAAATTGATGAAGGCCTGGACCGGCGCGGCGCCCAAGGTCATGGTGGCTACGGCCGCGGCCGGGGCCAGAGTGCCGGTGTCCACGGACACGCCGCTCAAGGCCGGCAAGCCGGAGAGGAGGCGCACGAACCGGGTGGCCAGGACCGGGCCGACTCCGGGCAAGGTCGCGGTGGCCATGAGCAGCTCGAAATTCACGCCCGCGGTGGAGGTCTGATAGTAGAACTTGGGCCAAGCCGAACTGGTCCGGACCTGGAAGCTCACCTGCGCCCCCGGCAAGAGCCCGCCGCCGGACTGATAGAACGCGGCCGTGGCATCGGGCGAGCCGGCCTGGCCGGCGGACAAGCTGACGGTCACGCCCGCGGCCGCGGTCGTGGAGGCTCCGCAGAGATCCACCACCCGGATATGCATGGTCGGGGCGCTCTGCAAGGGCGTCAGGGTCAGGGGCGTGCCGGGTTCGAACGCCAGCCGGGCCGGCGGCCCGGGAGGCAATGGGGCGAGTTGCGGGGAATCGGCGATGGCCTTGAGCGCGCCTTGCGGGCCGCCCTTTACCGCTATCGCGAACCGGGCGGGTTCGGAGCCGGCCGGCAGAGGCGCAGGCATGCCGTACAGGGTCAGGGTCAGGACCCGGCCCGCGGCCACCGGCGCCGTGGGCTTGACCACGACCCAGTTATCGCCCAAAGTCGCGCTGTCCAGGCTGGGCGGATTGAACTCCAGGGTGAAAGCCTGGAGGCCCGACAGGTACAAGCGCCCGGATTCATTGGGCGGATTGACGCTGCTGGAACTCACGGGCCGGGTCCAGCCGTCGGGCCAATGCACGGCGATGGCGCCGCCGGAACTGATGCCCAAAGGGCCGGCCGTGAAAGTCACGGTCGCGGCCAGCACTTGGCAGCCATAGGCGGCGGTGGTGCCCACCACGGCCCAACCGCCGCCGTCTCCGGCCGAACCGGCCTGCAGGCTGGAGGGCGCGAAAGTGAACGTAGTCTGGGCCAAGCCGAGGTTGTTGCTGGGATTGCTGGCTACGGCCAGAGCATAATAGCTGGTCTGGTCCGTGAGGTAGGCATCCGCGAAAGGCAGGGACCAGGCCGCGCTGAGCCCCAGATAGGGATTGACCGCGGCGGTGGAGAACACGGGCTGTGCGGAATTAAAAGCGAACGCCGGCCAGTTGAAATAAAGCCCCGTATCCTTGCGCTGCAGGGCCACGCGCACCTGGGCTACGCCCACGGAGTCCGCGGCCGTGCCGCTGATGCTGCCGTTGATGGTCAGCAGCGTACTGTAGGCCGGTATGCCGATAGCCACGGTAGGCGAGGAGACGTTTCCGGAATACACGTTGAACACGCTGCTAGCGCCCGCGGATATGGCGGGCGCGGTCACGTCGCTGGCGGCCAAAG
>JBAZVY010000113.1:0-8113 GCA_041660645.1 Elusimicrobiota bacterium | reverse complement strand
CGCCATCAGCCAGCAGGCCGTGGAGTTCGGGTCCACGCACCGCTTGGCTTTGACCTTGCAGTGGGGCGGCGGCGCCAAGACTAGCCGCAGCGCGCGCAGCGATGATTCTTCTTCCAACTGGAAGGCGGCCCCGGATGCCTCGGACTGGCTGATCTTGCCCATGGGGAGCTATTAAAATGAATGACTACAGGATTTTGAAGACTTGCTTGCCGATCATCATGCTATTTGCGATCGGCGCGGCTGATTCGTCCGCACAGACTTACCCGCCCAACACGACGTTGACTACCTTGTCAGGCGTCACGCCGCCGACGACTCTGCCTCCGTATATGACGTCGTATACGGATCCTGTTTTCGGGAATAAAGTGACCCGGGTCACGGATGCTGCGGCTTTCGGGACCACGGGAGTGCAGTTGTCCCGGGCCTATCCGTCCAGGCAGGCATGGAACGTGGACGGAACCCGGATGAAGACGATAGGCACTCCGGCCAAGATGCTGGACGGCAATACTTATGCATTGCTGGGCAATGTAAGCGCGGGCGGTTCAATGTGGAGCAATGTTTATAACAATGTTTTATATGTCACAAGCAGTGGTGTCCTATATAAGAATACAGTTAATCTTACGACTCTAGCTAATACGCTTACGGTGCTGAAGAATTTCCTGAATGACGGGTATACATCAATATCTGACATCGGGGTGGGCGAGGGAAATATAGATAATAATGATCATTATGTGCCGTTATCTGGATCCAAGGGGACCGCTGATGTCTGGTTCATCATATATGATCTGTGGACTAACACATACAAGGAATTGAACGCCGGCCCGCTGGGCAGCGCATTCGATTGGGTGGGCATGAGCCAAAGCGGGAAATATTTCGTGGTTAATTTCGAGTCCGACGGCACGGGCCCGACTCAGGGCACAAAAGCCTACGATGTGAATCTTCAGAACTTGCATACGGTTTCGCCGCGTTCTTCACACGGGGATATATGCGTGGATTCCGACGGCGATGATTGTTACGTGTCGGTCTACTACGCTTCGTCTTACAAGTTGGACGGCAGTCAAGTGAGCGGGCGAGTGAACGCTCCGGGAGCCGGCTGGGGAGGGCATTTGAGCTGCCGTAATATCAATAGGCCTGGCTGGGCTTATCTGAAAGACGGGAGCTCCAATGCGGACGGATCGTCCAGCACCTATGCCGCTTTTAAAGAGCTCGTGGCCGTGAAATTGGACGGCAGCGGGACAGTCGAAAGATTCGCGAAACATTTCAATGAAAAAGCTACGGCGACCTATCCGGACCAGCAGTTCGGTCCGGCCGCGCCTAATCGGGATGGGACCAAATGGTTCTTTAACAGCAACCTGGGGCTGGCTTCCATACTGACTGCGCCATACGCGCCGTCTTTTGTGGTCGAAGCCTACCCCGCCAGCGGCGATACCACTGCGCCTACGGTGTCGATCACGGCTCCGTCAGCCGGGGCCACGGTCGCGGGCTCCGCGGTGGCGGTATCGGCCACGGCCTCGGACAACGTGGGCGTTGTGGGCGTGCAGTTCAAGCTCGACGGCGCCAATCTGGGCGCGGAAGACGCGTCTTCGCCTTATTCCATAAGCTGGAACACGCTGGGCGCGTCCAATGGCGCGCATACCTTGAGCGCGCTGGCCCGGGACGCGGCCGGCAATACCAAGACCGCTTCCGTGGCCGTCACGGTGAGCAACGACGTCACCGCGCCCACGATCAGCGCGGTGTCGGCCGGCTCCCTGGCCTCGGCTTCAGCCGTAATCGGCTGGACCACCAACGAGGCCTCGGACAGCCAGGTCGAGTACGGCCCGACCACGTCCTATGGCCAGCAGAGCACGCTGGCAGCCAGCATGGTCACTAGCCACAGCGCCAGCTTGAGCGGCTTGTCCGCGAGCACGCTTTATCACTACCGGGTGAAATCCAAGGACGCGGCCGGCAACCTGGCGACCTCGGGCGACTTCAGCTTCACCACCTTGGCCGCGGCGGACGCCACTGCGCCTACGGTGGCCATCGTTTCGCCGGCCAACGGCGCGACCGTGTCCGGCAGCATAACGGTCAGCGGCACGGCTTCCGACAACGTGTCGGTAGCCAATGTCGCGTTGTCCGTGGACGGGGGGGCTTATGCCGCGGCCTCCGGCACGGCCAACTGGACCTTCTCCCTTAACACCACGGCGCTGGCCAACGCTTCCCATAGCCTGACCGTCCGGGCCACGGACCCTTCCGGCAACATCAAGACCTCGGCCGTCAGCGTGACGGTCAGCAACGACGTCACCGCTCCCGTTATCAGCGCGGTGTCGGCCGGTTCCCTGGCCTCGGCTTCGGCCGTGATCGGCTGGACCACCAACGAGGCCTCGGACAGCCAGGTCGAGTACGGCCCGACCACGTCCTATGGCCAGCAGAGCACACTGGCAGCCAGCATGGTCACTAGCCACAGCGCCAGCTTAAGCGGCTTGTCCGCGAGCACGCTTTATCACTATCGGGTGAAATCCAAGGACGCGGCCGGCAACCTGGCCGCCTCGGGCGACTTCAGCTTCACCACCTTGGCCGCGGTCGTCCCTATAGCGGTCAGCGTGAGCCCGGCCAGCGTGTCCGTGAAAACGACTTATACCCAGCAGTTCACGGCCACGGTCACCGGGACCTCCAATACCGGCGTGAGCTGGCTGGTCAACGGCGCGGCCGGCGGCAACAGCGTCGTAGGCCTGATCAGTTCCGGCGGACTTTATACCGCGCCCAAGTCCGTGCCCGTTCCCGACACGGTGACGGTCACGGCCAAGAGCCTGGCCGACGCGTCCAAATCCGGTTCCGCCTCGGTCTTGATCCTGGCTAAGAACAACAAGATCAAAGTATCCGTGGTCTTGAGCCCCACGTCCACCAGCGTGCTGGCCGTGGCCGCGCCCGTGGCCGCGCCTGCCACGGCCATCCTGACCGTGACGAGCGAGGATCCGGTATTCCCGGACGCGGCTTCCATATCCGCGCAGGTGGCCATGCCTTCCGGGGTCAGACCCTGACCCTGACCCGGATGATCGGCCTGCCCTTGCGCTATTATTGCAGCGTATCCAGCGCCACGTTCTCGCCCGCGGATTTCCAAGCCTTGGAAGGCGCGGACGTGACCGTAACCGTGGGGGGGGCGGCTTTCCCGGCAGATGGCCAGGCCGGCAGCATAGAGCCGGAACTGGGCGGCTTGGTCAAGGATGCCTCGGGCTTGGCCCAGGTCGTTATCCCGCCCAATGGGGTGTCGCAATCCGCCACCATCGACATCGCGCCCGAGCCTATGGATTTCTCGCATCAACTGGCTCTGGACGCCTTGAAGCGCCAGAACCTGGCGTCCTTGGGCGCGGGCCGGGATATCGTTATGACCAGTTCCGGCACGCTCAATTCCGCGATCCTGGTATTGCCCTTCGACCCGTCCCTGCTGCCCGCGGGCCGCGACACCAGCCACGTGCGCGTCGCTTACTTCAACACCACGACGAACAGTTGGGAAGTTCAGGCAGATGCCGTAGTGTGGGCAAATACGGTGCAGACCCAGGTTCGGCATTTCTCCATCTACGCGCCTGTGTCCATGCTGCCCAGCTCCGTGGCCGGGCTGCGCGAGTGCATGGTCTATCCTAACCCGGCCTTGCGCTCCCAGAACCCGGTGGTGCGGGCGTTCCTGGGCGTGGTAGACAGCGTGGAAGTGACCGTATTCGACGTTTCCGGCCGGCTGGTGCATAGCGGCGCGGTGAGCGGCGCGCCTACCGGGATACTTAACGGCAATTACTATTACGACTACGCCTGGACCGGGCCCAAGGCCAGCGGCGTGTATTTCGCGGTGGTGCACGGCAAGACCGCGGACAACACCTTGGTCCGGGCTCGGGCCAGATTCGCGGTCATCAAGTAGCGTTTTAACGCTCAGCAAACGTTTCTAGGCATTCTTTTCCTAATGACGCAGCGACCAGGCCTCTGGCCGTTTTCCCGGGGCTGATTCCGGCTGCGAGAAATGGAAAATGGGGACAGCAACACGGCGCCGACGCCAAATAACTGAAGATTATTATTGCAGCTGTCCGGGACGCTACCTTTATGGCATCCGGGACCTTTGGCCCAAGCTGCATGGGCCCAATTCCGTCTGAATATCTCCCCATAAGACGCATGCCCTCTGCGCCTCTATTTGGCATGATCGATCCTACCATGAAGAGCATTGACAAACTTGCCGTCAGCCTCATCCCGCTGTCTCTATTTTTGCCTGGGCCAGCCTTTGCCCAGATGCGCTCCGCCAGGGCAGTCCGGGCCGCGCATGTCCCGGCTATGCCCGTAGCCGCTCCGAGCGCGAGCTTCAGCGCGGGATGGTCCGCAGTAAAGCTCGACCCGAGCCAGCCTTCTTCCTTGATCAAGACCGCGGCGCCCACGGCCCAGATCACGCCCTTGGCCCAAGCCCTAGCCGCGGGCGAGGCCCCGCGGCCCGTGACCGCGACGCCCGAAGCGGCAGCGCCCAGGGCAGCCGCTCAAGCCGCGCCGCAGTCCATGGCCCCGATTGCCGGGCTCTCGGGCATGAGCCGCGAATCCGCAGATACCGCGGATCAGTCCCAGACCCTGCAAAAACGCACCCGCGATGCGTTGGCTAGGCTCGACTTCACCGGGTTATTCGATAACGGCAATGCCAAGTCCTCATTGACCCCGGTCCCGGACGACGAGTCCAGCCGGGCGTCGTACTCTGTGCGCGCTTTCGTCCAGCAATTCGTAAAAGATTCCGGGCGCGGCATGGGCGTAAAGGAGTACGGCGTGGCCGGCATATCGAGCATCTACTTGGCCCCCGACCCTGACTATCCATTGTTCATGAAGTTGTATCTTGACGGAATATCCGTAGGCCGGATATTCCGGGATGCCGCGGAAGCGGCCTTAGGATTGAAGGCGACCCTGGAACGGCAGGGCCGGCCCCTGGACGTGAGGATCCGGATGGCGTTCTCTCACGGCGCGGTGGGCAATTATGTGACGGGATTCGAGATGCGGGGCTTGGACTAGACCCGCATAACGCATACTAGCAGTCAAACAATCTGATTGACAGCTTTGAATTCCGCTTGCTATAATTAGCAGCAAGGAACGCCGAGTGCTAGTTATACCACTCACAGATCCATACATACAAAATCCGGAGGTAACTCATAATGGCCGACGCAACACTGTCTAAAGTCAAGATCCAGCCCTTAGGCGACCGCGTGCTCGTAAAGACGGTCGAGCAGAAAGAAACCAAGCGGGGCGGCATCATCATCCCCGAGACCGCCAAGGAAAAGCCCCAAGAAGGCGAGATCATCGCCGTAGGCAAAGGCAAGACCGAGGACGGCAAACTCGTGCCCATGGAAGTCAAGCCGGGCGACCGCATCCTTTACGGCAAGTACTCCGGCAACGAGATCAAGATCGACGATGTCGAATACCTGATCATGCATCAGGAAGACATCCTGGGCATACTCAAGTAACCCTATATAAGGAAAACAGAGAGGCAACACTAACATGGCAAAACAGATCTCATATTCCGATGAGGCCCGCGCCCATCTCAAGAGCGGCGTGGACAAGCTCGCCAACGCCACCAAGATCACCCTCGGCCCCCGGGGCCGCACCGTGGTCCTGGAGAAGAAATTCGGGTCCCCGTCCGTCATGGATGACGGCGTGACCATAGCCAAGGACATCGAACTGGAGAATCCGTTCGAGAACATGGGCGCCCAGTTGGCCCGTGAAGTCGCGTCCAAGACCAACGACATCGCCGGCGACGGCACCACCACCGCCATAGTCCTGACCCAGTCCCTCTTGGCCGAGGGCATCAAGAACATCACGGCCGGCGCCAACCCCAAGGCCATCGAACGGGGCATGCACAAGGCCCTGGAGAACGTGCTCAAGGAGCTCAAGAAGAACACCAAGCCGGTCAAGACCAAGGAAGAGAAAGCCCAAGTGGCCACCATCTCCTCCAATGACCGCGTCATCGGCGACCTGATCGCCCAGGCCATGGAAAAGGTCGGGCACGAAGGCGTGATCACCGTCGAGGAAGGCAAGTCCGCCGAGACCACCCTGGAAGTGGTCGAAGGCATGCAGTTCGACCGGGGCTACATCTCCCCGTACTTCATCACCGACTCCGAGCGCTTGGAGACGGTGCTGGAGAACCCGGCCATCCTCATCACCGACAAGAAAGTATCCTCCATGCAGGACCTGCTCCCCATCCTGGAGAAGGTCGTGCAGAGCGGCAAATCCTTCGTGCTCATCGCCGAGGACGTAGACGGCGAAGCCCTGGCCACCCTCGTGGTCAACAAGCTACGCGGGACCATCAAGGCCGCGGCCGTCAAGGCCCCGGGCTTCGGAGACCGCCGCAAGGAGATGCTGCAGGACATCGCCACCCTCACCGGCGCCCAAGTCGTCAGCGAAGAGCTCGGCCATAAGCTCGAGAAGGTCGGCATCGACATGCTGGGCTCGGCCAAGCGCGTGGTGATAGACAAGGAAAACACCACCATCGTCAGCGGCAGCGGCGACAAGAACGAGATCAAAAAGCGGACCGAATCCGTCCGCAAGCAGATCGAAGACACCACTTCCGACTACGACAAGGAGAAGCTCCAGGAACGCCTGGCCAAGCTCTCCGGCGGCGTAGCGGTCATCAACGTAGGCGCGGCCACCGAGACCGAGATGAAGGTCAAGAAGGCCAAGGTAGAAGATGCCGCCAACGCGACCCGCGCGGGCGTAGCGGAAGGCATGATCGCAGGCGGCGGCGTGGCCCTATTGCGGGCCGCCTCGGTCCTGGAGAAGTTCGAAGGCGACGACGCCGACGAAACCACCGGCGGCCGCATCGTGCGCCGGGCCCTCCAAGCCCCCATCCGCCAGATCGCGGAGATTTCCGGCATGGAAGCCTCCGTGGTGGTCCACAAGATCACGAGCTCAGCCAACAACATCGGCCTCAACGCCGACAACGGCGAGTACGTGGACCTGTTCAAAGCCGGCATCGTGGACCCGTTAAAGGTCACCCGCACGGCCCTGGAGAACGCGGTGTCCTTGGTCGGCACCATCCTCACCACCGAAGTGCTGGTAGCGGACATCCCGGAGAAGAAGGAACCCATGCCGGGCGGACCGCATGGACACGGCGGCGACATGTATTGAACGCCCCGCGGCTACAGCCGCAGGGACTGACGCGTAGACCCGCCCCCGGTCCTGAAAAGGACCGGGGGCGATTGTCTTAAATGCCGGATTTTGGTATAATTAATCATACGTTGCTCCTTGACAACCTAAACAAAATACGCTATCGCATCCGCTCCGCAGCAGAACGGGCCGGCCGAGACCCAGACCGCGTAGGCCTGGTGGTCGTGACCAAATATGCGACGCTGGAGCAGGTCCGGGAGGCGTTAGCCACCGGACAAGTGCGGGAAGTGGGGGAAAACCGAGTACAGGACACCCAAGCCAAGAAACTCGCCTTGGGCGAACTGGCCGGGAAAGTCCGCTGGCGGCTGATCGGGCACCTGCAGACCAATAAGGCCAAAAAGGCCGTGGAACTGTTCGACGCAGTGGATTCCATAGACAGCCTGCGCTTGGCCGAGTCCCTGGAAAAGGCGCTGACTGGATCCGAACGCAGACTGCCGGTGCTGATCCAAGTCAAGCTCACGGACCGCGAGACCCAGTCCGGAGTCGCCCCAGAAGAGCTTGCCGGCATGCTGAAAGCCCTGGAAGCGTGCCCGCACCTGGACGCCCGAGGCCTGATGGCCATAGCCCCGCAGACCGCAGCCGCGGAAGAGACGCGGCCGCATTTCCGCAGCATGCGCAGACTTTTCGAGGATCTTTTCGCGAACCGCCCGGAAGCCCAATTATCCATGGGCATGAGCAGTGATTATGAAGTCGCAGTAGAGGAAGGCGCAACTTTAGTAAGGCTTGGCTCCACGATTTTTTCTTAAATCCGTCAGAACGTAGCCGCAGGGAGGGTATTGCATGATCGTCAAAGTCCGGGTCATCCCAAACGCCGAAGACAACGAAGTGGTGAGCCGCATTGGAAGCGTTCTGAGGGTCAAAGTCACGGCCCCCGCCATCGACGAGAAAGCCAACGCGACGCTGCGCAACTACCTGGCTGAGTTCTTCGAAGTGCCCTCGCGCAAGGTCAACATCCTGCGCGGAG
>JBAZVY010000112.1:2964-8138 GCA_041660645.1 Elusimicrobiota bacterium | reverse complement strand
AAGCTCTTCGACCAGAATCTCGGTAAGCACAGCGCACATGTGCTGGAGCTTGAGGGGAAGATTGTGTGCCATGAAAAAGAACGCGCCCGTCTGACGGATAGGAAAAGGTCATCGGAAATTATTTCTTCGTATAAGGCCCGGGTAACTGGCTACCTTCAGAGGCTTGATGTCAAGACCATCCGGTCGGAACATCTCGAGTCTCCATCTGGAAGAATGCCTACATCGGGCAGCGACTTGCCCCGAGCAATCCTGGCGCAATTTTTTGGCATTCTTCATACAATGCATAAATATTCTGGGGCATATGTGGCCTGTCCGATCATTGTAGACTCTCCGATTCAGCAGGATCCGGATCCTGACAATATCGTTAAGATAATTCGGTTCGTTACTGAAGAGAGACCTGGGGATAGTCAATTGATTCTTGGTTCGGTAAGCTTGCATGAGATAGACTTCGATGGCCATAAAATTGAATTGGGGGAGAAGAATAGACTGCTGGAAAAAAAATCGTATAGGAAAATTAATGACCAGCTCGGGCCAATGCTGGAGGCGCTTTTTAAGAAATTATCGTAACGCCACAGCATCGCGATGGCGTCTCGCAGGCAACATGGGAGGCATCTAAGTGAAAGTACTACTAGCCACGGCCATCTTGATCCTTTCAGGTTGTTCGTCGAAGCGAACGGACAACATCGACCTGCCCTTCGCCGATGACCCTCAAGTCATCGGCAAATGGGAGAGCGTAGACTTCGTTAAGACCCCCGACCAATTCACCCCCGGCAAGAAGCAGTGGGAAGGCGACCTCACTTTTCGCGAGCTCGTATTCCAGCAGAACGGCAAAACATCCAACGAATGGTTTACCTGGACCAAAGGCGTCCTCCTCCATCACAACAACAAGACCGCATCGCAGTACACCATCAAGCCCGAGGGTGGAGCAACTTACATGTTCCTTGAATGGAAGTCCGGAGACTACACCTTCCGCGGCTTAAAGCCCTGGTACTACGTTTTAAAAAAGTCATAATAAATACCCCATGCCCATCAAACTAGAAAAATCCACCGAAAAACACCTCCTCACCTCCATCCAACGCTTCTTCTCCGAAGAACTCGAAGAAAAAATCGGCGACCTAAAAGCCATGCGCGTCCTAGACTTCTGCCTAAAAGAGATCGCACCCCGTGTCTACAACCAAGCCATACAAGACGCCCAATCCTACATCCAAGACAAAACCTCCGAACTCGGCGACGCCCGCTACGAGCCAGAATCCGTCTATTGGAAGACCAAATAACAGGGTAAAACGTGCATCGCTGTCATTTGCTGACACCAAATGACCCAACCTGACTCAGTTTGACTTGAAATACGCAGTTTATCAGCTATCCTCAAGGTATCCACCCCCAGCGAGGATACCCCCATGGAAAACTTCAAGATCGGCCAGCTCACTAAAGAACTCGTCGCCCTAAAGCTGCGGAAGATGGACGACCCCTGCGCCGCGGCCGCTGACCTCGTAAAAAAGACCCTGGTCGTGGCCTTCAATGGCATCCCAGCCGGCGAGCCCGGACACGGCCCGCTCGTGCAAGACGCCTGCCAAGGCGCTATGACCAGCCTGTTCATGGCCGACCATAGCCTGTCCCGCGGCGCCGTGCTCCTGCTTGAAGCCATGGCCGAACTTGCGGCCGAGTATAACCTAGACCCAGCCTACATCATACGCGCCGGGCTCCGCGGGATCGCGGATCTGCGCAGATTCGTGAGGCCCGAGACCCTATACGAACTGCAGAACAGCATCGAGGCCCACTTCATGGGCGCGGGCGAAGCCTTCTCCGAGTGCATAGCCGAGGCTGAACACCAAAGCTCCGGACGCTTCCACGTGTAGTTTGCGGGCCGCGCGGATAAGACGCTATACTCTCCGGGATGAGCGACATACTCATTTACACGGACGGCGCCTGCTCCGGCAATCCCGGGCCCGGCGGATGGGGGGCCATCGTGGTCGTAGGCACCCAAGTCCGCGAACTGGGCGGCGGCGAGCCCCGCACCACCAACAACCGCATGGAGATGACCGCGGCCATCGCGGCTTTGCGCTTCATCCAAGACGCCGACGGACGCATCGACCTCTACACCGATTCCACCTACTTGATAAAAGGCATGACCGCCTGGCTCGCCGGCTGGAAGCGCAAAGGCTGGGTGCGCATAGACGGCAGTGAGATCTCCAACCGCGACCTCTGGGAACAGCTCGACGTCCTGGCCCAAGCCCGCAAGCCCGGCCTGCATTGGCATTACGTACGCGGGCATAAAGGCCAGGAGGCGAACACCCGCTGCGCCGCGATCGCAGTCGAGTGTTCCAAGCTCCGCAAGCCCCACCTCTATCACGGCCCCATCCTAGGCTACGACGTCTGCCTCATAGCTCCGCAGAAAGAGGAGATACCCGCTGCTAAGCCCCGGGTTCCGGGGCAGAAGAAAGGGGGCTGGTACTTAAGCCTCTTGGACGGCAAGCTTGAGAAACACGCGGTCTGGGCCCAGTGCCAGGCCCGGGTGCACGGCCAGCCCGCTTTGTTCAAGAAAGTCTCAAGCCAAGAAGAAGAAGCCCAGATCCTTAAGAAGTGGGGATTGGGCTGACGCTATTTGCTAAAATATACGGGTCTCATGAGTGAAAAACCCACTTTGCGCAGGCGTGCTTCCGGCGTCCTGCTCCATCCCACTTCATTGCCCGGCCCTTACGGCATCGGCGACATAGGCCACGAGGCTTTTGCGTTCGCGGATTTCCTGGCTGCTTGCGGCCAGACCTGGTGGCAGATGCTGCCCATCGGTCCGGTGGGCCATGCCCTGTCTCCGTATTTCTCGGATTCGGCTTTCGCGGGCAATCCCCTGCTCCTATCCCTGGACAAGCTCTGCCAACAAGGACTGCTGGAACCCTCGGACCTTAAGCCCTTGCGCGGCCAACTGCGCAGCCGGATACATTATTCCTCGGTGGAGCGGTTCAAGGCCGCGCGCTTGGCCAAGGCCTTCGAGGCTTTCGAGCGCCGGGCCGACGAGGCCGGCAAGAACGCTTTTGAGCGGTTCTGCGAGGAGCATAAGGCTTGGCTCGACGACTATGCCCTGTTCTGCGCCATCAAGGAGAGCCAGCAGGCCGCGGCCTGGACCCAATGGGAGACGCCCCTGCGCCGGCGGGAGCCCGCGGCCCTGGAGCGCTGCCGGCAGGCCTTGGGCCCCCGGGTGCGCTATCACAAGTTCTTGCAGTTCCTGTTCGCCGGGCAGTGGAGCGAACTCAAGGCCTATTGCGCGGGCCTGGGCCTGGGGCTCATCGGGGATATCCCGATATTCGTGGCCGCGGACTCTGCCGACGTGTGGTCCCACCCGGAGCTGTTCTGGCTCGACGACGAGGGCCGGCCCAGCGTGGTGGCGGGCGTGCCTCCGGATTATTTCAGCAAGAAGGGCCAGCTCTGGGGCAATCCCCTGTATCGTTGGGACGCGATGAAGGCGGACGGCTACGCCTGGTGGCTGTCGCGCATCCGGGGCGTGCTGTCCCGTTTCGACGCCTTGCGTCTGGACCATTTCATAGGCTTTCACAACTACTGGGAGATCCCGGCCGGGGCCAAGGACGCGGTGGCCGGCCGCTGGGTGCAGGCCCCGGGCGAGGATTTCTTCCGCAGCGTATTGCGCGCTTTTCATGACCCCCGGGCCGACGCCCACCCGCACGCCGGCCATCACGCCGCAGCGGGCGTGGAGATCATCGCCGAGGACCTGGGCTCGCTCACCCCCGAGGTGGCCAAACTGCGCGACCAGTTCGCTTTTCCGGGCATGCGCATCCTGCAGTTCTCATTCGGGGAATGGGACGAGAAGCAACAGCCCCACGCTTTCGCCCAGAACAGCGTGGCCTACACCGGCACCCACGACAACGACACCGCGGCCGGCTGGTTCCACGACGCGGGGGGCAAGTCCAGCACCCGCACCGCGGAGCAGATCCGCACCGAGCGCGAGCACGCCTTGCGCTACCTGGCCAGCAACGGGGTGGAGATCCACTGGGACATGGTGCAGGCGGCCCTGAAGTGCCCGGCCGATACCGCTATAATACAAGCCCAAGACCTTTTGGGCCTGGGCAGCGAGGCGCGCATGAACCTGCCCGGCACCGTGGACGGCAATTGGCAGTGGCGCATGGCGCCCGGCGCTTTGACCACCGAGGTGGCGGGCCGGCTGGCTTTGATGACCGGGGCTTACGGACGGGGCCCAAGGAGATGGACCAAATGAACATTACCGAGAAGAATCAGCACCAGCCCGCGAGCTTGATCACCGAGCAGGACCTTTATCTTTTCAACGAGGGCACGCATTTCCGCATCTACGACAAGCTGGGCGCCCACGTCATGGAGCACAACGGGCAGAAAGGCGTTTACTTCGCGGTCTGGGCGCCTAACGCCAAGAAGGTCTGCGTCATCGGGGATTTCAACTCCTGGAACAAGAGCAAGACCCCGCTGCACGCGCGCGGCGCTTCCGGCATCTGGGAGGGCTTCGTGCCCGGCTTGGATAAGGGCAGCGTGTACAAGTACTACATATCCTCGCACCTGCACGGGCATAAGGCTGAGAAGTGCGACCCGGTGGGCTTTTATTCCGAGTGCCCGCCCAAGTCCGCCTCCGTGGTCTGGAACCTGGACTACCAGTGGAACGACGCAGGCTGGATGAAAGAGCGCAAGAAGCGCAGCGCCCATGACGCGCCCGTGTCCATCTATGAGATGCACCTGGGCTCCTGGATGCGGGTGCCCGACGACAACAACCGCTCCCTGAGCTATCGCGAGATCGCGCCCAAGCTGGCCGCGCATGTGCGGCGCATGGGCTTTACCCATGTGGAACTATTGCCCATCATGGAGCATCCCTTCTACGGCTCCTGGGGCTATCAGACCATCGGCTATTTCACGCCCACCTCGCGCTACGGCACGCCCCAGGACTTCATGTATCTGGTCGACTACCTGCACCAGGAAGGCATCGGCGTGATCTTGGACTGGGTGCCTTCGCATTTCGCCACCGACGGCCACGGCTTGGCCAATTTCGACGGCTCCGCCTTGTACGAGCACTCCGACCCGCGCCAGGGCTTCCATCCGGACTGGGGCAGCTTCATATTCAACTACGGACGCAACGAGGTGCGCAGCTTCTTGATCTCCAGCGGCCTGTTCTGGATGGACAAGTTCCACGTGGACGGCTTGCG
>JBAZVY010000112.1:2437-2954 GCA_041660645.1 Elusimicrobiota bacterium | reverse complement strand
ATGCTGTACTTGGATTATTCGCGCAAGGAAGGCGAGTGGATCCCCAACCAGTACGGCGGCCGCGAGAATATCGAGGCCATCTGGTTCTTGCGCCGGTTCAACGAGGAGGTGTACAAGCACTTCCCGGACGTGCAGACTTTCGCCGAGGAATCCACGGCCTGGGGCCTGGTGTCTCGGCCCACCTACGTGGGCGGCCTGGGCTTCGGCTACAAGTGGGACATGGGCTGGATGCACGACACCCTCTCCTACATGGCCAAGGACGCGGTGCACCGCAAGTTCCACCAGAACGTGATCACCTTCCGCATGCTCTACGCCTTCCACGAGAACTTCATATTGCCCTTGTCCCATGACGAGGTGGTGCACGGCAAGTGTTCGCTGATCTCCCAGATGTCCGGAGACGACTGGCAGAAGTTCGCCAACATGCGGCTCATGTACGGCTACATGTGGGCCCAGCCCGGCAAGAAGCTGTTGTTCATGGGCGGGGAATGGGGCCAGTGGCGGGAGTGGAACCATGACA
>JBAZVY010000112.1:0-2427 GCA_041660645.1 Elusimicrobiota bacterium | reverse complement strand
GCCTGGACTGGCACCAATTGGAGTACGCGCCCCACGAAGGGGTGCGCCGGTTGGTGGAGCGCTGCAACCGGGTGTATCGGGCCGAACCCGCCCTGTACGAGCGCGATTTCGATCCCTCCGGCTTCTCCTGGGTGGACTGCAACGACGCGGACAGCTCGGTCTTGAGCTTCATGCGCACCGGGCACAGCACCAAGGACGTGATCCTGGTGATCATGAACTGCACGCCCGTGCCCCGGCCGGCCTATCGGGTGGGCGTGCCCCGGGGCGGCTGGTGGCAGGAAGTGCTCAATTCCGACGCGGCCGAGTACGGCGGCTCCGGCATGGGCAACCTGGGCGGGGTCAACTCCCAGGAAGTGGCTTGGCACGGGCACGGGCAGTCCATCGAGGTCTGCTTGCCGCCCCTGTCCTGCCTGTATCTCAAGAGCGAGGGGAAATAAATCATGAAAAAAGACCAGGTCATCGCGGCCCTGAATAAGGCCCGCTCCATGGAATTGCATGCCATCTCCCAGTATATGAACCAGCATTACAACCTCGACAATATGGATTACGGCGACTTGGCGCTCAAGCTCAAGCTCGTGGCCATCGATGAGATGCGCCACGCCGAACTGTTCGCGGAGCGGATCAAGGAATTGGACGGCGAGCCTACCGCGGATTTGGCCGCGGCCGTAGTCAAGGCCCAGAAGGTGGAGGCCGTGTTCCCGTTCGACGCCGGCATCGAAGACGACACCATCGCGGTCTATAACGGCTTGGTGCAGGTCTGCCGCGAGAACGGCGACAGCATCAGCATGAAGCTCTTCGAGACCATAGTGGCCGAAGAACAGGCGCACTTCAATTATTTCGACAACGTGGGGACGCACATAAAGAACCTGGGCGCCACGTATCTGTCCAAGATCGCGGGCACGCCCGCCGACACCGGGACTCCGGCCCGAGGCTTTATCGCCAGCCAGGGCCAGAACCCGGCCGCTGCGTAGCGCCAGCCGGCGCCGGGCGCTGAAGTCAAATACGGCAAATACGGAAACATCTGACACCGGGGCTTTTTGTATTATTTAGATATGGGATTACGAGCCTATTTATTGGTCAATATCGTCGAAAACCTGGACCGCGAGGCCGCGGAGAAGGCTTTGCGCCAGGTGGAAGCCATGCCGGAGGTGGATTTCGCCGACCCGGTGGTGGGCAACCATGACCTGGTGCTGATGGTGGAGGCCGCCGACAGCGTAGGCGCCATCGCCGACGCGCTCAGCCGCCTGCCTTGGGTCAAGTCCGTGGAGACTTTGAAGATCGCCTCGTCTTTCGAGAGACACCGCGCTTCCGCCGCCTAGCCCTGCCAGGTACCGCATGTGAAGTCCGCCGAGATCGACCGCCAGGTAGATGGGATCGTAAAGGAGTTCGGGACTAAAAAGGGCGCGCTCATCGCCCTTTTGCAAAAGGTCCAGGAACGCCTGGGCTACCTGCCCCGCCAGGCCATCGAGCGCTTGGCCGCCCAACTCTCCCTGCCCGTATCCGAGATCCTGGGAGTGATCACTTTTTACGCCCAGTTCCGATTGCAGCCCGTGGGCCGCCAGCACATACGCGTGTGCCACGGCACGGCCTGCCACGTGGCCGGCGCGGACAAGGTCAGCTTCGCTCTGCACGAGGAGCTGGGCATAGGCCACGGCCAGACCGCTAAAGACGGGGAGTTCTCCATCGAACCCGTGGCTTGCCTGGGCTGCTGCAGCCTGGCGCCCGTGGTCATGATCGGAGACGAGACCTACGGCGGCATGCACGGGGACAAGGTCAAGAAGCTGCTCCAGGAGCGCCGGGCCAATAAGGGCGCTGCCGGGCATGCCGGCGCTGGACATAAGCCCGCAGCCGTGCCGGCTAAGCCCGCGGCCGGCGTGGTCGGATTGCGCCTGGGCCTGGGTTCCTGCGGCATCGCCGCGGGCGCGCGCCAGACCTGGGAGGCCCTGCCCGGCTTGCTGGCGCAGCGGGGCTTGAGCCTGCCGCTGCAAGCTGCGGGCTGCAACGGGATGTGCCATGCGGAACCGCTTTTGGAAGTGCTGGGCGAGGGCGGGAAGAACTACTTGTACGGAGGCGTGCATCCCAAGGTGGCGGAGAAGATCATCGTGGAGCATGTGCTGGGCGGGGTCCCGGTGCCAGAGCATCTGGTGCTGTCTCCGGAAAAGCCCATGTCCGGGCATCCCTTCTACGCCCGGCAGCAGCGCATAGTCCTGCGCAATTGCGGGATCATAGACCCGGATTCCCTGGAGGCGTATGTGCGCTCCGGCGGATATAAGGCCTTGCGCCAAGTCCTGGGCCTGAAGCCCGAGGCCGTGGTGGAAGAGATTATAAAGTCCGGCCTGCGCGGCCGCGGGGGCGGGGGCTTTCCGACCGGGACCAAGTGGAAGTTCGCGCGCGCCAATCCGGATCCGGTCAAATACGTGGTCTGCA
>JBAZVY010000111.1:0-8268 GCA_041660645.1 Elusimicrobiota bacterium | reverse complement strand
CGCCAATTCCCGCGTGGTCAGGACCGCATCCACGTCCGCGCCGCCTCCGGCCCCGTGCATCTGCGGACGTTGGGCCTCCCCCTTCTTGGCCGTGCAGGGCATTATGCTCACGCTGAATATGCGCTCCGGATCCAGGCCGGCGGCGCGCGCGTAATAGGTTTTTATCAAGGCGCCCAGCATCTGCTGAGGGCTCTTACAGGTGGAGAGCCGGGGCATCCAATCCGGGAAGAACGTCTCCACGAAATTTATCCAACCCGGCGAACAGCTCGTCATCATGGGCAGGGGGCCCTGGGCGGCTATGCGCGCCAGCAGTTCCGAAGCCTCCTCCATGACCGTGAGGTCGGCGGCGAATCCCGTATCGAACACCCGGGCGAATCCCAAGCGCCGGAGCACGCCGACCAAAGCCCCATCCACGTCCTGGCCCGGCTCCAACCCGAACATCTCCCCCAAAGTCACGGACACGCTGGGCGCGTGCTGGACCACCACGTGCCGCGTGGGGTCGGCCAAGGCCTCCAACACCCGGGTCATATGGTCCTGCTCGTGCAGGGCCCCGGTAGGGCAGGCCATGACGCACTGGCCGCAGCCCACGCAGCCGGACACGTTAAGGCCCTCGTCGAAAGCCGTGGTGACCCGGGTCCCGCTGCCCCGGTTGACGAAATCTATGGCCGATACTCCCATGACCTCCTCGCAGACCCGCACGCAGCGGCCGCAGAGTATGCATTTGGCCTGCTCCCGCACGATGCAGGAGCTGGAGCTATCGGTATCCGGGCCGCGGTCGGTCTTGAACAACCGGCGCTGCCGCACATCCAATTCCGCGGCCAAGCGCTGCAGCTCGCAGTCGTTATTGCGCACGCAGAACAGGCAGTCGTCCGGATGATTGGCTAGAAGCAGCTCCACCACCGTGCGCCGGGCCCGCAAGACCCGAGGCGAATGGGTCTGGACCTTAAGGCCCTCGCTGGCCGGAAAAGCGCAGCTGGGCACCAAGGCGGACTGGCCCGCCACCTCCACCACGCATAGCCGGCACGCGCCGCTGGGCGCTCTGTCCCGGAGATAGCACAGGGTCGGGACCCGGATGCCCAGGCGCTGCAGGACCTTGAGCAGCGGCTCATCGGCCTGCGCTTCCACCTTCTTGCCGTTGACTTCTATATGGATCACGGAATCGCCTCCTTAAGACACGACCACGGCGCCTTTAGGACATACCGCCTCACAATTGCCGCAGCCTATGCACTTCTCCGCCACCACGTAATGGGGAGCCTTCAGGGCCCCGCGGATGGCTCCGCTCGGGCACTTCTTGGCGCACAAAGTGCAGCCTATGCACCTATCCTCCGCTATGCTGTAGCTCAGCAGGTCCGAACACACCTTGGAAGGGCACCGCCGCTCATAGATATGGGCCTCATACTCATCCATGAACCAGCGCAGAGTGCTGAGCACCGGATTGGGCGCGGTCTGACCCAGACCGCAGAGGCTGGATTCCTTTATGACCTCGGCCAAGCGCTGCAGGGATATGATGCCTTGCATCCGCTGCAATGCGTCCGTGCCCTTCTCCTGCCGGCGGCCGCGGGTGATCTGACGCATGATCTCCAGCATCTGCCGGGTGCCCTCGCGGCAGCTTATGCACTTGCCGCAGCTCTCGCGCTGGGTGAAATCCATGAAAAACTTGGCCACATCCACCATGCAATTGTCCTCATCCATGACCACCATGCCGCCGGAACCCATGATGGCGCCAGCTTTCTTCAAGGACTCGTAATCGATCTCGATGTCCAGATGCTGCTCGGCCAAACAGCCGCCGGAAGGCCCGCCCATCTGCACGGCCTTGAAACGCTTGCCTCCGGGGATTCCGCCGCCGATGGAGAATATGATGTCGCGCAGGCTCATGCCCATGGGCACTTCGACCAGGCCGGTATTGACCACCTTGCCGGAAAGAGCGAACACCTTGGTGCCCTTGCTGCCCGCGGTGCCCTGGCCGCCGTACCAGCCGCCGCCCTGAATGATGATGGTAGGGATATTGGCCAAGGTCTCCACGTTGTTTATAACCGTGGGCTTGCCGAACAGCCCGCTGATCGCGGGATAAGGCGGCCGCGGCCGGGGCATGCCGCGTCTGCCCTCGATGCTGTGCATGAGCGCGGTCTCCTCTCCGCACACGAAGGCGCCGGCCCCCTGCTTGATGACCACCTTCAGATTGAAGCCGCTGTCGAACAGATTATTGCCCAACAAGCCCCATTCCTCGGCCTGGGAAATGGCCTTCTTAAGATGGGCTATGGCCAACGGATATTCGGCGCGGATATATACATACGCGGTGTTGGCGCCGATAGCGTAGGCCCCGATCGCCAGACCCTCCAAGACCCGGTGCGGATCGCCCTCGATCACGGCCCGATCCATGAACGCCCCCGGATCTCCCTCGTCCGCATTGCAAATGAAATATTTATGATCCGCGGAGGTGCCCAGCGCAAATTTCCACTTGCGCCCGGTGGGGAAGCCCCCGCCGCCTCTCCCGCGCAGACCGCTTTTCTCCACTTCCGCGCAGACCTCGGCCGGCGTCATATCCCGCAGGACCTTGGACAAGGCGCGATAACCGCCCCGAGCCAGATATTCCTCCAGACTCTTGGGGTCCAGGAGGCCGCAGTTCTCCAGGACCAAGCGCTTTTGCGGCTTAAAGAACGGATGCTCATCGAGCGCGGGCACGCCCGCCCATTCCCCGGCGCCGGTGCCGCGATGCTGCCCCAAGACCCGGCCTCCGGACGGAACGCGTCCCTGCAGGACCTCGTCTATGAACCCAGCCACTTCCCCGGCGCTGACATTGCGCAAGGACAGCCGGTTGCGGCCGGGCAACTGGATATCGAGGATGGGCTCGGCCACGCAGTATCCGATGCAGCCCACCTCCACCACGTCTCCGGCCCAGCCGCGGGCGAGCATATGCGCGCGGGCCGCCTCCACCACCGCGCCCGCGCCCGCGCCCAATCCGCAGGTGCCGGCGCCCACATAGACCGTGGGCCGGACCGCGGCGGTGCGCCGCAAGCCCTGGAAATGATCATGCCGCCGTTGGCGGCACTGCGGGTCGTCATGACAGAACGGACCCTCAGTCAAGCACTCCACATAGCGCGGGCAAGGTTGCTTGCGCCCATGCCAGCAAATCTCGCAACAAAGTCCGTGTATGCGCAGCTCCGGCTTCATGCCGCCTCCGCCTGTTTCCTATATTGGGCCAGTATCTTGGGCAGTTTCTCCGGAGTGACCCCGGCATGGAACTCGCCGTTGACACAGATGACCGGGGCCAATCCGCAGGCCCCGATGCAGGCCACCACTTCCAAGGTGAACACCCCATCCCGCGTGGTCTGGCCGGGCAGGACCTTAAGCTCCCGCTGCAGGTTCTGGAGAAGCCGCAAGGAACCTTTCACATGGCAGGCCGTGCCCCGGCAGACCTGGATCACGAAGCGGCCGGGGGCCTGGAAGCGGAACTGATTGTAAAAACTAGCCACACCGAAGACCTTGACCGTGGATAGGCCCAGGTGCCGGGCGATGCGCTGCATGGCCTCCCGCGACACGTAGCCGACGTTAGCCTGCACATCCTGCAGCATAGGTATGAGCGCCGAGCGTGCGGCATTGGGATATTTGGCGACGATGCGGTCCAGGCTCAGCTTCATTTTGCCTCCCGGGGCTGGGAAAACATCTTCGCGAAATAGCCCACTTTTTCGATGGAAAGGGTTATATCGATATCCTCCACGAATACCGAAGGCGGGACCCGGAGCCAAGCCGGCGCCAGGTTGACCAGACCGCGAACCCCGGCCTTGACCAAGAGATCGGCGGCCTTCTGCGCCTCGGCCGCGGGCACCGCGATGATGCCCACGTGGATGCCTTGGCTGGCGACTAGGGCGGGAAGTTGCTCCAAGGAGTAGCAGTGGCAGCCGCCGATAGCGCGGCCGACCTTGGCCGGGTCCTTATCGAACGCCGCCTCTATGGCTATGTGGGCTTGTTTGCCCACGAAATAATTTAGGAGCGCTCGGCCCAGATTGCCGACGCCCACCAGGACCATTCGCAGGCCTTGATCCATGCCGAAATAAACGTCCAGCCGCGTGAGCAGACCGTCTATCTCATACCCCCGCCGGGGATGGCCCTCAAAGCCGACCTCCATAAGGTCGCGCCGGACCTGGGGCGGATTGATTCCCAATATCTCCCCCAACTCATGGGAGTAAATAGTCTTTTTGCCCTCTTCCTTGGAGTGCAGCAGCATGCGCCGGTAGAGCGCTAAACGGGCCACGGTCCGTTGCGGAGTGAGGCTTTTCTTGTCTCCGGTTCCGTTCTTCTTGCCTTTGTTATCGGTCGTCATGTCAGGGTGTCCATTATAGTGTTGTGAT
Organism: Elusimicrobiota bacterium; assembly: GCA_041660645.1. Classification (GTDB taxonomy): domain Bacteria; phylum Elusimicrobiota; class Elusimicrobia; order UBA1565; family UBA9628; genus UBA9628. Next base: position 3,919 of record JBAZVY010000111.1, on the reverse strand, counting down.
ATATTTCACAGCTAACATTATTGTAGCAGGAGTTCTGTGATTTGTCAAGCGGGTGGCCCGCATCCCCCCGCCCCGCCCCTCTTCCCAAAAACTAGTCCGGTATGGTATCATAGCCCCATGAAGGGCAATCCCCCCTCCGCCCTATTGGACATACACGACCTGGATGCGGTCTGGGCCGAGGTCAAACACCTCCTACTGCTGATATCCCCTCGCTTGGACCTCTCCCCCATAGAGACCGCATACGACGACCTGCTCAGACTTTTCTCCGGCCATTACCCGGGATATCGGGCCTGCAACACCCGCTACCACGACATCCACCACAGCACCGACACGCTGGTCGCAATGGTCAGGCTGATGCACGGAGCCCACACCGAAGGCCGACATTTCACCCAACAAGAACTGCGCCTGGCCCCCATCGCCGCCATATTCCACGATTCCGGATACATACAGACCGCGGACGACACCAAGGGCACCGGCGCCAAGTACACGGCCTGCCACGTGAAACGCTCCATAGAATTCCTAAGCAGCTATCTGCTCGCCCATGGGTTTCCCCAGGAATACATCCCAGCCGTCACCCCCATACTGGATTGCACCCGTATCGACATCGACATATCCAAGATAGATTTCCCTTCCGACAATTCAGAACTGCTGGGCCAAATGCTGGGCACCGGCGACATACTAAGCCAGATGGCGGACCGGGAATATCTCGAAAAACTCCTTTTCCTGTTCTACGAATTCAAGGAAGGCAAGATCCGGGGGTTCACGAACGAATTCGACCTGCTCAAAAAGACCGCTGGTTTTTATGCGCAGACCAAAAAACGCCTCAACGATGGCCTAGGCGGAGTAAACCGCTTCATGCGCGTACATTTCCGGACCCGCTGGGGATTGGACCGCGATCTCTACGCCGAAGCCATAGACCGCCATCTCGCCTACTTGCAGCAGCTCACAGACCAGCACCATGCGGACTACCGGGAGATGCTGAACCGCGGCCGCCTGGTGCAAAAACTGCGCAGCATAGAAAAAGGCCAATAAAAAGCGGGACGCCCCCAAAGGAGCGTCCCGCTTGAATTTCAGGAGCGGCCTATACCCCGAATTCTGTCCCCCGCGCCTTGCGGCACGGATGGGGGACCATTTCTCTGATGCGGCTACCGGGCAGCCACCCCTTGCGGGATTCGCGCGAGCCGCGCAGACCGCCCCACTGCCTTGCTCCCGACGGGGTTTACCTGGCCACCGGGCCTCGCGGCCCGAGCGGTGAGCTCTTACCTCGCCTTTTCACCCTTACCTGCGCCTTGCGGCGCCGGCGGTATGTCTCTGTGGTACTTTCCATCCCCGAGGGCTTGCGCCCCCGAGTTCCCGCCTTTCAACGGGCGTCGTGCTCTATGGAGTTCGGAAGTTCCTCCCGCCCCTGCAAGCAGGGACGAGCGGCCCCCCGGCCGTCCTGAAATCCGTTGGACCCGCCCGAAGCGGCTAAGCCGCCTTAGCGGCCGTCTCCGGCTTATAAAGTATGCGCTGACAACTCTCGCACACGACCAAGGCCTTAGCCTTGGTGACCTCTATGACCACCTGCGGCGCCAGGCTTATCCGGCAAGCGCTGCAGTTCCCGCTCTCGATCGGCACGATGGCGTCCAGCTTGCCGCGCATGCGGGCATGTTCATACACGCGCATCATATCCGCGGGGATGCCCGCCGCCGCCTGCTCGCGCCCCGCTTTCTGCGCGTCCAGCTTAGCCTGCAGATCCGCCAATTCCTTCTCCAAGGCCGCCACTTCGCCCGCGATCCGAGACTCCACCGTCTTGAATTCCGCGGCCGCGACTTTTTCTTCCTTGCGGGCGGCGTCTATGCCTTCCATGGCTTCCAAGATCTCGGTCTCTATGGCGCCGCCCGCGCGCTTGGCTTGCTCGATCTCCTGCTGCAGGGCCTTAAAAGCCTCATTGGTCTTGACCTGATTGAGCTCCAAGGAATGCTTGCGCGCCGCTTCCTCCTTGCTCGCCAGCTCCAACTCCTTCTCTTTCTTCTTTTTCTCCCAAGTCAAGGCCCGCGCCTTGACTTCTTCGAGCTTAGCCTTGGCCGCGGCCGCGCCTTGGCGCAGCGCCGCGATCTCGATCGGGATGCGTCCCATGCCCTGGAGCAACTTATCCAGAACGGAATCGTTCTCCTGCAAAGTGATGAGTTGTCGTATGTTCTCTTTAGCGAAGGCCATTAGTGATTATTATACAATATCGCTATGACTCCTAGCCCGGACCGCGGCCGGCTCCCGCCGGCCCCGGCCATAATACTGGTAGGCCACGGCCGGGCCCCCTCCGACTGCCCCCCGGCCCTGATCGCGGAACTCCGACGCCTGAAGACCGCCGCCCGGCTTCCAGACGACCCCGAACTACTGGCCGCGGAATCCCGCATCCGCCATTGGCCCCGCACCACGCGCACCGATCCCTACCAAGCCGGCCTCGAAGAGATCGCCGCAGCCCTCCGCGCCCAGCTGGCCGGACACCGGATCGCCACCGCCTACAATGAATTCTGCGCGCCCAGCCTAGCCGAAGCCATAGACGAAGCCGCAGCCGCGGGCTGCCGCAGCATAACCGTGCTCACGGTAATGCTCACTCGCGGCGGCAGCCACAGCGAAGAAGACATCCCCCGGGAAGTCGCGCAAGCCGGACGCCGGCACCCGGGCGTGGAAGTGCGCTATGCTTGGCCCTATGCCCCGGCCAGCGTAGCCGGACTGCTGGCAACGCAAGCCCAAAAGGGCGCGCGCCCGGCTATTTAAGGGCCTTATCCGCCGCGTCCACAGTCTCGCGCAGTCCGTCCAGGGCGGCCCTTACCTTCGCGCTGGCCTTGCCGTACTCATCCCTGCGGTCCTGCAGCGATTTCTCCAGCCGCTCATTATCCGACTTCAAAAGCTCTCCGACCTTCTTGGCATCCTTGAATTCCTTCTCCAGGTCCGCCTGCGCTTTCCGCAGGGCCGCCGCCGCCGCCTCCCCCGCCTTGGCCTTATCCTCGGCCGCCTGGAACTTGTCCTCCGCGGCCTTAAGCTGCGCCTGCAAGGCGCTGGCCTTGTCTTCGTCGCTCCTGAGCTGGGCCGCGCTGGATGACTTCAAGGACTCCAACTCTCCAGCCAGAGCCGAAACCTTATTCTGAAGATTCTGGCTTTCCTCCAGGGCGGATTTATACTTGCCCGCGGATACGCAGCCGCCCAGGCACACTGCCAGCGCCAAGATCAGGACCCCCTGCCTCATAGAACCCCCGCCGCCTCCCGCGGACGCCCACCCCACCGAATGCCCCGCCGGAGGCGACCTTCCAATGCTATTAGTATAGCCGGATGCCTGGCGGTTTCAAGCCCCCCCAGGCCCCTCTGTGCTATCATAACCGCGCCATGTCCAAGACGCTGCTCCTATGCCTGGCGGCCTTGCTGTCGGCCGGCTGTGCCGCGAAATGGGTCATCCCCCTGCGCCACCCGCCCGACTTCGGGCTGCAGACCGAACCCTCTCCCCTGCCCGAACTGCGCATACGGGTCGACCGGCTGGCGGATGACCGGGACGACGCCGGCGCCCTAGGCCGCAATCAGGTCGGAGACTACCGCGGCTCCGGCGGTTCACACCGGATAGTGATGCACCAAGACGCGCCTTTTTTCGTGAGCCGGAGCATAGAGAACGGCCTGCATGTCGCGGGCCTAAAACCGACCGAACCGGCCGGCCCCTGCGACGCCTCCCTATCCGGCACGCTCACCCATTATTGGGTGGATGCCCGGCAGCTAGCCCCGGGCGGAACCGAAGCCGCCGCCTGGGTGGAATCCGACATCATACTACGCCGCTGCCCGGCCGGCGAATCCTTGCTGCGCAAACGCTACTCCGGCCGGGCCGACAAACTATGGGACGGACCGGCCGCATCCCCCGGCGAAGCCAAAAAGCGCCTAGGTTGGCTGCTGG
>JBAZVY010000110.1:6397-8278 GCA_041660645.1 Elusimicrobiota bacterium | reverse complement strand
CCCCACCCCACCCCGGACACGGCCAGGGCCGTGGCCCGCCGCATCTGCAGTTCATTCGCCAAGAGCGGGCACATGGCCACGGTCAGCGTGGGCGCGGCTTCCCTTTCCGGCAATGAAAAAGTGTCCGCCAGCGACCTACTGCACCGGGCCGACGCCAATCTCTACCAAGCCAAACACGACGGCAAGAACCGCGTATGCGCGGGCGGCAAGGTCACGGCGCACAGCGACCCCGCCCCCATCCGCCACGCCTAAGAGGTGATGTCATGCACATAAGAACCTATACGTTGGCCGCAGCCGCACTGTTCGCCCTCTGTCCCCTGGCCCACGCCGCAGACAGCCTCCTGGCCAAGAAAGAGGCCCGGCTCAAGCACGCGGCCGAGGTCCTGCAAGGGCTCTCTGACGAAGAATACCTCCAGCTCAGTTCCGCCCCGGTCAAAGCCTCCCGCACCGCGGCCATCTCCGCGGTCTACGGCACGCTCGCGGCCCTGCAATACCAGCAGGCCTTGAATACCGGGCCCAAGGCGGAAGCCCGGCCCCAGGTGGAAGCCGCGCTCCGGACCCGGACCCAGGACGCGCAAGCCCTGGCGATCGACCCGAACACCCTGGAGGAGACCGGATTCTGGGGCAATGTGGTCGATTACATCAACCGCGACGACTACCAGCCCAGCTACCGCGGCGCCGCGGTGGCGGCCGTGCGCGGCGGCCGCAGCCTGGACTCCGACGCGGACAAACGGACCGCGGCCCTGAAAAAATCCCTCCAGAACGTGGAATGGCGCTTGCAGGAGCCGGACCTGGAAGCCTCCAGCCAAGCCGGCCTGCGCTACGAAGCCGGACGGATATACGAAAGCCTAGCCGGACTGGACGCGAAGCCCGCGCCCGCCCCGTCCGCAGACCAGCCCGTTCGCGCTGCGCCTGCGGCTCAGCAAGAGGATATCTCGGCCGAAGCCGCGCGCATGAACGATCTGACCAAGAAGATGCAGGAAGAGATGAACCTGCGCCGGGCCAAGTTCCAAGAGAACTCCACCCGATGAGCATCCGGGCGGCTGCGCTGGGCGCGCTGGTCCTAGCGGCCGCGGCCCCGGCCGCGCATGCGGATGAATGCAGCACGGCCCTGATCACGGCCGCGGCCAGCGCGGACAACCGCCCCCTGCTCTGGAAGAACCGGGACACCGACCACCTGGCCAACCGGGTCGCGTTCGTGGCCGACCAGCCCTACTCCTATCTGGGCTTGGTGGACGCGGACGACGCATCCGGCCGCCGGGTCTGGACCGGCTTAAACTCCACGGGCTTGGCCATCTTCAATACCGTAGCCTACAACCTGCCCAAGAAGCCCGAGGAAGCCGTCGACCTGGAAGGCGGCATAATGGCCGATGCCTTGCGCACCTGCCGCAGCGTGGCTGATTTCGAGGCCTATCTCAAGGCCAACCAAGGACGAGCCCTGGGCAGCCAGGCCAACTTCGGGGTCATGGACGCCGCCGGCGGCGCGGCCGTGTTCGAGTCCCACAACCACGGCTACACCCGCTTAGACGCCGCGGCCGCGCCGGAGAAATACCTCATCGTCACCAATTTCTCGCGCAGCGGTCCGGAAGGCAAAGGCAAGGGCTACATCCGCTTCGAGCGCCTCCAAGAGCTCTTCAGCCAGAACCCGAGCGGCAAGTACTCCTTGACCGACATCCTCGCGAAGTTCAGCCGCGACCTCAGCAATCCCATGCTCGACGCCAAGCCCGGCCGATTCATCTCCACCCTGCACACCATAGATCGGGGCTCCACCGCGGCCGCGGCCGTAGTCCAAGGCGCATCCCCGGCCCGGCCGCACAACACCTTCTGGGTGCTCCTGGGCGAGCCCGTGACCGGCATAGCCGTGCCCCTCTGGGTCGAAGC
>JBAZVY010000110.1:0-6387 GCA_041660645.1 Elusimicrobiota bacterium | reverse complement strand
TCGAAGCCGGGCCCGTGCCCGCGGAACTCCACGGCACGGACGCGGCTCCCATCAACCAGGAAAGCCTGCGCATCAAAGCCTTGCTGCGTCCCTACAAAGACTCAGAGCGAGCTGATTACCTGGACACCTCGAAATTAAAAGACTGGCTGCCGGTATTGCTGGAGAAAGAGCAGGCCATAATCACCCGGACCGCAGCCTTCCTGGACCAGCGCCCGGCCCCCACCCCGGCCCAGAAAGCCGCTTTCCAGCGCAAGATCGCGGCCGAAGTCCTGCGCACGCTCCAAGGCCTTAAGTGATGTCCCCCCAATTCTTCTCGGACGAAGAAGACCCCTCCCCCAAAGAGACCAAGCCGCGGGCCGATCACACCCGCAAAGCCGCTCCCCGCCGCGGCCGGGAGCTCTCCGCCGAGGAAGGCAACGCCACGGTCCTGGAACTCTACCCCAACCAATGCGCGGTGCGCCGGGACGGAGTGCCCGGCCGCAGCCTGCATCCCTATCGCATGTCCACCTTGGCCTTCGACGGCAAGGACCGGGAACGCTCGCCCGTATGCGTGGGCGACCGGGTCCGGATCGAGGTCAACGCGGTAGTGGGCCGCTGCGTGCGCCGCAACCGCCTGGTCCGCTCCGCGCCCAATTCCCGCGACCCCTTGCTGCACGTGATCGCAGCCAACATAGACTGCTTGGTGGCGGTGGCGGCCGCGCACGACCCGGAATTCTCGCCCGGCATAGTGGACCGCTTCCTGGTCGCGGCCACCTCCCAGGGCATAGCCCCGGTGCTCTGCGTCAACAAGACCGACCTGCACGCTCCGGGCGCGGCCAAGCCCTGGGGATATTACCGGACCGCGGGCATCACCGTGCTGGAGACCAGCGCGCGCAGCAGCGCCGGCATACCGGAACTGCATGCCTTCATCCGAGGCCGGGTCACGGCCTTCTGCGGCCACTCCGGGGTGGGCAAGACCTCTTTGCTGCGCCGCCTGCTGGGCGACGAGAATTACGGCCGGGTGGGCGAGATGAGCGCGGCCACGGGCATGGGCCGCCACACCACCACCAGCGCCGTGCTTTTGCCCGGGCCGGAAGACTCGACCTGGATCGACACCCCGGGCATCATGAACTTCACCTTGGTGGGCGTAGACAAATCCGGCCTGCTCATCCTATTCCCGGAACTGGCCGCGGCCGCCCTGAACTGTCCGGCAGGCTGCGCCCACGCCGACGAGCCCGCCTGCGCCCTGCGCGGCCTGCCGCGATTTCCCAGCTACCGACAGATCGGCAATTCGCTATAGTCCGGCCCGCGACTGCGGAGGAATCCTCCCCCCGCGCATAGTCTCTCTCCGCCCGTGTTAAAGTTATGTACTTACGCACATCACTTTAACACGGATTTCAAGAGAGCACTCCGCCCGCCCATGGAACTTTACTGCCCCTCGAATCGTATGTTCATCATGGGCAGAAGGACCAGAGTATCGATCATCCACCAGCGCGGCTTGAATCAAGCCATCATCTATGCCGGCCGGGTTCCGCGCCAGGCGCTGTTGGAACCGCGCATCCTGGTGCGCGCATTGCGCTCGGCATTGCGCATGAGCCAAGCCGTGCTGGCCGGCCGCAGCGGTGTGCCGCAAGCGCATATCGCGCGTCTAGAAACAGGCCAGATCGACATCCAGCTGTCCACGCTCCAGCGTCTGTTGCGCGCCATGTTCTGCGGCTTGATGGTCCTGCCGCTGCCGCGCAAGCGGCCGGGCGACGCCCTAGCTGAGCAGCAGCTCAAAAATCCGTTCCGCAGCGTGGTATGGGGCGGCGGGTCAGATGCCTGATACGCTTATACTTTGGGACAGGGCGGGCGCAGTCGCAAAAAACTGCTCGGAGCGAGCGCGCACCGCGGCCAGGTCCGGCGCGGAGTTCATGGCCTTGAAGAAGCTGTGGCCGAACAGGAAGTTGCGGGCGAAATAAGGGGCCAGGACCTTGACCCGGATCACGGCCTGATGCGGGCCGAAATCCTCGGCGATGTATTCGCATAAACGAGTCCAGACCGCGGCGGGGTCCGCCTTAAAGCCCGGATCGCGCCACTTTGCGAACACCCAGGGCTGGGCCGCGGCCATGCGGCCGATCATGATCCCGGAGACCGGCGCCAGTTGCGCGGCCAACTCGCGCGCGCTCTCCGGTCCCGTGATGTCGCCGCTGGCTATGATGGGCAGGCGGGTGGCCCCGGCCAGCTCAGCGTAGAGCTCATGCCGGGCCCGGCGCTTGAACTTCTCCTCTTGAAAGCGGGGATGGATGCTGACCGCGTCTACGCCCTCGCCCGCGAACATGCGCAGGCGCTCCATAAGCTCCTCGCGCCAGCCCGCCTTTTCACGGCCCAGCCGGATCTTCACGGACAGGGGGCCCGCGAAGCAGCGCCGCATGACCGCGAGGATGTCGCGCAGCCGGGCCGGAGTGTCGAACAGGTCCGCGCCGCCGCCTTGCGCCAGCACCGCGGGCGCGGAACAGGCCGCGTTAAGGTCCAAGCCGTCGGGCTTAAGCGCGGCCAGGCGGGCGATGATCTCGTCCAAGCGCGCGGTCTCGGTGACCATGAGCTGGTATATGACCTTGCCTTCTCCGGGCCGGCGCTTCAAGGCCGGCGAACGCTCCAGGTCCTCGCGCAGGATCATGCGCGCCGAAAGCATCTCGGTAAACAGCGCGCCGCAGCCGCCCAGGTCCCCGAGCAGACGGCGGAAAGCGCAGTGCGTGATCGCGGCCATGGGCGCGCAGAACCGGGGAGGATCGAAGCTCGCCCCGCGCAGGACCAAAGGCTTCTGCATGTTCACGCGGCCGAACGCGTGCAGGTCTCGCAGAACTCGCAGTTGGGGCAGAAGGACATGATGGGCGCGAAAGCCCCGGCCTCGATGCGGTCCGCGGTCTCGGCTATCATGCTCTTGAGCCCGGCCTCGCCGGCCGGATCATAGGGCACGGTGATGCGGCGGCCCGCGGCCAGCAGGTCCACGCTGAGCAGGGCCGCGGGCATGGCCAAGGACTCGCGCAAGCCCAGACCGTAGAAGCGCAGCTGCAGTTCGTCCATGGGCTCCAGCACCTCACCGTCGCCCACGGTCTTATAATCGATGACCTCGATGCGGCCGTCCGGATGGCGGTCTATGCGGTCCACCATGCCCCGCACCTCGTGCCGGCCCAAGGGATAGACGAACTCCCGCTCCACGGACACGATCTGGCTGCGCCGGTCGGTGTCCCGCTTCACGTAACGGTCCAGGATGCGGCGGCCCTTGGCGAACCACTTATCCCGGGTCGAATCGTCCGGATAACCGGAGGCGAGCCAGCGGCTCTCATAACAGGCTGCCAGGTCCTCGGGCCCGGGAGCTTCCTTGCGATGGAAGCACTCCAAGGCCCGGTGCAGGGATATGCCCAGGGAAGCGGCCGGGGGCAAAGGGCTGCGCTTGCCGTCTATAAGACGCAACTTGTACTTCAGGGGACATTCCAGGAACAGCCGCAGCTTGGTGAAGCTTATCTCCATCAGGCCGCGCCGGCCGGCGGGGCGTGCCGGAAGAAATCCAGATGGGTGTCGCCGTACTTCTCGCGCCGTACCATGGCCCAGCCCGCGGGCGCCCGCACGTCCTCTTTGACATGGTGCTGACAGATGGCCCAGCCCTTGGGCGCCAGCAAGCCGGCCGCGGCCAAGCCGGCCAAGACCGGCGTGGAATAAGACAGGGGGCGTTTGGTCTCGTCCTTGTAAGGCGGGCCCAGGAAGATGAGGTCGAACTGGGCCACGCCGGAGCGATAGGCCACCCAGGACAGGTCGCTCAAGGCGTTGCCGAAATGGGCCTTGCCCCGGGCCGAGAACCCGGCCGCGGCCAGGTTGCGCTCGATGAGTTCCAGACAGCGGCGGTCCATATCCACGAAGAACGCGGACTCCGCGCCCCGGGACAGGGCTTCGATGCCCACGGCCCCGGTGCCGGCGAACATGTCCAGGAACTTGGCCCCGGGCAAAAGCCCGTATATGATGTCGAACAAGGACTGCTTGATCCGGCCGGAGATAGGCCGCACGCCCCAGTCCTTGCCCGCGCCCTTGATATGCCGCCCGCGCAGCTTGCCCGCGATGATCCGCATGTGTATATTCTAGCAAAGCGCGGCCGGCCGCGCATTTGCTAGAATAAGGCCCCATGAACGAGCGCATCCTCGTGGTGGACGACGACCCTCTCACTGGAGAGCTGACCGCCACCCTGCTCAAAGAAGCCGGTTTCGACGTGATCCTGCTGCAGGACAGCCTGCAAGCCGTAGATACCGTGAAAAAATCCCAGCCCGCCCTGGCCGTGCTGGACATATTGATGCCGGGCATAGACGGCCTCAGCCTCTGCCACAAACTCAAGAATGACCCCCAGACCAAGGGCGTCAAGGTCGCGGTGGTCTCCGGCAAAGCCTTTCACGCGGACCGCAAGCGCGCCACCGACTACGGCGCCGATCTATTCATAGAGAAGCCCTACGACGTAGACACCTTTGCCGAACGGATAGGCGCCCTGATAGCCGGCAAACCCGTGCCCCCGCCGCCGCCCTCCGCGGAGCTGGCGCAAGCCGCCATTCCGGTGCCGGCCGACGCCAAGATCCGGCTCAAGGTCTGGGGCTGCCGCAGCCTCAACCCCTTCAAAGGCGGGGAGCCCTCGCGCTACGGCCGGGAGACCTCCTGCGTGTCCGCGGTAGTAGGCGACTGCCTGCTGGTCTTCGACGCCGGCTCCGGCATAATCCCCTTGGGCAAGGCCATCGTAGCCGACGGCAAGTACCGCGAGATCTGGCTGTTCTTGACCCATTTCCACCAAGACCATATCGAGGGCCTGGGCCAGTTCGCGCCCATATACGCCGCGGGCTACAAGATCAACATCAGCGGAGCCAAGGACCCGGCCGAATCCATGCACGACCGCATCCAGCGCATCCTGGAGGCGGCGCCTCCGGAGCTGGGCGCGGTGCAGGCCGATATCCAGCTCTACGAGATGATGGAGGAGAACTACGAGGTCATACCCGGCGTATTCGTGGCCCCGTTCTTCTCCAACCACCCCGGCACCACCCTGGGGTTTACGGTCAACGCCGAAGGCCGCAAATTCATCTACTGCCCGGACAGCGAGATATACGGCGACCAGGGCACGGCCATGCAGGACTATGACGACCGGCTCTCCAAGATCGTGCGCGACGCCGACTTGCTCATGCACGACGGCCGCTACCTGGATTCCGACTACCAGGTGCGCAAGAACAACGGCCATTCCAGCTGGCTGAGCACCCTGGAGCTGGCCGCGCGCAGCGGGATCAAGCGCCTGATCCTATTCCACCACGACGACGCCTACAACGATCCCCTGCTCGACGGCATAGCCCGGGACGCCAAGGCCCATATCGCCCAGAAAGGCTACACCCTCCAGATCCAGTTGGCGCAAGAAGCGCTCGAGATCGGACTCTGATGTCCGCTCCGGAAGATCTCAAAGGCCGGGTCTTATCCGCCGCGGGTTCCGTGGCATACCAGGCTGGGGCGGTGGTCAGCCGCACCCTGATCCAGCGTCCCACCGGCACCGTGACCCTGTTCGCTTTCGATCAAGGCCAAGGCCTCAGCGAGCACACCGCGCCCTTCGACGCCTTGGTCATGGTGCTGGAAGGCGCCGCGGACATCGACGTAGCCGGGAAAATGCATAAGGTGGCGGCCGGAGAGATGATCATCCTGCCCCAGGGCCAGGTCCACTCGCTCCAGGCCGTGTCCCCATTCAAGATGGCCCTGGTGATGATCCGCGGATAAAGCGGGTCAGCAAGAGCTCGAAGGGTTCCGCCTCATCCGAACACATCTCATAGACCAAGCCGACTCCCGGAGCATAAAGCCGCTCGCCCCAGCCCGCGTCTCCGCCCGCGATCGTATAGACCACCCGCAAGCAGTCCCGGAAAGTGCCGGCCGGCACGGTCACCACCGCGTCGGCCGCGTCTATGCGGTATTGGTTGGGCGCGCGCGTCCAACGCCGGCCCGGTTCCGGAGGCAGGGGCAGTTCCAAGGCCGCATCGAAGAACACGCCCCGGCCGTCTTTTAGCGCTTGCGCGTCCCAAGCCTTGCCCCCAGCGTCTCGCGGGACGCGCCGGCAATGGGCGCGGATGACTCCGCCCGAATCGGCGGACGTGACCACCTCGAAGCGGTAGCCGCCGGTTCCGGAAGCGCTCTTGGAGATATATTCCAAGGCCAGGCCCTCGTCCAGCGGGAAGTAATCCCTCATATCGAATCCAGTATAGCCAGATTGGCGCTCCCGTTCAAATAGGACCATAGGCCCTAATCCTCAGCTAAGACCAGACGTGGAGGCTGTTTAAAAAATAAAATACCTCGCGTTCCCGAGAAGGAATCCCTCCCGAGGGAGGAAAGGTGAAAAGCGCTAACTTTTCACCCGCGAGGTGA
>JBAZVY010000109.1:0-8305 GCA_041660645.1 Elusimicrobiota bacterium | reverse complement strand
GCCTTGGCTTTCGCTGACTTCATACTGCGGCAGCGGCGGGTGAGCTTGATACCGCCGGAACTCTCCGCCCTGCGCCGGGACCTCCGGCGCTTGCGCCGGCGCTATCTGCTGGCGGTTCATGCCGGTTGCGCGGCCGCGACCGAGAAAAGCCGCTTGCGCCGCTGGCTAGGATTCTGACCAGCGCCCGGTATTGACTTGAAAATGTAACAACAATCGACTATCTTCAATAATCATGAGCCCGCAACCCGCACGCATGCTGTTATTGCTATCAGCCTTGCTGCTGGCGCTGCCCAGCCGAGGCGCCGCACAGAACCCGGCCCCGGCCCCGACCCCCTACGAGCAGATCCTCACGCCTTATCTGCACGGAGATTTCCGCGAAGCCCTGCGCGCGGCCAACAACGTAGTCGACAGCGACGCCCAAAACGCCTCGGCCCTGGCCTTGAGGGCACGGATATGGTATGTGCTAGGCGACTACTCTCGGGTGGTACAGGACTGCAAACTCGCGCTGTCCCTGCTCGGCCGATCCTCCGACTCCGATCCTGACGCCCTCCTAGCCCGAGGCTCCGCCCTGCTGTTCAAGGGCGAAGTGGACGAGGCCCTGGCCGCATTCAACACCCTGCTGCGCACGACCAGGTCCCCGGAAGCCTTCGCGGCCCGGGCCCGGGCCTGGCGCTTCAAAGGGGAACTCGCCCAGGAACTGGCGGACCTGGATGAAGCCATAAAGCTATCTCGACAATCGCTGTATCTGCACAAACGGGCCCTGGCCTATCATGACCTAGGCCGATACGACCCGGCCCTGGCCGATCTGACCGAAGCCCTCAAAATCAACAAGAACTCCGCCATATCCTTCGCCCTGCTCGGCACGGTCCTGGCCCGCAAGGGAGACCTGGAACGGGCGTCCAAAGCCTACAGCAAAGCCTTATCCTTGGATCCGGAATACACTTATCCCTATCTCGGCCGCGCCGCCATCCGTATGCATAAAGGCGAAACCGAAGCGGGCATGAAAGACCTGGCCGACGCTATCCGCATCAACGGATCGGACTTCGCCCCTTGGCTGAACCGGGCCGATGCCTACTGGCAGTTGGGCCGCAAGGAAGAAGCCCTGTCCGATTACCGCAAAGCCTTGGACGCTCCCGGATTACGCGCTCCCAGCCTGCTCATCGCCATAGGCGACCGCTTGAGCGCATACCAGCTATGGGACGAAGCCATCGCGGCCTACGCTCGCGCGGCGAAGGCCAAGCCCAGCGCCATCCCGCTGCTGCGCATAGCCGCAGCCAAAGAAGCTCTCGACAAACCCAAACAAGCCCTGTCCGAACTGGACGAAGCCGTGGCTCTGGAGCCGGCCTCCACCGCCCCCTGGATCGCCCGCGGGATGCTGAAGTTGAACCTGGGACAGTACGACGACGCCCAGGCAGACATGTCCCAAGCCGTCAAGCTCGCCCCCAACAGCCCGGGCGTGCGCGTGGCCCGCGGCAAGTTCTACGCGCGCACGGGCAAACCCCAGCTGGCCCTGGCGGATTTCAATTCCGCGCTGGAAGGCGACCCCAACCTGGCCGACGCCTACAACAGCCGCGGCGCGCTCTACGCCAATACGTTGGGCGATCTGGATAAAGGGATCAACGACATCATAGCCGCCGTAGTCCTGCGGCCGGAAGACCCTAACTACCAATTGAACCTGGGCATGATGCAGCTGCGCGCCCGGCAATACGACAAAGCCCTGGCCGCCCTCAATACCGCCCAGATCCTGAAAGGTCCCCGAGTCCGCATCTTGCAGGCCCGGGCCCGAGTCTACGCCCGGCTCGGAGACCACTCTTCCGCGCTGCGCGACGTCAACAGCGCCTTGGAGAAGGAGCCGCGCAATCCGGATACATACGAGGCCTTAGGCGGCATCCGCATGCTCGCGCATGAATACGAACAGGCGGTGCGCGACCTCAACCAGGCCCTGCGCATATACGACGACCACTTACCCGCTCTGATACAGCGCGGCGGCGCTTACGGCGGCCTGGGCGAATTCAAGGCAGCCATCGCGGACTTCAAGCGCGCCTCGGACCTGGCGCCGCGCGCCAAGGAAGCCTGGCTCGGCTCCTGTACGGCCCGAAGACTGCGCAAAGATTATGCCCAAGCCGTCACGGACTGCACCCATGCCCTGGATGTGGACCCGAACTATGCTCCGGCCTACCTCCAGCGCGGGCTGGCATTCCTGCGCCTGCCCGAACCCTATCGCGCCATCTCCGATCTCAACAACGCGTACCAGTTCGGTATGCATCGCGCCGAGGTGTTGCTGGCCCGATCCTACGGGCACGCCCTGGCCAAACAATACCAAGAATCCCACCGAGCCTATATCGCGGCCCTGGCCATCGACCCCAACGTCCGGAACTTCCAGTCCGCCTTCAGTCCGCTCCCGGATGCATCCGATGACTATTACACGGCCCTGACCGACATCGAAGCCCTCATGGCGCCCGGCCTCAACGAACCCTATGCGCTGATCGTGAGAGCCGATGCCCTGCACAACGCCGGCCGCTACGACAAGGCCATCGTGGAATACACTCGGGCCATGGAGGCCGACGGTTCCTTGTACGAAGCCTACGTGGGCCGCGCCAATTGCCTGTTCGCCCAGGATTCGTATGACGCGGCCCAGCAGGATTACCTGCGCGCCGCGGAACTGGCCCCGGCCGACTCCGACACCCGCTTGCGCCTGGCCACGCTGTTGACCATACGCCGCAACTACAGATCGGCCATAGCGGAAGTCATGAAAGTCCTGAGATCCGATCCCTCCAATCCCGAAGCCTACCTGCGCGCCGGCAACATCCGCTATTTTCAGGGCGACTATGCCAAGGCCCTGGACAACTACCGGCTGGCGGTGCGCTATGATCCCGACTCGGCCTCCGCCCATAACGGCGTGGGCATGGGTTATTTCGCCCTGCGCCAGTATCCCGAAGCCCTGGACGCCTACAGCCGCGCCATCTCCCTGAATCCTTTCGTCGACCGCTATTATCGCAACCGGGCATCGGTCTACACTAATCTGCGCAGGTTCTCGGACGCCGCCGCTGAATTCAAAAGCGCCAGCTTGGTCAATAGCGACCCAGCCCTGGCCGAAGAATATCAGAAACTGATCAAAGAATCCGAACTCCAAGCCGAGAGCAACTGAGTGCGCGGCAAATTGCTAATATAGCCGCGTGGACATACCCGCGCTCCTGGCCGGACGCAACCCGGTGTTCTCTTTCGAGTTCTTCCTGCCCAAGCTCGAGACCGAGACCGACGCATTCCTAGCCAATGTGCGCTCGCTCAAATCCCTGGACCCCGCATTCGCGACCCTGACCTACGGGGCGGGCGGCGGCCCCAGCCGCGCCCGGACCATAGAGACCGCGGGCCGCATGCACCAAGAGGTAGGCTTGCCCACCGTATGCCACCTTACCGGGATAACCCACACCCGCAGCGAGATGGCCCACAACTTGGAGCGCATCCGGGCCTATGGCATCGACCACATCGTGGCCCTGCGCGGCGACCGGCCCAAGGATTGGAGCGGACCGCTGCCCGGGGATTTCCCGTACGCCGGAGACTTGGTGGAATTCATCCGCGCCGCGGGCGGCTTCCACATGGCCGTAGCCGGCTATCCGGAAGGCCACCCCGAAGCGCCCTCCCGGGACGAGGACCTGCGGCACCTCGCCGCCAAAGTCCGGGCCGGAGGGGAGTGGATAATAACCCAGCTCTTCTTCGATAACCGCCACTACTTCGATTTCGTGGCCTCGGTCCGACGCCTGGGCATAACCGTGCCCGTGGTCCCCGGCAGCATGCCCGTGACCGGGTTCGCCCAGCTCAAGCGCTTCACCACCTTATGCGGAGCCTCCATCCCGCCGCAGATGTCCGAGGACCTGGAGCGCATCCATACCGACCCCGAAGCCGTGGTGCGTTACGGCATAGAATGGGCCGTACGCCAATGCCGGGGTCTCCTGGAACAAGGCGCTCCCGGCATCCATTTCTATACCCTCAACCGCTCCCGCTCCACGGCCGAGATCCTGGCCGAGCTGCGGGTAGCGGCATGAATCCGCTGCTGCTAGCGCTGACCTTGGCCCCGGCCGGCATCCCGCCGCTCGCGGCCCAGTCCGCCTCCACCGGACCGGTCATCGCAGAAATCCGGATGCAAGAACGGCTCAATGTCTTCGATCCCCGCCTGCCGGGTGAAGACTGGTGGGCGTTCCGCATCGCGAACCGGATCCATTTCACCACCCGCGAGGACGTGATCCGACGCGAGATCCTGCCTCAGCCCGGCGACCCATTCTCCGAACTCCGAGTCCTGGAGTCCGACCGGAACCTGCGCGCCGCCGGGTCTTTCCGCCGCGCCGAAGTCCGGGCCATTCCCAGGCCGGACGGCCGGATGGACCTCAACGTCCGCACCCAGGATTCCTGGACCACCAATCCCCACCTCTCCGCAGGCTCGGAAGGGGGAGAGCAATCGTTCGCCTACGGCATCGAAGAAGGCAACCTATTCGGGCGCAACAAATCCGTGGCCTTCTTCCACTCCCAGAAAGGGCCCAACACCCGCAACGACCTGCGCTACACGGATCCGCGCCTGGTCGGGACCCGCATGCGCCTTTCCTCCATGCTGGCCAACACCTCCCACGGCGATTCCATAGGCCTGGACCTGGCCCGGCCTTTCTTCGAATTGGACACTCCCTATGCCTACGGCGTGGGCTGGACCCGGGTCAACGACCAGGACATCACTTATCGCGACGGCCTGGACTACTCCAAATTCCAAGATTATTCGCGCACGGTCAAACTCAGCGCCGGCGCCCGGCTGGGCCACGAGGACAGCCTGACCCAGCGCTGGGAAGCGGGCTGGCTCTACCAACGCAGCCGTTTCACCGCGACCGTGGACACCCGGCCCGGGACCCTGCCCTCGGACCGGGAGCTCTCCGGCCCCACCGTGGGCTATTCCTGGGTCCAGCCCCGCTACCTCCGAGAGACTTATCTGGACCGCATGGAACGGGTGGAAGACTTCAATCTCGGCAATGAATTGAATCTGCTCGGGGGTTATGCGGCCACCGCCCTGTCCTCGGACCGGGACCGCGTGGTGTTCAACCTCAACGACCAGCAAGGCGTGAGATTCGGTCCCGGCCGGTTCGCCTTGCTGCGGGCCGGCGCAGCCGGCCGGCTGGCGCGCCAAGACTGGGACAACACCCTGCTCTATGCCGGCCTCAACCTATATTGGAAGTCGCTGGAACCTTGGCCCAACACCTGGGCCGCACACGTGGAGGCCGTCAGCCTGCGCCGCCCGGATGCCGAGAACCAAGTCGCGCTGGGCGGAGACACCGGCCTGCGCGGCTACAAGAACAACGCTTTCGTAGGCGCCAAATCCGTACTCTGCAACCTAGAGAACCGCTTCTTCTTCCCGGGGGAATATTTCCATCTCGTGCGGTTCGGCGGCGCCGCGTTCCTGGATTCCGGAGCCGTAGTCCCAGAGGCCGGCGGCATATCCTTCGCCCGATTCAAGTCCGATATAGGCGCGGGCCTGCGCATCAGTTCCACCCGCTCTCGTTCCGGGGGGGTACTGCGCATAGACATGGCCTATGCCTTGGACCACGGCCCGGGCAGCCACTGGGTCCTGTCCCTGCGCGGCGGACAAGCCTTCGACCTGTTCGACAATCCCAGCCGCCGAGTGCGCCGTCCGCCGGTATCCCGGCTAAACGAGATCTCCCCGCCAGAATTCCCTTCTCCCAAATAGATAATCTGGGGTCGCATCTTGACTTTTGACTAAAAAAACCAAAAAAGCCACAATAGTCAAAAGTCAAGATGCGACCCAAAATAATCTAATAATATAATGGAAAATATAGACGCGGTAGTGGTCGGGGCTGGAGTGGTGGGCTTGGCGCTAGCCGCGCGTCTGGCTCGCGCCGACAATAATGTCGTGGTACTAGAACGCCATCCCCGCCACGGCCTAGAGACCTCGTCACGCAACAGCGAAGTCCTGCACGCCGGCCTATATTATCCCACTGACAGCCTAAAGGCCAAATTCTGCATAGCCGGACGGCGCCGCATATACGAACTGGCCGACCGCCACGGAATATTCTGCCGACGCACCGGAAAACTCCTGGTGGCCTGCGACGAATCCGAGACCGCGAAGCTGAAAGCCCTGTTTGCCCAAGGCCGGGCCAACGGAGTGGCAGGCCTAGAACTAGTGGATCAGGCGGACATCCCCGGGCTGGCTATGGGCGTGCGCGCCGCAGCCGGGCTCTGGTCGCCCGAGACCGGGATCGTGGACAGCGAAGAGCTCATGCGTTATTTCCTGCTGCGCGCCCAGGACGCGGGCGCCATATTCCTATGGAACTCCGAGCTGTCCTCGGTAGAACGCGTACCGGACGGCTACAAGCTCCATCTCCAAGGCCTGGCCGATCCCATACCCGCGCGCTGCGTGATCAACGCCGCCGGCCTGCACGCGGACCGGGTCGCGGCCCTGGCCGGGATAGACGTGGCCGCGGCCGGCTATAAGCTGCACTGGTCCAAGGGGGAATATTTCTCGCTCCGCACCGCCCTGCCCATAAAGCCTCTGGTATATCCCATGCCCGATGGGCACGGCCTGGGCATTCATCTCACCATAGACCGCCAAGGCCGGCACCGCCTAGGCCCCAACGCACTGCCTGCGGACGCACTGGACTACGGAGTGGATCCCGCACACCGGGATGCGTTCTTCACGGCCGCCTCCCAATATCTGCCGGCCCTGAAGCGCGAGGACCTCGTACCCGGTACCGCGGGGATCCGGCCCCGGCTATCATCCGACGGATCGTTCCGGGATTTCATCATCGCCGAAGAGTCCGCCCGCGGCCTTCCGCGCTGGGTGAACCTGCTAGGCATAGACTCTCCGGGACTCACGGCCAGCCCGGCCATCGCCGACCATGTAGCGGATTTGCTAGAATTTCCCGCTTGAAGAAAATATCGCTCCTGCTTCCATTATTCGCTTTTTCCGGGTGCAGCCTCAATACCCTAGCCCTGCGCTCCACCGCCGAGATATTCGACAAAGGCATCGCCGCCTATTATGAAGAATCCGATCCGCAACTGGCGCGCGAGGCCCTGGCCGGGCAACTCAAGATGGTGGAGGCCCTGCTGCAAAGCCGGCCGGATGATGCGCGCCTCAACCGCTTGGCCGCGGAAGGTTTCGGGAGCTATTCTTTCCTATTCATGGAAGACGCCCAGCCCCAACGCGCCCAGGCCTTCTATCTGCGGGGCCGGGATTACGCCCTGCGCAGCCTAAGCCGGAATCTGGGCGAGGGATTGGCCGCACTGGTGCCCGACGATTTGGAGCAGACCCTGCGCCGCGCGAATAAGTCCGACGCGCCGGCCCTATTCTGGGCCGCGTTCTGCTGGGGCAACTATATAAACCTTTCCCTGGATTCCCCGGACGCCGTATCCGAGTTGCCAAAAGCCGCAGCCTTGATGGAGCGCTCCCACGCGTTGGACCCAGGGTATAATTTCGGCGGCTCCGACCTGTTCTTCGGGGTCTATTTCGCATCCCGGCCCAAACTGCTCGGGGGGGATACGGAAAAAGCCCGGACCCATTTCGCTTGGGCGGAACGTATCAGCGACGGCAAATACCTTATGGGCTACGTATTGCAGGCTAAGACTCTAGCCGTGGCCCTGCAGGACCGGGCGCTATTCGAATCCCTGCTCAAGAAAGTGGGCGCCGAGCCCGCCGGCAGACTGCCCCATGCGCGCCTGGCCGATGAAGTAGCCAAGCTCAAAGCCGCCGCCCTTCTGGAGAAAACCGATGAATTGTTTTAAGGCCGGGATCCTCGCCGGAATCATCGCGGCCTGCGCGGCCGGACCGGCCGGGGCCCAAGTCATAAAACTCGCCACGCTCGCGCCCGAAGGCTCCAGCTGGAT
Organism: Elusimicrobiota bacterium; assembly: GCA_041660645.1. Taxonomy (GTDB): domain Bacteria; phylum Elusimicrobiota; class Elusimicrobia; order UBA1565; family UBA9628; genus UBA9628. The sequence goes on along the minus strand of JBAZVY010000109.1, from coordinate 430 downwards.
CAAAGCCCTCGCCGGGCTCAACGCCGAACTCCAGAAGAAGACCGACGACCGGGTCAGATTCAAGATCTACTCCGGCGGCGTGCAGGGCGACGAGCTCGACGTGGTAAAAAAGATCCGCATCGGACAACTCCACGCCGGAGGATTCACCGGCGTAGGCCTGGGCCAGATCGCCCCGGAAGCGCGCATTTTCGACGCGCCCTGGCTGTTCCGGGACAATGCCGAGGTGGACTACATATACGGCGCCTTCGCCAAGGAACTCGACTCCGCATTCGACAAGGCGGATTACGTGCTGCTGGGCTGGGTCGAGCTCGGCTGGGTCTACGTGTTCAGCAAAAATCCCATCTCCTTGCCCGAGGACATGCGCTCCGCCAAGATGTGGGTCTGGGAAGGAGATCCCATCGCCCAGGCCGCCTATAAAGCCCTAGGCGTG
>JBAZVY010000108.1:0-8309 GCA_041660645.1 Elusimicrobiota bacterium | reverse complement strand
GAAGAGTTGGTTGGGGAAGCGTTCCCCGTTGAACTCCAGGGGCAGGGCCTCGTCTTCCGGAGGCGAGGGCAGCGCGGCGGCGCTCTTCGTCCCATCCGCGGATTCCATGTCCAGGTCCGGTTCGTCCGCTGATGCCAAGCCCAGGGTGCGGCTGAGCAATTCGTCGAGCTTGTCGGGATCTATCTCTTCGGCCAGTTCGCGTTTGTAGGCGAAGTATTTGCCGTAGTATTCGACCCGCCCGGAGTCCCGGGAGAAGATGACGTTCTCGAAGTGATGTTTTTCCGCCACGTCGGTAAGGTTGTAGGATCCGAACATCACCAGCTCTTCGTCCAAGACCAGGTATTTGTTGTGCATGATGCCGCTGTGCTGGCCCCGGAGCACTTTCATGTCGAAGCCTTCCTTGACCAGGGCCACGATCTGGGGCTTGGGCTTGCGGGGCTGTCCGTTATGGTCGATGCCGCTGGTGTAGAGGTGGGCGCGGTCGAGCACGATCTCGATGGCCAGGCCGCGCTTCTTGGCCCGGCGCAGGGCGTCGAGTATGGGTTCGGATGTGAATTCGTAGATGGCCAGGCTGATGGATTTATCGGCCGCATCTATGGCTTCAACTATCAAGGGTTCTATGGGCCGGTAGGGCAATAATGCGAACGAGGGCAAGGTGCGGCCGTGGAATCTCACGTTCCGGGCCGCGGGCAGGGGCGGCGGTTCCGGCTTGTCGGGCGAAGGCTGGGCCGGGGGATTCTGGATGTCGTTTTCCAGTTCGGCGTCCGTGGGCAGGGTCGGGGCCGTGTCCGGCCGGGGGTAGACCTGGGCGAGCTTGAACATGTGGTTGAATGCGAACAGGTAGGCCGCGGCATCGGTCTCATCGGCCAGGAAATGGGCGTTCTCGTAGTTGTCCATGGAGGCGCGTTTGGTCCAGTTGGCGGAACCGGTCTCCACCAACTCCCCGTCCAGGACCATGAATTTGTGATGCATCTTCTCCGCCATGGGATAATCGCTGTCCGGGTTGGGCCCGGCCAGGGTGCGTATGGAAATGTCCTGGTTCGCCAGCCAGCCGGCGTACGGGCCGAAATATTCGGATCCGGACTGGCTTTGGTCCATGACTACGCGGACATTAAGGCCGCGTTTGCGGGCCCGGGCCAGGGCTTGGGCTATGCGCGTGGAGCGGAGCGCGAACATGGCCACGTCCACCGAGCTTTTGGCCGCGTCCAGGGCCTTGACCACGGTGTCCTCGAAAGCCGAGCCTCCCGGCATAAATAGGAAAGCGGGTAGTTCCGTGCCGTTGAAATCGATGCTCGCCGAGGCTGCGGCCGGGGGCGGGGGCACGGTCTTCGGCCAATCGTGCTTCTGGGCTCGGTCGAAAGGCACGCTCCGGGCGCGCAGGTAAGTCCAATAGGCGTTGAAGGCCTTTACTCGGGCCCGTTCTATGGAGAAGTGGGCGTTCTCGTAGTGCGATTTTTCAGCGGAGAAGGACCAGTTGAAGGAGCCGAACTCGGCCATCTTGCCGTCGAATATCGCGAACTTGTTGTGCAGTATGCCGTATTTGGTCACGCCGCGCAGCACGGTGAAATCGATGCCCTCGCGGATGAGCCCCCAGATCTCTTTGGAACGGCGTTGTTTGTAGTCCGAATCCGGATGGTTCTCCGGGAACACGTTGGAATAGTCCAGGATGATCTCGACCTTGACGCCGCGGCTGCGGGCCCGATGCAGGGCTTCCAGCACGCCGCGCAGTTTGAATTCATAGAGCGCGATGCGGATGGACTTGCGGGAATTGTCGATGGCTTCGATGATCTTTTCTTCTATCGGTATGTTGGGCCGGAAGGCCACGGAGGGGAATTCGTGCTCGTTGAACGCGACCGTGCGGCGGGGATAACCTGGGCCGCCGCCGTCGTCTGAGTTCGGGGAGGCTTCATCCTGCTTGCCCTTGCGGCCGCGCGGCAGTACGGAGTCGGTCTGCGCGGCCACGGGTTCGGCTTTCGAGCCCGGGGCCTTGAGATCGAAATCGCGGTCGGTATCGTGCTTGCTGGTCTCGAGTCCCGCCGGTTTATCGCTGCGAGCCTGGATCTGGGCCGCGATGCGTTCCAGCGAGGATAGGCTGGTCTCGGACTTCGCCGGGGCCGCGGCCTGGACCGGGGGCAGCCCGGCTGCCGGCGCCCGGCCGGGTTGGGCCCGCAGGGCGTTGCCGGCCGGGAGCTGGGCCGCGGGCTGGGTCCGTACGGAGGGCGCGCTCGGCAGCCCGGGGAGAGCGGACGGCAGTCCGGGGCGGTTGGAGATATCGAGTCCCCGGAGCAAGTTGATGGCCGGAGCGGATATGGTCTGGGGGACTGTGGGGAGAGCGCCGCTTCTGCCCCCCAGGGGGACGCTGCGGATATTGGCTGCCCAGCCCGAAGTAGCTAGACCGAGCAATAAGGCCAGTAGATATCTGACCATCTGTTATAGTCTAACACGTCCTATATAGGACTGAGAGTGGCGTAGGGCCTAGGGCTATCGACGCAGTCGGCCCAGGCCCTTTTGGGCATTAGGGCCTACAAACGCCGGCTGTTGAGGCGTCCGAATCCGCGCACTTATGCCTCGTATTCCATTGGCTGGGGAATCCTAATGTTGTCCATCACGATGTTGCCGGCGCTGATGCCCGCGCGCAGCGGCAGGCCCAGGCCCCAGCGTTCCAGCAGTTGTGCCCATCGCCCAGCCGGACCGTTCCGAGGCAATTATGTATAATCGGCCTTGTCATGGAGCGCTCCCGGATCTCTTGGTTCGAGAAGCATCCTCGCGCGGCCCTGGTATGGCTAGTGCTGGGAGCTTTCCTGGCGGCCGAGGTCTGCGGGCATACCTATTTCTACTTCCGGCACGACCGCCGGAAATTGCTCCTGGAGCCTTATCCCACGTCCCGATTCACTCCTTACGGCTTAGTCGAGATGCTGCCCCGGGCGCCGGATGCCGGGCTGGGCATAGACGGCAACGGCTTCGTGCACAACGGCTACGACCGTGACCTCAGCTTGGATCGGGACAAGGCCTTGATCTTCCTGCTCGGCGGCTCTACGGTATTCGGGCAGGGGGCATCCTCCAACACCCAGACCATAGCCGCCCAGCTCGAGCGGATACTGAACGCGGGCTCCGGGCCGCGCTATCGGGTCGTCAACGCGGGGTTTCCGGCCTTCAACGCCTATCAGCAGAACCAGCGTCTGGAAGGGCGCATACTTCAGGATTTCCGGCCGGCGGCGGTCATCGCCTTGGACGGCCGCAACGACGGGTTCTTCGCCGTAGCCTATCCGGTCTGGAAGCCGAATTGGCAGCCCTATTACGACGTGGTCACCAACGACGTCAATCGGCTCATGCGTCCTCCGCTTTGGATCGGTCCGGCTTTCTGGCTGCCCCGCTTATCCAGCGTGGCCCACTACCTCTACTGGGCCGGGCGCAAGCTCCGGCCCCGGCCGGATACCATGCCCGGCGCCGAGGTCTCGCCCGGGCGCATGGACCGGGCGGCCCGGGCCTACATCGTCAATCATGTCGCGGCCGCGGCGCGCTGCCGCGAGCTGGGCGTGCCCTATCTGGTGTTCCTGCAGCCCACCCTGCTGCCCTCCCTGCGGGGCGCGTTGAACGCGCAAGAGCAAAAGATCCTGGCCTACGAGGAGGCGCGGTTCGTTCGGAAGGGGGTCTACGTCCCGGGCATGGAGGAATTTTACCGCCGGGGCGCCGCGCTCGGCTCCGGCCGGCCCTGGTTCCAGGACCTCAGCGCCATATTCCGCGGCGTCGATGGGGATTTTTATACCGACGTCTGCCATTACACGGACCGGGCCAACCGGCTGATCGCGGAGCGGCTCGCCGCGGCCGTGCGCCGCGGAGTCCGTTGAGTCCGGCTCGGTGATATGCCGGAGATGAAAATGTCCAGGCGCCAGCTGTCTCTTATCGCCGGCCTGGGCCTGCTGGCCGTGGGATTGCGCGTCCTGTACGCTTGGACTCACCCCGGGCTCTATGACGCTGACTACTACGTCAGCTTCGCGCTTTCGGTGCTGGAGCGCGGCGAGTTTTCCCTGCTGGCCGGCATCCCCTCGGTGAAAGTGTCTCCGCTTTTCCCGTAGTGGATAGCCAGCCTGTTCTCCGTGTTCGGACCGCACCCGTTCATCATCTTGTTGGGCAACTGCGGGCTCAGCGTCTTGACCGGAGGCCTGCTCTATCTGTTGGGCCAACGGCTGTTCTCCCGGCGCGCCGGTCTGACGGCGCTGGCGCTGTGGACGGTCTATCCCTACTCGATCTATTATTGCGCCTGGACCTTCCGCGAATCATTCTTGGTGTTTTTGGCGGTCGCGATGCTGTGGCTGCTCTTCGAGCTCCGGGATCTCCAGACTCCGCGGGCCGCGGCCTGCGCCGGAGTCTGCGGCGGACTCCTGGGACTGACTAATCCGTCTTGCCTGATATTCGTCGGGCTTTCGCCCGGGGCGCTGTTCGGGCTCAAGCCGAGGGCCTCCCGGGCCGGCCTGCTGGCCGTGTTCTTTTTGGCTTTGGGCTTGAGCTACTCGCCCTGGGTGGTGCGCAATTATCTCGCTTTCCACAGGCTGATCCTCACCAACGCCCACGGGGGGATAAATCTTTACTACGGGGTGATGGTCCCAGCCGACGACCTGGGCACCGAGCGCGAGTCGCGGTTCCGGAGTTCCGACCCAGTCGAGCGGCAGGCCGCGGCTCTGATCGCCGCGGGCCGGGAGCAAGAGGCCGGGGAGATCTATAAGTCCGCGATCCGGCAGGCCATACTCCAATCCCCGGGCCACTACCTGCGGACCTGTCTGGAGCGGTTCGTCAAATTCTGGAGATTTACGCCATACCCGAGGAAATACGATCTCGACTACGGGAAGGTCTTCTGGATAAGCCTGCTTTCCGACGGATTGCTCATCCCCCTGGGCGCCATCGCGTTCTGGTTCTTCCGTAGGCGTTGGCGCGAGCTTTTGCCTTTGTGGGCCATCGTCCTGCTTTGGCCCCTGGCCTACTATCTGGTCTACGCGGTCATCCGGTTCCGGATGCCGGTGATGCCCGTCTTGATCCTTATGACCGCGGCGCTTCTGGATCGAGCGCTTCCCGGCGCTCAGAAATCCTGACGGGATAGAAGCAGATCGATATAGCCGGCCGCGCAGCCGCGGCGGATGACTTCCGGCCAGTCCAGCGGGACCGGCGCGCAGCCCCGCTTCGGTACGTAGGCGGAGAAACCCAGCTCCCGCAGGAAGTCCAGGAGCTCTGCGGGCGAAGTGCCTCCGGCGGAGAGCGCCTCCGGGCAGAATTCCAGGATCAGGCGCGCTTCCGGGCTGTCGGCCAGGGTCTGGCGCATGCCGCGCAGGGCCAGCAGTTCCGCGCCCTGCACGTCGATCTTGACCAATGACAGCTTCCGGCCCGGAGGGTTCCGAGCCAGGAACGAATCCAGGCGGCATAGGGCTACGGACGGGCCCGCGGTATGGCCCGCCCCGGGGAATATCCGATGGTCCGCGGGATTGTCGGCATTGAGGTGGAGATCCACCGTGCCGTCCCGGTCGCCGAGCGCGGCCGCGACTACTTCCACGTTGGCGCAGCGGCCGCGGCGCAGGCCGCGCTCGAGCAGGGAGCGGTTGGCCGCGTCGGGCTCGAAGGCCAGGACCTGGCCGTCGGGCCCGACCGCGCGCGATAGCGGCAGCGTGAAGAATCCTATGTTGGCCCCGACGTCTACGGCCAGGGATCCGGGCCGGGCCAAAGAGCCGAGCAGGTCGATCCAGGGGGCTTCCGAGAACCTTTTGTATAGGAAGTAGGCGGGCACGAATATGCTTTGGCCCAGGCGGGAGCCGGGAAGGCCGGTACGCCGGAAAAGCGCATAAAGGGTCAGGCAGATGCTTTGGATGGCCGGTTTCATTGACTGTTAAAATAAGAAAATATGGCTCCGGGCGCAAGCTTAATGCCGGGCTGGTCCGGTTTTGAACTGGACCGCGCTAATATCCTACAATGGTTCCCGCGATATGGCCATCGACCGGTCTGCTTCCAATCTCCGCACGAGTTCCGCCGCGTGAGGCTCACGGTCTCGGACTCCCAGCAGGTCCTGCCCCGCGCCGCGGAAGATGCCCGCGATATCGAGACCCGGCGCCGGTTCGCCGACTCCACTGCGCCCCTGCGCCAGAAATGGCTTTCCCGCAATTCCAGCTATCATGTGCAGCGTCTGCGCTTATTGCGCAAGCTGGTGCATCCGGGCGCGCGGGTCCTCGATATCGGCTGCGGCACGGGAGAGTTCCTCGCCGCGCTCGAGCCCGCTAAGGGCGTCGGCCTGGACTTCAGTCCTAAGATGGTGGAGCTGGCCCGGGCCCGCTACCCCGGATTGACGTTCCTGGAGGGCATCGCCGAGGACCTGCCCGTATCGGACAAGTTCGATGTCGTCCTGCTCGGCAATATGATGGGCTCCCTGCAGGACGTTTGGACGGCGTTCCGGCAATTGCACAAAGTGTGCGACGCCGATACCCGGATCATCGTGACTTATTACAATTTCTTTTGGGAGCCGCTCATCCGATTGGCGGAATACCTGGGCCTGAAGATGGCCCAGCCCCGGCAGAACTGGCTGCCCTTGGCCGAGATCCGCAATAATCTGGACCTGGCCGGCTTCCAATCCGTCAAGCACGGCCGGCACATCCTCTGCCCGTTCAATATCCCGGTCTTGGCGGGGCTCCTCAACCGCTACATCGCGCCCCTGCCCGGGATCCAGCATCTCTGCCTGGAGATGTACACGGTGGCGCGCCTTAAGCCCCGGCCGCGCGATTACACGGTCAGTGTGGTCATACCTTGCCGCAACGAAGCGGCCAACATCGACCCGCTCGTGGCGCGGACCCCGGATATGGGCCTGGGCACCGAGATCATTTTCGTGGACGGCCATTCCACCGACGGCACGGTAGAGAAGATCGAATCGGCGATCGCGCGCGCTCCGGGCGGCCGCAGCATCCGCCTCCTGCATCAAGGCGACGGCGTGGGCAAGGCGGACGCCGTGCATATCGGTTTCCGGCAGGCCGCGGGCGATATCCTGATGATCCTGGACGCGGACGTCACCGTGCAGCCGGAAGACCTGCCTAAGTTCTATCTGGCGTTGGCGGAGGGGCACGGCGAGTTCGCCAACGGCACGCGTCTGGTCTATCCCATGGACGACAAGTCCATGCGGCTTTTGAACCTGTTGGGCAATAAGTTCTTCAGCGTCCTGTTGAGCTGGCTGCTCGGCCAGCGCGTGCGGGACACGCTCTGCGGGACGAAGGTGTTTTTCCGCCGGCATTACGCCGGGATCATGGGCATACGCGATACCATCGGGCGGGCCGATCCCTTCGGGGATTTTGAACTGCTCTTTGGGGCCTCCCAGCGCAATCTCTGCATCGTGGAACTCCCCGTGCGCTACCGCGAACGCACCTATGGGGAGACCAAGATCAGCCGGTTTCGAAACGGCTGGCAATTGCTCCGGTTGTGCTTCGTGGTCTGGCGCCGCTTCAAGCTGTTGTAATGCCATGCTTTGGATCCGAAGGCGGGACCGGAGCGTCGACCTGCAGCGCGTCGAGACCACCCGCCTGCACCGCGCCCGCATCGCGAACAGCGCTTTGCTGCGGCGCTGGTACCGCATCCAGTATGGGAAATACGCCCGGCGGCTGCCGCCCGACGGCTCGGGCGCGCACATAGAATTGGGCTCGGGCGGAGGCTTCCTTAAGGAGGTCTGTCCGCGCTGCATCACGTCTTCTTATCTGGCCGCGGACCAGGCGGCCGGCCTGGTGGACCGCCAGCTCGACGCGCAGGCCATGAGCCTGGAGTCCGGATCGGCGGATAGTTTCTTTTTGCTCGACGTCCTCCATCATCTCGAGGATCCCGAGGCTTTTTTCCGGGAATTGGCGCGCTGCCTCAAGCCCGGAGGCTTCGCTTATATCATAGAGCCGGCGGCTACGTTGTGGGGACGGTTCTTATACGAGAATCTTCATGAAGAGGGTTTCGACCGGTCGTGGCCGGGCTGGGGGTATCTCGGCTCCGGGCCCGACCGGCGCCCCAACCAGGCCGCGGCGCACATCATATTCGAACGCGATCGGGAGGCCTTCGTGCGCAAATACCCGCAGTTGGTCCCCCGGGTGGCGGCCAAGCACACGTTTATCGCTTACGGGGTATCCGGCGGCTTGAGCTTCGAGCCGATACTGCCGGCCTGGGCCGGCTCGTTGGTCGGCATGGTCGAATCCTGCGCCCGACCGTTGAGCCCCTGGCTGGCTACCTATATGGATATCCTGCTGACCCGGACCTGAACGGCCCGGATCACGCCCCGCCCAGGGGTTTTATGTCCGCCTTGGCCCGCA
>JBAZVY010000107.1:5406-8334 GCA_041660645.1 Elusimicrobiota bacterium | reverse complement strand
GAAGGCCTCCTGGAGCATGGGTTGTTGGAACACGGCAACTCAGCCTTCGATGAGCTGCTTCGGGTGCCGTTCATATTGAGCGCCCCCGGCTTTCGGACCGGGGCGCGCATCTTGGACCCGGTGCGGGCCATAGACGTATTCCCGACCTTGGTCGATCTGTTGGGGCTGGCGCCGCCGCCGGGATTGTCCGGGACCCGGCTGACGCCTTTGCTGCAAGGCGGCCGGGCGGCTGCGCCGCCGGCCATAAGTGAGATAGGCTCTTTGCAAGACTCGGACTTGACGGGGGTAGCCATCCGGAGCTCGGACTGGAAGCTCATCCAGCAGTATGAGCCGCCTTCGGTAAAGCTTTACGACTTAAAACGGGATCCCGGAGAGCGGCGCGATGTCGCTGCGGACCATGCGGCTGTCGCGGCGGGGCTGCTCCGGCAGTTGGCGGTTTGGCGCGCCGCGCTCAACGCGGCCAACAATACGACCTCGGTTTTGGATCCAGGCTCCGGCGCGCACTGACGCATATCCGCTCCGGGTATTGCCGACGCTGGATCCTCCAATCCCAGGGACCCGAGCCGGAGGCGGACGCGGCCGCCAGCTCGGCGGTACCTATGTGTACGGGCCGGGGCGCCGATAGGCTGAATAAAAGCGGCAGGCGGGTGACGGGCGGGAAGTCCACGAACAGCAGCCGGTCATGCGGGCGCATCTTTCCGGCGGTCAGGCCTTGCAAGGCTTGCATGGTCTGACGGGTCTCGCGCATGATCGGCCAGCGGCCGAAGGGCGGGAGGGACGCGTCCGGAGAGCGGAAATCAATAGCGGCTTTTAGGAATAGCCAGGCGAACCCGGCCAGGCAGATGCCCGGTCCGAGCTTGCGCCAGCCGGAGGGGAGGAGTCTCAAGCCTGCAGCCAGCAGCGCTCCTAAGCCGATGCTCAGCGCCCCCCAAGCTAAAGTGAATCGGCTTATGCTGTCTGCGGACAAGGCATCCGAGAAAGCGGCGTAAGGCAATAATCCGCAGATAAATCCTAGAGCCGCGAATCCCAAGGCCGGCCGCAATCGAGGCCCGGGTTCCTTAGTAAGGCAGTCCTGGGCGCTGTCCCGGGCCGTCCCACCCAGGGCGGCCGCAAGGGCGGCTGCGGCTGCGGACCAAGCCAGGGCCGCGGACAAGGATGCCCAAGGGGCACGCAGGCTGGCCATGTCCGGCATAAGATGCGTGAAAGGGCGCCAGATCATATTCCAAGCCAAGACATAGCCCGGGATCGCCGTCAGTCCCGGCCAGTGGAACGCGTATGGGTCGGGGGAATCTAGAAATGATCCGGGCAGCAGCGCACGAGCCGCGATATAGACTCCGGCCCAGCCCGCCCAGGCGATCCAGGTCCATGGTCCGAGCCGGTCCGGCCGCGCCGGCGGCCAGGCCGCGGCCAGGAAAAGCGGCAGTACGATGGCATGCTCTTTGAATAGGACGCTGGCCGTGGCCAGGGCCATGGGGATGCCGAGGCCGGGCCTTTCCAGAGCCGCGCTCAATGCCGCCCAGAACCAGAGGTCGGAGCAGGATTGCGCCACGCCTGCTACCAGGGTCAGGCCGGACCAGTGTAACCAGGAGAAGGCATATAGACTGGCGGCCAGGAAAGCCGGCCCATCCGAGCCTATGATGCGGCGGGCACAGCGGAACAGCGCATATGCCGTTGCCCAGTGGAGCAGGGCCATGACCAGGCGATAGGGGAATGCGGCGTCTCCGAAAAGCTGGAATAAGGCCCATAGCAGAGGCGCGGCCAGGGGCCGGAAATAGACCGGCAGCATGCAGCGGTCCAGCAATGAGGCGCAGGCTTTGGGGAAGGTTTCCGTCTGGAATAAATGCAGGAATCGGAATAAGCCTATGTCTTCCAGGATCAGGGGCTGCGCGAAAAGCGGCCAGAATACGAATAGTATCCCGGCTCCCAATGCGGCCCAGCGCAGGCGGCGGCTCATTCTGGCGAGATGATACCAGAAATCCCAGGCGTCCGTTTCCCGGTACTGATATATAATATCCCATGCCCGGGCGAGCTCCCGACGGAGGATGTCTGCATCTGCGCGGTATGAAGGTCTTAGTCGCCGGCGGGCTGGGATTCGTGGGGAGCAATCTCAGTCGCTGCCTGGTCGCGGCCGGCGCCAGGGTGACTATCGTGGATAATCAACTGCCCTCCGGCGGCGCCGACCCCGAGAACTTATCCGGGATCGCCTCGGATGTGGAGGTGCAGCTTTCCGATGTCTGCGCTCCGGGGGTCGCGGATAGATTGGTCCGGGATGTCCGGATAGTGTTCCATCTGGCCGGCGCTTCCGGGCATTTGCGCAGCATGCGTTATCCGGCGGAGGATGCCCACGCCAACGCGGACACCACATTGGCCTTGTTGGAAGCCTGCCGGCGGCGCAATCCGGATGCGCGGTTCGTTTTCACGAGCAGCCGCCAGGTCTATGGGCGCATCCTGCATACTCCAGTAGACGAGCGGCATCCCGTGGCGCCGTTGGATGTCAACGGGATCCATAAATTGATGTCCGAGCAATATATCCAGCGCTATCATCGGCTTTACGGCCTGCCCGTTTCCATCCTGCGGCTCACCAACACCTATGGTCCCCGGCAAGCCTTGAAGGACCATCTGGGGTTCATGCCCTGCTTCTTGCGGCGCTTGCGCGAGGGCCAACCCATAGAGATATACGGAGACGGCCGGCAATCCCGAGACCTCAACCATGTAGACGACGTCGTAGCCGCGCTCTTAGCCGCGGCGATATCCGAGCGGGCCATAGGCCGGACTTACAATCTTGGCCATACTCAAAGCCATAGCCTGCGGGATATCGCCGGGGCGCTCATCCGCGCCTGGGGCCGCGGCAGCTTCGTGCTCAAGCCGTTTCCGGAGCTGTCTCGGGCTATTGAGATCGGCAACTATCAGGGCGACTCATCCCGGATC
>JBAZVY010000107.1:0-5396 GCA_041660645.1 Elusimicrobiota bacterium | reverse complement strand
CGGATCCGGCGCGAACTAGGCTGGACCGCAGGCCGGACGTTGACGGAAGGCCTGAAGAGCACGGTGGCTTTCATGCAGGCTGGACTCTATGCCGGGCATTAGGATACTCCTGCTGACGCCGCCGCAGCCGGGCTTGGTGCGCAGGCGCCACCCCCAGCTCCCGGTGCTTCCCGCAGCTCAGCTGTCCCTTCGGCGGACGCCGGCCGGAGCATTGAAGCGGGGGCTCTTGCCGCCGCTCGGCTTGGCGTACGTAGCCGCGGTCCTGGAGCAAGCCGGGCATACGGTACGATTATTGGATGCTCCAGCCTTGGACCTCGGGTTCCCTGAATTGGTGGATGAAGCCCAGGCTTTTGGGCCGGCGCTGATCGGGATATCCGCCATGACGCCTACCAGCTTATGGGCATTCCGTTTGGCCGGAGAGCTTAAAGCGGCTATGGCCGGCGTGCCCATAGTTTTGGGCGGAGCCCACGCCATATGCCAGCCCCGGGAAGTCTTAGCTGCGTGCTCGGCCATAGATTGGGTGGCTACCGGTGAAGGCGAGCGGACGGCTGTGGAGTTGGCCGCGCGCCTGGGGTCGGGGCGAAGCGTAGCCGGGATCCCGGGCCTGGCGGTGCGCGGGAGCCGGGGCCAAGCCGAACTGGGGCCGCCCGCGGAACCAGTCTTGGACCTGGACACCCTGCCGTTTCCGGCCCGCCGCCATTACCCCATGCTCAGCTATGCCCCGGAGCCCTACGAGAACCTGCGGCTGCCCGCGACCAATATCATAGCCGGGCGGGGCTGCACCTGGTCCCGCTGCACGTTCTGCGAGCGGGCCGGGCCCATGAAGCGGCCCTATCGGATACAAAGCCCGCGGCGGGTGCTGGAGGAAGTGCGCGGCCTGATCCGGGACTATGGGATCCGTGAATTGGTGTTTTATGACGACGACTTGATGTCCAATGCGCGCTGGATCCGGGAGTTCTCCGGATTGTTGTTATCCGAGAAGATCGACATCCTGTGGTCGTGCCGGGCCAGCCCCAACGCCGCGGTCCAGCGCGACATCCTGAGTTTGGCCAAGCGCGCCGGACTCTGGGCGTTGTTCATAGGCTTCGAGTCCGGCGATCAAGGCTTGCTGGACCGCGTGAACAAAGGCATCCGGGTGCAGCGCAGCCGGGAAGTGGCGCGATGGTGCCGCGAACTGGATATCCAGGTCATCGGGTCTTTCATCATAGCGCTGCCCGGAGAGACTCCCGCGCAGGGGCTTGAAACCATAGCCTTTGCCCAAGAATTAGATTGCGATTACGCGGCGTTCATCCCCCTGCATCCTTTCCCGCATACCCCGTTGTTCCGGGAGGCCCGGGCCGAGGGGCGGATCATGGAGGACCCTTATGACGGCGGGATGAGCGCCACCCGTTATATCCCGCGCGCCGCCTACGTGCCGGAAGGCTATGTCCGGAGGCAAGCCGTGGAAGCCATGGTGCGCCGGGCCTATCGCAGATTCTATTTTCGGCCGCGCTATCTGCTCAAGCACTTGAAGCGGCTGCGCAGTCTTGAGGACTGGCGGCGTTATCTGGACGGAGTTAAGTTCATGTTCGATATGGTGCGATGAGATTGCCCGGCCTTTCCATATTTTTCCCTTATCTTAACGACGCTGCGGCCATGGACGGACTCTTGCGGGCCGCTCGGGCCGCGGCTTTGGAGGCGGCCGAGTCTTTCGAGATCCTGGTGATAGACGATGGCAGCCGGCTGGACGAGGCCCAGGCCTTGGATCGTATGGCCGCGTCCTGTCCGGAGGTAAGAGTGATCCATCATGACCGCAACCGCGGGTATGGCGCCGCGATCCGCCGGGGCATAGCCGAATCCCGCATGGGCTGGGTGTTTTATACGGACGGGGACGGGCAATATGACCCGGGCGATATCCGGCTCTTGTGGCGGAGTTGGCAGGCGGCGCCGGACGCGGACATGTTCAACGGTTATAAATTGAAGCGGCACGACCCCTGGCCCCGGGTGTGGTTGGGCGAAATCTACCGGCGGCTGGCGCGGGGGCTGTTCGCTTTGCCCATCCGCGACGTGGATTGCGATTTCCGGCTCATGCGCGGCGAGTTCGTGCGCAGCCTGCCGCTGCGCTGCTCGGGCGGAGGGGTGGGCCTGGAACTCGTGCGCTGCGCTCAGGCTCGGGGAGCGCGCTTCATCGAGGCTGCGATCCCGCATCATCCCCGGCGTTCCGGGAGGTCGGAGTTCTTTACGCTGCGCCGGGTGGCGCAGTTGGCGCGCGAGATGCTGTCGGGAGTGGCTCGTTGAGGTCTATCCCATTCTTGGATCTTAAGGGGCAGTATGAGTCCTTGCGCGCGGAGATCTCTCAGGCCTTGGCCGAGGTGTTGGAGGCGGGGGTTTTTGTGGGCGGCGGCCCGGAAGCGGCCTTCGAGCGGGACTTCGCCGATTTCTGCGGAGCCCGGCACGCGGTGGCGGTGGCCAGCGGCACCGAAGCCTTGACCCTGACCCTGCGCGCCCTGGGCATCGGCCCGGGCGACGAAGTGCTGACCGTGCCTAACACCTTCATGGCTACTGCGGAGGCGATATGCCTGGCCGGAGCTCAGCCCCGGTTCGTGGACGTGAGGCCGGATACGGCGAACATGGACCCCGGGCTTTTGGAGGCGGCGGTCACGCCGCGTACCCGGGCGATCATCCCGGTGCATCTTTACGGCTATCCTGCGGATTTGGGGCCGATCACCGCCTTGGCCCGGAGCCGCGGGCTTAAAGTCATAGCGGACGCGGCCCATGCCCATGGGGCGCGGTATCAAGGCCGTTCGATATGCGCGTGGGGGGATGCGTCGGCTTTCAGCTTCTACCCCACCAAGAATCTGGGGGCATTCGGAGAGGCCGGGGCGGTCGTGACCGATGATGCGCGCTTGGCCGCGGATTTGGGGATGCTGCGCGACCATGGCCGGCGGGAGCGTTATGTGCATGAGGTCATAGGCACGAATGCGCGGATGGATGCCATGCAGGCGGCGGTGTTGGCGGTGAAACTGCGGCATCTCCGGGCTGGCAATGAGAGGCGCCGCGTCCTGGCCGCACTATACGACCAACTGCTGCCAGGCGTGTCCAAGGTGGGGCCGGCGGCTCCCGTCCCCGGGACCCAGGGGGTGCATCATCTATACGTGATCCGGACGCAGGGCCGGGATGCTCTCCAACAGCGGTTGACCGCCGCGGGCATCGAGAGCTTCGTGCACTATCCGATAGCGCTGCACCGCCAGCCGGCGTTCGCGTACTTGGGCTTGGCGGCAGGGGCGTTTCCGGTCGCGGAGCGCTTGGCCGGAGAGATATTGTCCTTGCCGATGCATCCGGGATTGAGCGAAGAGCAGATAGCCGGCGTGGCCGAGCAGGTGCGGGCCGCGGATCAGTCCAGGTAGCCTTCGGCCCGCAAGGCTTCGCGCAGTCGGACGTCGGTCTCGAACTTGGCGGCCGAGGCGGCGTCCCGGGCGCGCCAGAGCAGGATCCCGGCCGCGGGCGGGACTACGAAGGCGTCTAGTCCGGCCGCGGTCCATATCTCCGGAGTGTTGATCTCCCAAGGCCCCGGGCCCCGGGCCGTGGACTTGCCGATGGACAACCCGCCCGCGGGCAAAGTCTTCCCGTTGCGGGCTAGCGTTAGCCGCAGCGAGCCTTCCCGTGCGGGGCGGCTGCGGCCGGCCGGAGCGTCGATGGCGCCTACGAAGGAGCTGCCGGTGTCGAAAGTCAGCCAGGCTCCGTCTCCGGAATCCGGGATGTTCAATCGCGCGCTAAGGGTCTTGGCGTCGGGAGCCAGGGTCACTTTGTCCGCCGGGGTGGTGAATAGGGCGGTGTGATAGGTAATGGGCACGGAACTTTTGATTTGGATATCGAAATGGTCTCCTTTGCGGCCGCGGGCCAAGAGATGGAAGCCTATGCGCTCGCGCGCTAGAAAGGACTTCAACTCTCCGCGCAGGGCGGCGGTCTTTTGGGGCTGCTCCCGGGATATGTCCCGGGTCTCGGCGGGGTCGGCGGCCAGGTCATAGAGCTGCTCCCAGCCGTCCGTCAGGGCGATATATTTATACTGCGGAGTGCGCGCCGCGCGCCAACGGTCGGCTTCTATGAATATCGTGCCGATCGCCGGGATCTGGCCTGCCGCAAGATCCGGCACCAAGCTGCGGCCCTGCATCCCGGGAGGTGGAGGCACGTTGAGCGCCTCCAGGATCGTGGGCATGATATCCAGGCTGCGCACCGGGGCCTCGATCCGGCGCCCGGAGAACCGTCGGCCGGGCCAACGCAATATCAGCGGGACCTGGATCTGTTCTTCGAAAGCCGCGAAGCCGTGGCCCAATATGGGCATGTTGGGGTGTTGGTCGCATAGGCTTTCCCCATGGTCTCCGGTGATCACTACTAGGGTGGAATCGAGCAGCCCCTCGCGCCGCAATGCGTCCAGGAACTTCCCGATCTCAGCGTCGGCGCGATGGACCGCGTAGTCATAACTCCGTATGATCCCGGGGCAGCGGGGGTCGGTTGGCTCGGCTAACCCCGGGAATTCGTGATCGAATTCATAACGCGCCGGGGCGGCCAGGCTTTGCCCCGGGGCCAGGGTCACGGCTTGATGGCGATGGGCGTCGAATGTGTGTATGAACAGGAAGAACCTATCGTCCCGATGCAGTTTGGTCCAGGCCGCCGCCTCCAGAAAGGTGGATTCGCGCAGGGTCCGGTCCTGGTTGGATCCGATCAATGTGCATCTGCGGTAATCCTCGAAGCCTTTGGCGAATCCGAATTTCGGATCCATGGTCGGGCCGAAATATAAGCCCTGGGTATGGAAGCCGTGGGAGCGCAGGACTTGGGCCAGGGTCACGGCGTCAGGCAGCAGGCCGCGGCGGTCGTCGGCCGGAGGGGAGCCGCCGGCTCCGTGGAAGGAAGGATAAAGGGAGGTAAGCATGGAGGCATGGGAGGGCACCGTCCAAGTGGCTTGGGTGATGGCCCGTTCGAATACCACGCTCTCCTGCGCTATGCGATCCAACTCCGGGGAGATCTTTTCTCCGGAGGGCGAGATCTTGCCCAGCCGGTCGGAGCGCCAGGTATCTACGGAGATCAATATCACGGCGCGGGGCTGGGGCGGGGCCGCCCCGGCCGGAGCGGCCGGCCAGCCGGACGTCAGTAGGATAAGGGCGGCGGTGATCATGGCCGCGGTTTTGAGGATGCCAGCCGGTCTGGGGGGCGCGTCCAGAATGAGGGCGCAGCGGGCAGTTCCTGCCAGCCTAGTTTTTTGAGCCAGGCGGTGCGTTCCCCCGGGCGGATCAAGCGGATGTGCCGGTCCGCGAGCCAGGCCGCAGCCGCTCCCGGGGCGAGGTCTATTATGGAGGGATTGCCGTCTTCTTCCAATATGTCGTCTTCTGCGATGTTGACGACCTGCAGCCGCCGGTCGA
>JBAZVY010000106.1:0-8337 GCA_041660645.1 Elusimicrobiota bacterium | reverse complement strand
CTGGCCGGCGCTACCCCGGCCGTGGGCTCGTCTAGGAACAGGACTTCGGGGTCGTGCAGTATGGATACGGCCAAGGCCAGCTCCTGCTTGAGGCCGCCGGGCAGGTCGCGCACCAAGGTGGAGCGGGCGGGCGTGAAGCGTATGAAGTCCAAGAGTTCGGCCATGCGCCGGGCGGCCGATGCCGGGTCGAGTTTGCGCAAGCCGGCCGCGAAATCCAGGTTCTCCTGCACGGTTAGGTCGTTGTATAGGGTGAAGCGTTGGGACATGTAGCCGACCACCGACTTGATGGACCGGCCTCCGTCCGAGAAGTCCAGGCCGGCCACGCGCGCCGAGCCGGAGCTGGGCAGGAGCAGGCCGCAGAGCACCCGTATGGTGGTGGTCTTGCCCGCGCCGTTAGCGCCCAAGAACCCAAACACCTCGCCTTTGGCCACTTGGAAGCTCACCCGGTCCACGGCCGTGAAATCGCCGAAGCGGATGGTGAGCTCGGAGACCTCGACCGCCGGCGTCAAGGCCCGCCTCCGGGCATGAACAAGGCTTCGAAGCTGGCCGCTCCGCGCTGGCGGAGCACGGCCCGGGGCTCGCCCGAGGCCAGTATCCGTCCGGAGTCGAGCAGATGCACGCGGCCGCAGCGCTCGGCTTCGTCCATGTACGCGGTGGACACTATAACCGTGACCCCGCCGTCTACGAGGCGATAGAGCATGTCCCAGAGCTCGCGCCGGGATATGGGGTCTATGCCGTTGGTGGGCTCGTCGAGAAGCAGGGCCTGAGGCGATTGCAGCAGGGCGCACATGAGCCCGAGCTTCTTATACATGCCGCCGGATAGGCGTCCGGCCCGGCGGTCCGAGAAGCGTTCCAGGCGGGTGGCCCGCAGGAGTTCCGCGCTGCGCTGGCGGAACACGGCGTCGGGCAGGCGGTAGAGGTGCTGGAAGAATTCCAGGTGCTCGGCCACGCTTAGGTCGGGATAGAGGCTCTGTTGCTGGGGCATGTAGGCCATGTCCGGCCGGACCGCGGCGAATGGGACGATCGCGCCGCCCCGGGAATATTCCAAGCGGCCGGAGTCCGGCCGCAATAAGCCCATGAGGGTGCGCAGGAGCGTGGTTTTGCCCGCTCCGTCCGGGCCGATGACCCCGTGGAGCCGGCCCGCTTCCAGGTCCAAGGACACGCCGGCCAAGGCCTGGTTGGGGCCTAGGCGTTTGCCCAGTTCGACCGTCTTTATGCCCAGGAGCATGGAGGCTACCTCGGCAGCTTCACCTCTATCGTCATGCCGGGTTTGAGCATCCGGTCCGGGTTGGGGAATATGATCTTCACGCCGAAGACCAAGCGGGTGCGTTCTTGTCGGGTCTGCACGTTCTTGGGAGTGAATTCGGCCTGGTCGTTGATGTGCGCGATGCGGCCGGTCAGACGCCGGCCCGGGGATTCGGGCAGCACGCCGGATACTTCCTGGTCCAGGGCCAGTCTCGCGAGCAGGGGTTGGGGCACGTAGACCATGGCCCAGACCTCGCGCAGGTCGGCCAAGGTCAGCAGTTTGGTCCCGGGACCGACCAGTTCCCCGGCTTCGCGGAAGACCGCCAGGACCGTGCCGTCGATGGGGGAATCTATGCCGCACCAAGCCAGATGCAGGGCCGCGTCGTCGCGTTTGTATCGGGCGCGGTCATAGGCCTCCTGGGGGATGGAGCCGCCCTTGCGCAGTTGGGCGGCGCGTTCGAAGTCCTTGTCCGCGATGTCCGCGGCTAGTTTTAAGTCCTCGCCGGCCAAGGTCACCAGGCGCTGGCCGGCCGCCACGGTCCGGCCTTCCTTGGCCTCGAAAGCGGATATCACCGAGGACACGCGGGCGGAGATGTCTACTTCCGTGGCTTCCACCGTGCCCGCGTACAGGAAGGGGCGGCCCAGGATCCGCCAGGTCAAGAGCCCGGCTGCGATCAGGATGGGGACGATCAGCAGGATCTTTTTGTTCTTCATATCAGGGCTCCTTGCGCGCCAGGTCGTCCAGCAGGGCCAACTGCATGAGTTTTTGCGCGTCCGTGCGCGCGGCTTGGACCTGGGCTTCCAGTTCTTTGAGATTGGCGCTTTGCACCTCGAGGAAAGTGGAGCGGCCGGCCTTGTAGGAATCGTATATGCGGCGGGCCAGCTCTTTGGTCTCCCGGACCGATATCCGGTCTATCTCGGATTGGGCTTGCAGGCTGGCGAACTGGTCGCGGGCTTTGGACCAGTCCCGGTTCAGGTCGCGCTTCAGTTGGGCTAGGCGCTGGTCCAGGGCCGAGGCCAGATGCTCGGCTTCCCCGGCTTCGCGGCGGGTGCGCCCGAACTCGAATATGGGGAACGCGGCGCTGGCCGCCACCGTATCCTGCCGGAACTTTTCAAGCACCGGCCCGTTGGGATAATCCAGGCTGGTCTTGGCCTGGACTTGGATCCGGGGCCAGAGGCCGGCGCGTATTCCGGCCGCGGCTTGACGGCCGGATCGCGCGGCCTCCGCCAACTGGCGCAGCCGGGGATGCTCGGGATCGAATCCCGCCCGGGCCGCGGACTCCAGCAGGGCCAGGGCTTGTCCCGGAGGGTCCAGGGTCACGGCCACGCTGGCCGGCTCGCTGCCTTCGGGCAGGACCGCGCCGGCCGCGAAGGGCAGGGAGAGCGCGACTTGAGCCTCCTCTCCGGTCAGGGCGAAGAGGTCGCGCAGGGCCGCGGCCAAGTCCGCGCGGGCTTGGCGGAACAGGCGGCGGCGATGCAGTTCTTCCTGATGCGCGGACAGGGAATCTATGAAGCTGGAGGCGCCGGCCTGGCGGCGGGCTTCGATGTCGCGGTATTGGTCCTGGGCCAGCTTCAGGGCATCGGCTAAAAGCCGGACCTGCTCCAGGTCGAGTTGGGCTTGGAAATAGGCCGCGCGCGCGCGCAGCCGCAGCTGGAGTCCGGCGGCCCGGAGTTCCGCGTCCTTGGACTGGGCCGCAGTCTGGGCGCTTTTCCAGGCTTGGCGCAGGGCGCCTTGGTCCCAAATGGTCCAGCCGAGGGCCGGACCTACGGAGTAGTTGCGGTGATCGCCCAGGGCTTGGCTGCGGCCGGCCACGGTCATGGCCGGGACCTCGCTGATATATTTCCAGCTCGCGTCCGCGTAGAGCCGGGGCCAGAGCCCGGACCAACGGCTGTCCGCCCGGCTGCGGGAGGCGGCCAGTTCCTGGTCCAAGGCTTTGAGCGTGGAGGAATTGCGCACGGCCGCGGTCTCGACGGCGGCCAAGCCTATGCGTAGTTCCGGGGCCTGCCCCCAGAGCGGGCCGGCTAGGCCGAGCAGGGCGGCCAGCAGCGCCGGGTTCATGGCTCTCTCCGTAAGCCTTTCAAGGCTGCGGCAATGCGCTGTGCTATGGCCTGGTCGGATATGACCGCGGGCCGGATCAGGGCCAGGGGTATGCCGGCCGCGGAGCCGGCGGCGGCGCGCTCCAGGAAAGCCACGCCCAGATTCGGGGCGATGACTCCGGCTGCAATATAGGGCAGGATCGTGGGCAAGGGCAGCTCTTTGAGCGCTCCGGTCTTTTGGCATTCCCGGACCAGGCCCGCGATTATGCGGATGTGGCGGGGGGCATTGGCCTTGGCAAAGGCGATGACTTCGGGCTCGTGGTTGAGGGCATCTTGCAATAAGGCCAGGATGAGCTTGCGATTATCGCGGACGAATCGGGCCAATATGGTCAGGGCCGCGATCAGGCGCTGCTCCGGGGGGGCGGCCTTGTGGGTCTCCAGGGAGAAGCCGCGGAAGAATTCCTCGTACAGGTCTTGGAGCACCTGGCGGGCGAACTTCTGTTTGGACCCGAAGTGATAATGGAACATGCCGAGATTGACCTTGGCCTGGGCCGCGATCTGGCGCAGGCTTAGTCCGGATACTCCGGTCTGGGGCAGGAGCTTGCGGCCGGCATCGAGGAGAAGGCGGTCGGTGTTGCGGGATGGGCGGGACATGGCGGCCTCCTTTACTAGTCTCTGGTATAATTATACATCAGTATAGTAAATGGCGCCAGCCCCGGTTTGGACCTAGGACCGGATCCGGCCTATTCGGCGTCCAGGCAGGCGCGGATCTTGCTGAGCATGAGGTGCAGGTCGAAGGGCTTCTCCAGGAAGTTGTGTTCCGTGAGCCGGAGCTTGCCCTGGCCCAGCATGTCTTCGGAATAGCCGCTGCAGTAGATGACCTTGAGGCTGGGGCGCTCCGCCAGCAAGGTCTCGGCCAGTTCTTGGCCGGAAGTGCCTTGGGGCATGACCACGTCGGTGAGGAGCAGGTCGATCGCGGCTTTGTGCTGCTGCCAAGCCTGCACGGCTTCCCGGGCCGTGGCGGCCTCGATCACGTGGTAGCCGTGGCCTTCCAGCAGGCGGTGCACCAAGCGGCGCACCGTAGCGTCGTCCTCTACGATGAGCACGGTCTCGGTGCCGCCGGGCGCGGCGGCCGGCTCTTGCGGGCTGGCGCCGGTGGGCAGGGGCTTGTCCGGGCGCGGCAGATGGATGTGGAACGTGGTCCCGGCGCCCACGGAGCTTTCCAGGCTGATCCATCCCTGGTGCTGTTCTACGATCCCGAATACCGTGGCCAGGCCTAAGCCCGTGCCCCGGCCGATGTCCTTGGTGGTAAAGAAAGGCTCGAATATGTGGGGCAGGTGCTCGGGGCTGATGCCGGAGCCGGTATCGCTGACGCTCAGGCGCACGAACAGTCCGGCCCGGGCCTTGGGCGAGCTCTTAAGGGTGTCTTCGTCCACGAGCACGAGCGAGGTCTTGATGGTGAGTTGCCCGCCCGCGGGCATGGCGTCGCGCGAGTTCACGGACAGGTTCATTATGATCTGTTCCAGCATGCCCGGGTCCGCGTTGACGTGGGCCCCGCCCGGCGCGTAATGCGCGGACATGGATATGTGCTCGCCGATCAGGCGCTGGAGCATCTTGGTCATGTTGGCCACGAGCTCGTTGAGGTCCACGTCCCGCGGCTTCATGGCTTTGCGGCGGCTGAACATGAGCAGTTGGCGCGTGAGGTCCGCGGCCTTGTCCGCGGCTTGGCAGACTTCGGATAGGATCTCGGCCTGCTCTTGCGGGGACGGCGGGGACTGCTGCAGCAGGCGGACGTTGCCTTGGATGACGGTCAGGATGTTGTTGAAGTCATGGGCCACGCCGCCGGCCAACTGGCCGAAGGCCTCCATCTTCTGGGCTTGGCGCAGCTGGTCTTCCAGGGCCTTGCGCGCGGTGATGTCTCGGCCCGAGGTCATGATCGCTTTTACGGTGGCGTCCGGGGCGAACTCGGGCACCAACAGCCAGTCTATCCAGGTGCCGTTGGGCAGCTTGAACTCTATGCGGTTCTGGGCATTGGTGGCTACTACCTTCAGTATGGCCTCGTCCCAGAGCGCGCACAGCGCGGGCGGGAAGCCCAGCTCCGAGTGGCGCTTGCCTATGAATTTTTCCGTGGGTATGCCGGTCTGCTTGGCCACTATGGGGTTGACGTAAAGATGCCGGCACTGCGGGTCGAAGCGCATTATGGTGTCGTAGGAGTTCTCGGCCAAGGCCCGGAAGGTCTCTTCTTGCTCGCGCAGGCGCTCTTTGGCTTGCTTGCGCTCGCTGATGTCTACGCCTACGCCGAAGAAATAGTTGATGGCTTTGCCTTTGAGCACCGGGGAGCCGTGCCATTCCACCAGGATCTGCCGGCCGTCCTTGGTCAGGATATGGTTCTCGTTGATGGTGGTCTGGGCGTTCGTGGTCAGGCTTTTGAATATGCGGAGCACTTCCGGACGTTCGCATTCGGGGATGAAATCATTCACGTAGTCCCGGCCCATGACTTCTTCCTGGGTGTAGCCGGAGACCCGGAGCATGGCCGGGTTCATCATAAGGACTTTGGCGTCCACGGTCATGGCCACGAAGAACGTGGGCGAGGCTTCGACCAGGGTGCGGCTAAAGTCCCGCTCGCTGCGCAGCTCCAGTTCCGCTTCCTTGCGCTTGGTTATGTCCAATATGACGCCCACCACTCCGGCCGGCTGGTTGTCGCCGCCGAAATAAGTGGCTTTGCTGAACACCACCTCCCGGGGCTTATCCGTACCGGCGATGTCCGGGATGTGGGCTTCGTAGATTTGGGTGCCGGGATTCTGCAGCAGGGAGGCGTCGGTCTTTTGGCATATCTCCACCAATTCCGGACGCCCTAATTCTTCCACTTTTTTACCCAGGATGACGTCTTTGGGCAGTCCTAAAAAGGCCGCGAAGGCGGCATTGCAGCCCACGTAGGCGCTGTGGGTATCCTTATAGAATACCGGCACGGGGATGGCGTCCAAGAGCTGCTGCAAGAAGTGCAGCTGGTTGTGCAGCGCGGTTTCCGCGCGCCGGTGGCCGGCGATGGTCATCTGCAGGGCTTTTTGGGTCTCTTCGAGCTGGAAGACCAGGGCGGCCCGGTATTTATCTATGAGGCGGGGCTGCTCCCAGCGGGGTTGGCGCGGCGGCGTGAAGCTGCCGGCGCGGAAGTCGGTCAAGATCGCGAGCAGGGAGGCGTGGAATTTATCCCGGTCCTCCGGTTTGGGCAGAAGGCGTTCGGCGCCCAGGCCGGTGGCGAGTTCCTCGTCGTCGGATCCGGGGCCGGAGGCGGTATAGAGTATTATGGGGATATTCTTGAGCTTGGGGTCCTGCTTCCATTCCTGGCATAGGCCCAAGCCGTCCATCACCGGCATGAACACGTCGGATATGGCCAGTTCCGGCGGGTCTTGGCGGGCCGCGGCCAGGGCCGCGGCGCCGTCTCCGGCCGTGGTCACGCGGCAATCGTGCTGGGACAGGAAATCCGCGAGCGACTGGAGGTCGCCTTTGCGGTCTTCGGCTATGAGGATCTTGGTCATGACAGTGTCCCCGGCGGATTATTCGCCGATGTCTTCGTTCCAGAGGCGGGGCCGGCGGCGGATGAAATCAGCCATCATGTCCTTGCACTCGGTCAGGTCCAGGTTCGTCCAGCGGGCTTGCCGGCGGGCGCGGCTTTCCGGACCTTTGAAGGTGCGGTTCTCTCCGATGACCAC
Source organism: Elusimicrobiota bacterium (assembly GCA_041660645.1). Lineage (GTDB taxonomy): Bacteria > Elusimicrobiota > Elusimicrobia > UBA1565 > UBA9628 > UBA9628. The sequence goes on along the minus strand of JBAZVY010000106.1, from coordinate 1,345 downwards.
CCGCGGGATCTTATAGAGCAGTATGGCGCCGGTGCACATGGCGCAGGGCGAGAGCGTGGAGTAGATCGTGCAGCGGCGGTAATCCCGGGCGGTCAGCCGGCCCGCGGATTCCAGGCAGTCCATCTCCGCGTGCAGGATGGCGGATCTTTTTTGGACCCGGCGGTTGTGTCCGCGGCCGATGATGCGGCCGTTTTTCACCAGCACCGCGCCGATGGGGATGCCGCCCTCGCGCAATCCGCGGCGGGCCTCGCGTATGGCCGCCCGCATGAACCTCAGGTCATCTTTGAGCATCAAGCCGATGATACCAAATAAGGCCCGTCCGGGCTGCCCAGGTTACACGGCGCGCGGCGCGGCGAGCTTCTTGCGCTTCAGGGGCAGGCTGCGCCGGCGCACTCCGTCGAACATGAACAGGGCGTTGGCTACGGCCGCGGCCGTGGGCACCAGGCCGATCTCACCTACGCCCTTGGCGCCGTAGGGGCCGTGTTCGTCGGCGACTTCCACTCCCAGGACCGTGATCTTGGGGGTGTCCTTGGCGCGCAGTATGCCCAGGTCGCGCAGCTTGAATGATTGGGGCCGGCCGCCGGCCATCTCCAATTCTTCGCTAAGGGCATAGCCCAGGCCCATGTGCACGGAGCCCTCGATCTGGCCCTCGAAGAGCAGGGGGTTCATGATGCGGCCCGCGTCGTGCGCGGCCACCAGTTCCTGGACTGCGCCTTTATCGTCCAGGATGCAGACTTGGGCCGCGTAGGAATAAGAATAGTGGGTGCAGACCGGCTGGCCCTTGGTGTCCGCGTTGGGCTTGGTGCTCCAGCCGCAGGCCCAACTGCCGGAGTAGGTCTTGCCGGTCATGGCTTTTAGCCCCAGGGCCTGGAGGTCGGCCTTGAAGCGGCGGCAGGCATCGATCATGGAATTTCCGATCAGGCTGGTGGCGCGGGAAGAGGTGGTCATGCCGCATTTGGCATCGTCGGCCGTGTCCGTGCGCGCGCTTACGATATGGGGCGGCAGGCCGGTCTCCTGGCAGAAGGTCTGCACGGCCATGGTGTGCACGCCCTGGCCCATCTCGGTCCAGCCGTGGTAGAGTTCGATGCGGTCCGGCGCGGCCACGTGGATCTTGGCGTTGCCGATATCGGCCATGCCGTTGCCGATGCCGCAGTTCTTGATGCCGCAGGCCAGGCCCGCGTATTTGGCCTGGCGGAAGGCGTCCTTGAGGGCCGTCAGGCAGGCGCGCACGCCCACGCCCTTGGTCAGGACTTGGCCGGTGGCCGTGCTGCGGCCCTCGGTCAGGGCATTGTCCCAGCGCACTTGCCAGCGGTCCAGGCCAGCTTGCAGGCAGAGTTCGTCCAGC
>JBAZVY010000105.1:0-8397 GCA_041660645.1 Elusimicrobiota bacterium | reverse complement strand
TCGACCCGGCCCAGGACCCGGGTCAGGATCATGGCCAATATCGTGCCCAGGATGCCGAACGGGTAGGCCACGGCATAGCCTATGCCCGGGAGTTTGGCGGCTTGCTCGCTCAGCGGGCCTAGGTCTTTGAGGGCTTGCTGGGCCGCCGCCAGGCTGGGCGTATTGGTCACGGCGCCGGAATACATGCCTACGGCCGCGGCCATCTCGACGCCGCCGAATCTGCTGATCAGCACGGTGATGATCGCGCCCAGGACCACCACGCCGGCGGCCAGGAGGTTGAGCTTGAGCCCCTCGCGTTTTAGCGAGGAGAAGAATCCCGGGCCCACCTGCATGCCTATGGTGTAGACGAATAGGATGAGGCCGAACTCGCGCAAAAATTCCAGGACTTCCTGGTTCACCGTTATGCCGAAGTGCCCGAATATGATGCCGGAGAAAAGCACGCCGGCTATGCCCAGGTTGATCTTGAATAAGCGGATGTTGCCGAGGGTCAGGCCCAGGGCCGCCACCAAGCTGATTATGATTATGGCGTAGGCCACGGAATGCGCATCGATCATGGGGGGATTATATAAATCTATGCGCGGCGATAGGCGGACGTCAGTGCGGCCGGTACAGCCGGACCTTGTCCACGATCACGCGGGGGGAATTAAAGGCCTTGCGGCCGAATATCATGGGGACGGGCGCGGGGGCGGCCTTGAGCCGGTCGAGCATGGCGGGATTGTGCGCGGACCGGGACAGGTACGCGGCTCCGGCCGAGGGCTGGAACCAGCCTGCGCCCGGCACTGCGGCCGGGGCGGCCACGGCGTCGCGTATGTCGGTCTCGACCAGGATCCGGGATGCGGGAGCTTGGTTGGCGGCCGCGAGATGCGGCAGCTGGTCCATGTTGAGATACGCCAAGCCCACAAAGAACACCGCGGCCGCGGCTCCGGCCAGCCATTTGGTCTGGGTGGGCATGTACCAATTCTTCATCGCACCCATATTATGGCAGAGCCGGCGCAGCCCGAGAAGGGTCGAAGGGCCCAATCGGAGCGGGCCAGGGGACCGCCCGAATATAGGGCCCTGGCCGGCCGCGGCCTAGTACCCTTGACCTAGGGAGGGGATTTTGGGGATACTTTGGGAAACCGACCTCTCGGGGGAATCATGAACGTCAAGAAGATCGCTGTGATCAATCCCGCCACGGAAGAAGTGGTGGGCGAGATCCCGGAGCAAGGCCCGCGGGCCGTGGCCGCGGCCGTGGCCCGGGCTCGGAGCGCGCAGCCCGGCTGGCATCAGACTCCGGCCGCTAATAAAGCCGAGCTTTTGCATCGCATCGCGCGCGGTTTGCGCGAAAAGACCGAGGTCTTGGCCGAGGTCATGACTCGGGAGGGTGGCAAGCCCTGGCGTGAGAACCGCGACGAGCTGGGTTGGGCGGCTTCTTGCTTCGAGTTCTACGCGGAGCTCGGGCGCAGCGAACGTGGTCGGGTCATACCTTCGGTGGAGCCCAGCCAGTTGGCCTTGGTCCTGCATGAGCCCTATGGCGTGGTGGGCGCCATCGTGCCTTGGAACTATCCCTTGCTGCTTCTCGCCTGGAAAGTGGCTCCGGCTTTGGCCGCGGGCAATACCGTGGTGCTTAAGCCCGCGGAGCAGACCCCTTTGGCCACTTTGGCTTGCCGGGATATATTCTCCTGCTTGCCCGCGGGCGTGCTCGAGATCGTCACTGGTTCGGGCCGGCCCACGGGCGAGGCCTTGGTCCGGCACCCGGGCACGGATCTCATAGCTTTCACCGGTTCCTTGGCCGTGGGCAAGCGTATCGCCGGCATCTGCGCGGCCACGGTCAAAAAGGCGCATCTGGAATTGGGCGGCAAGGACGCTTTCGTGGTCTGCGAGGATGCGGATCTCGACGTCGCGGCTAAAGCCGCGGCCTGGGGCGCTTTCCTCAACACCGGGCAGGTCTGCACTTCGGTGGAGCGCGTGTACGTGCACCGCGCGGTGTATAAGAGATTCCTGGAGCGTTTGCGCGCCTTCACCCGGGGCCTGCGCGTGGGCGACGGCCTGGACCCGCGCACGGACGTGGGGCCATTGATCGGAGCCTCCTATCGCGCCAAAGTCGAGGCGCATGTGGCTGATGCCCGCAGGCGCGGAGCTAAGGTGCTGTGCGGAGGCCGCCGGCCCCCGCAGTCGAAGCGCGGCTTCTTCTACGAGCCTACGGTCCTGATCGATGTGGACCATGGCATGAAGGTCATGCGCGAGGAGACCTTCGGCCCGGTCTGTCCGGTCATGCCTTATCGCGATTTTGACGAGGCCCTGCGCTTGGTCAATGATTCGGAATACGGATTGGGCGCCACCATCTACACCCGCGACGCCCGCCGGGTCAAGCGTTTCTTCGAGGGCGTGCAGGCCGGGACGATCTGGGTCAACGATCCCATGACCGATAACGACGCCGGCCCCTTCGGCGGGTTCAAGGCCAGCGGCGGATCCCGGGAATTGGGGTTGGAAGGCTTGCGCGAGTTCCAGCAGGCCAAGCACGTGCACTGGGATTTCGAACAGCAGACCAAGCCCTGGTGGTTCCCCTACAGCGGGAAGTAAGGCCTTTAGGAAGGGTTGCTGATGTTGGTCCCGTCGTCTCGGATCAGTTCCAGGCGGGCCTGGAATTCGGCGGCCGTGTGGATGCGATAGTCCGGGTCCGGATCCAGGGCCGCGGCCAATAAAGCGTCCACGGCCCGGGGCAAGAATGGTTCCAAGTCGGACGGCCGCTCGTAGTTGCAGGCTAGTTTCTTGGCATGGCTGACCGGGTCGGCATAGGGACGGCGGCCGGTCAGCATCTCGTATAGGCAGGTGCCCAGGGAATAGATGTCGGATTCCGGCCGTACCATGCCATCTTCTTGTTCCGGCGCCATGTAGTAAGGCGTTCCCAGCACGGAGTTGGTCACCGCATAGCCGCCCCGGCCGATGAGGCCGCCCAGGGTTTTAGCCCGGACCCGGCGCGATATCCCAAAATCCATGACTTTGACTTGGCCCTCGGGCGTGATCATTATGTTGCCGGGCTTGAGGTCGCGATGCACCACGTTGTGCCCATGGGCGAAGTCCAGGGCCGCGCAGACCGGAGCGATGATGGATTTGGCTTCGGCTAAGGAGAATTTGCCCCGGCTCAGGCCGATATCGTACAGGGTCTGCCCGGATATGAACTCGAATACCAGGCATAAGCCTTTGTCGTCGCTGACTATGGAGTGGATGCTTACGATGTTGGGATGGCGCAGGGTGGCCACGGTGCGGGCTTCGTTCAGGAACTGTTCCTTGGCTTGGGGGTTGCCTTGGAATGCCTCCTGCAGCATCTTGATCGCCACTTTGCGGCCCAGATTGCGGTCTACGGCCTCGTAGACCACGCCCATGCCGCCTTGGCCTAAGGGCCGTCCCACTATATAATCCCGCGCGATGGCGGCGCGGATCGCGGGAGCCGGATCCCGGCGTTCTTCCATGCGTCGGGCCCATTGCGGACCGAACACTTGCAGCAAGCCCAGGGCTACGAGCAGGCCTCCGACCAAGGAACTGAGCAGGATTATTAGGAAATGTCTTTGGCGCAGGGGCAGCCGGGCCGGGGCGGGGTCCGTGCCTGCGGTCGCGGACTGGGAGGCGGGCGCGCCATACGCCGCGGCCGCGTCGCTATAGATCGGTTCGAGCCGAGGGTCGATGGCCGCGGCCTTGCCCAGGTCGCGGATCATGGCCGAAGGATCGCCTAAGCGTTCGTAGGTGAAGCCGCGGTTGGCGTAGGCGTAGGGGTTGTGGGGATTGGCTTCCAGGGAGTGGTTGGAATCCGCGAGCGCGTCCTGAAACCGGCCCAGCCGATTATAGGCGAAGGCGCGGGCATCGCGCGCCGCGGCATCATTGGGGTCTATGGACAGGGCTTGAGTGGCGTTCTGGGCGGCGGCTTCGTAGCGCCCGTTGAGGTTGTTGGCCGCGGCTCGATAATAATAGGCCGCGGCCTGGCCCGGGGCCAGGGCCAAGGCCCGGTCCGAGTCCGCGATGGCGCCGGCATAATCCTTGAGCAATATCTTGTCGGCCGCGCCGCGCAGGAGGCCGGCCAGTTCTTGGGATGCGGGCGCGGTGGGCAGCTCGCGGCTTTTTTGTTCCACCTGGGCGAGCTGGACCATCTGGCCCGGGAATGCTTGCGGGTCCGCGGCCGGCGCGTCCCAGGGGCGGCCGTTATCCGCGGCTTTCGCGGGCAGGGCCGACAACCAAGCGGCGGCGACCACGGCCAGGATATGCATGGATAGACAGTTTAACCGGAATCGGCATTCGGGGTCAACTCGGACGGCCGCCTTTTGCTAGACTATGGACAGGTGCAGCTATATTGCGTGGATGGGACCAATGTGGTCCGGGTGCTCTGGGGATATTCTCCCGCCTTCCAGGAACAGGAAGAGAGCGACTGCGCGACCTTGGTCGCGGCGTTCGGCGCGCTCTGCAAGGCGTTGGCCGGGGATATCGAAGTCGAGGTGTTCTTCGACGGCCAAGCCCGGGACTTCGACCCGCGGCGGTTGGCCGCGGGCTTGCCCGCTAATTTACGCGTACGTTTTTCCTGGGAAGAGTCCGCGGATGAGCTGATATTGGACCGCATCCGGGCCCGGCGCTGGAACAGCGCGGGCGGGGCCGCGGTGGTGACCGCGGATTCCGATCTGGGCCGGCGCGCGCGCGCGGAAGGCGCCCGGTGGCTGCAGGTCCGGGACGGAGACGCCCTGGATAGGATATTGAACAGCGTAGAGAGGCGGTTTACGAGATGAAGAACACAACGGTGGTGGTCGGCGGCGGAGTGATGGGCGTGTGCGCCGCGTATTGGCTGACTCACATGGGGCGGCAGGTCGTGCTTTTAGACCAGGGCGACGTCCCTAACCGGGGCGGCGCTTCCGGCGACCAACTGCGCACCTTCCGCTTGACCTACGGCAAGGACGCTTTCTATACCGAGATGGCGGCCAAGAGCCTGCCCTTGTGGCAGGACCTGGCCGCGCAGGGCTCGGACAAGTTCTTCGTGCAGAACGGATTCTTGGACCTAGCCGTCAAAGCCCATGGCTATGAGGACCATTGTCTTAAAGTGCTTAAGGACCATAAGTTGGCTTTCACCGTGCTGGAGAAAGACGATCTGCGCCGGCATTACCCCATGATGAATTCGCGGGCCTTCCGCTACGGCCTCCTGCATAAGGACGGGGGCATGATCTGGGCCATGCGCGCGGTCTCCGCGATATTGGGGCTGGCCCAGCGTAAAGGCTTGAAGGTCCGGCCCCATACCAAGGTCGCGGCCATACTCAAGGACAAGAGCGGCATCCGGGCGGTCAAGGACGCCGCGGGCCGCGTGCACGAGGCGGGCAGCTTCCTGTTCGCGCCCGGGGCCTGGGCCGGGGAACTGCTCAAGTCCTATCGTCTGCCCATACAGGTCACGCGCCAGCAGCAGCTTTACCTGCGGCCCATGGTCAACCGCGGCCGCTACCGGGAGGAGCATTTCCCGCCTTTCTATGTTCAGAGCCAGGGCTTCTACGGCCTGCCCATGCACATCCATGGCTTCATGAAGATCGCGGAATCCAAGAAAGGGCCTCCGGGCAAGCCGGGCGATGTGGCGGAGCGGGAGATCACCCCGCAGTTCGACAAGAAGTGCCGGACTTTCCTCAAGCGCTTCATCCCGGAGTTGGCCAACTTTACCGAGGGCGAGGGCCATGTCTCATATTACGCCAACACCAAGGACAATGATTTCATCGTGGATCGCCTGCCGGACGCGGCCAACGGCTTCGTGCTGGCCGGGTTCTCCGGTCATGGGTTCAAGTTCGCTCCGCTCATCGGGCGGACCATGGCCCAGTTCATGGTGGGCGGCAAGACCGACCTCAACATCCATCGTTTCCGATTGAATCGATTCTAATTGACCCGAGGATACCTATATGTCTACGACGCCGGCTAAGAAATTGACCAAAGAAGAACTCATCGCCAAAGCGCAGAAACCCAGCGCGGACGCCATGCGGCTGCACCCATTCTATAAGGGTAAAGTGGAAGTCTCGCCTAAATGTTGCGTGCGGGATTTCGACGACTTCGCCATCTGGTATTCCCCGGGCGTGGCCGCCCCTTGCAAGGACATCCACAAGAATCCGGAGAAGGTGTTCGAGCATACCAACAAGGCCAATATGGTGGCCGTGGTCTCGGACGGGACCCGGGTCCTGGGGTTGGGCGACATCGGGCCCGAGGCCGCCATCCCGGTGATGGAGGGCAAGGGATTGCTCTTTAAATATCTGGGCGGCGTGGATGCCTTCCCCATCTGTCTGGGCACCAAGGATCCGGACGAGATTATCCGCACGGTGGAGATCTTGCAGCCTTGTTTCGGCGGCATCAACCTGGAAGATATCTCCCAGCCCAAGTGTTTTTACATCCTGGACGAACTGCGCAAGCGCTGCAATATCCCGGTTTGGCACGACGATCAACAAGGCACGGCCACGGTCTGCCTGGCGGGCATGATCAACGCGCTAAAGGTCGTGGGCAAGCGCATACAGGACGTCAAGATCGTACTCAACGGCGCGGGCGCGGCCAACATCCGCATCGGCACGCTGTACATGGCCTACGGGGCCAAGCCCGGCAATCTCATCTATGTGGATTCCAAGGGCACCCTGCACAAGGGCCGCGCCGACCTCAAGGATCTGCGCGAGAAGTGGTACATGTGCCAGCACACCAACGCGGGCAACGTGGTCGGCGGCGTGGCCGAGGCGCTGCGCGGGGCGGACGTGCTCTCCGCGGCGTCGACCCCGGGGCCGGACACCATAAAGAAGGAGTGCATCGGCGAGATGGCCAAGAATGCCATATGCTTTTTGACCGCCAACCCCATACCCGAGATGTGGCCGTGGGACGCCAAGGAGATGGGCGCGCGCGTGGTGGGCACGGGGCGCTCCGACTTCCCCAATCAGGTCAACAACTCCATAGGCTTTCCAGGCATATTCCGGGGCACCTTGGACGTGCGGGCCAAGACCATCACCGATGAGATGTGCATTGCGGCCGCCACCGAACTGGCTAAGTGCGCCGAGGATAAGGGCTTAAGCGAGGATTACATCATTCCCAAGATGGACGAGCCCGACGTGTTCGCCCGCGAAGCCGTGGCCGTGGGTATGAAAGCCATAGAGCAGGGCATCGCCCGCAATCCCATGTCTCGCGACCAGCTGTTCAAGACCGCCTCGGACATGATTGCGCGTTCCCGCAAGGAGACTGAGCTAAAGATGAAGCACGGCATCATCCCGGCTCCGTCCAAATAGCTGGTGCCAGGCGTCAACTTATCGGAATTATTGTGCGAATAAGTCGCATAAGTTGACGCCTGGCACCGCCTCTTCCTTTATAAGACGGTCAGATGAATTTAAGCAGGCAGGTCTCTTTGCGGCCTTTGCGCAGGAGCAGCCAGCGGCCGAATAACAGCTCGTTGGTAGTGATCTTTTGCTCCGGCGTGGCTTTACGGTTGTTGAGGTAGACCCCGCCTTGCTCCACCAGGCGCCGGGCCTCGCCTTTGCTCTTGGCCAAGCCGGCCTGGACCAAGGCGTCCACCGGAGCCACACCCGCAGCCAACCCCTCGGCCGGCAGGCTTAATGTATGCACGTCCGCGAACACTTCCCGGAATATGTCTTCCGGGATGTTGCGGATCTCCTCGCTGAACACCACTTCCGAGGCGCGGGCCACGGCTTCGGCCTGGCCGGCGCTATGCACTAAAGACGTGACCTCGCGGGCCAGGGCTTTCTGAGCCGAGCGGGCTTCGGGCGTCTTCGCCGTGGCCTCGGCCAAAGCCGCGATCTCTTCCTGGTTCAGGAAAGTGAAGAGCTTTAGGTAAGCGACCACGTCCTTGTCGTCCACGTTGATGAAGTATTGGTAGAAGCGGTAGGGCGTGGTTATGGCCGGGTCCAGCCATACATTGGTGCCTTTCTCGGTCTTTCCGAATTTCTGCCCCGTGGCCGTGGTCAGCAGGGGGAAGGTCAGGCCATAGGCCTCTTTGCCCCGGAGCCGGCGCACCAGGTCTATGCCTACGGTGATGTTTCCCCATTGGTCGTCGCCGCCGGCCTGCAAGGCGCAGCCCATGGTGTCGAAGAGATGCAGGAAATCGTGGGCCTGCAGTATCATGTAGGAGAATTCGGTATAGGAAATGGACTGTTCCCGGTTCAGGCGGCTTTTGACCGAGTCTTTCTCCAACATGTCCTTGATGGTCACATGCTTGCCCACATCGCGCAAAAAGTCCAGATAGGAGAACTTGCCGGTCCAATCCGCGTTATTGACCAAGACCGCGGCGTTGTCGCCAGCGAAAGCGAAGAACTTCTGCAGCTGCTTGCGCACGCAGTCCACGTTCTCGCGTATGGTCTCGGGCGTGAGCAGGCGGCGTTCCTCGCTCTTGCCGCTGGGGTCGCCGATCATGCCCGTGGCCCC
>JBAZVY010000104.1:0-8411 GCA_041660645.1 Elusimicrobiota bacterium | reverse complement strand
CCTGGAAGTGGTGGAGGGCGAGTACCCTTTGCTGCGCATCACCGAGGCGGGCAAGGCCCTTTGCCGTGATGAAGGCGAGGTGCGCCTAGCCGTGCCCGCGCCGTCCCAGGCCCGGGGCCGGAAGAAATCCAGAAAGGGCGCCGGCCATCCGGGGGTTCCTGCGGCTTGGCCGGCGGATGGGGAGCTGTTCGAACGCCTGCGCCGATTGCGGCGCCAGCTCGCGGAGAAGCTGGGCGTGCCGCCCTATGTGGTGTTCCATGACAGCGCTTTGGCGGAGATGGCGGCTTTGAAGCCCAAGACCCTGGAAGCCTTCCGCGGCGTGAAGGGGGTGGGGGATCGGAAGTCGGCGCGTTATGGCGCGGCCTTCCTGGAGGTTATTGCAGAGCGGCCTTTGTAGCGCTAGAATTTCCGCATGATCGAGCAACTGACTGCCGTGGAAGCCCGCATACTAGGCGCGCTCGTGGAAAAATCCCTGACCACGCCCGAGCTTTATCCGCTCTCCCTGAATTCATTGGTCAATGCTTGCAATCAGAAGAGCAGCCGCGATCCGGTCATGTCCTTGGGCCACGCGGAAGTGGAAAAAGCGCTGGTTTCGCTTATAGACAGGAAGTTCGCGGCCCGCATACATGAGCCGGGCGCGCGCGCGGCCAAATACAGCCATCATATCGAAGTCCTGCTGTGCAGCGAGGATCCTAAGGCCATAGGCGTGATGTGCGTATTGCTTTTGCGCGGCGCCCAGACCTTGGGCGAGATAAAATCGCGCACGGAGCGGCTTTGCCAGTTCGCAAGCACTGCGGAGGTGGACGCTCTACTGCAGGAGTTGGCTAATCGCGTAGACGGAGCCATCGTGGCTCGCGCGCCGCGCCAGCCCGGTCAGAAAGAAGCGCGTTTTCAGCAGCTTTTTACCGGCGCTGCGCCGGTCCCGGCCCCGGCCCCGGAACCGCCGGTTGCGGTCATGTCCAAGCCTGTGCCGGAGATCGACCGCGTGTCTCAGTTGGAAGAAAGGGTCAAAGCTCTGGAAGCGGAGCTGAAGCTGATCCAGGAGCATCTAGAACCTTCCCGCCGCAACTGACTGCTGGTGCCTGTCTTTCTGGTATTTCTATAACTAGGCGCCAGGCTTTAGCTTAGGCAGCCATCTGGGCACGCTGCGTTTGTATTGCAGGTAATCCGGCCCGAAACGTTTTTTCAGCCCGGGTTCCTCGAAATATGGGATGTATATCAGGTTGGCGGCTATGAATATCGTCAGCCAGCCGTAGAGCGGCCAGGAGTGCGAGAATATCGCTTCAGCCAACTGCATGATGAAGATGCTCATGAGCATGGGGTTGCGCACGTAGCGGTAGGGGCCGCGCAGTATGAATCTTTTCGGGGGATCCCAGGGCGCGGCCGTGCCTTGGCCAAAACGCATGAAAAGCCCGACTGACCAGAGCGCTAAGGCTAGTCCGGCCAGGCCCAGGGTCGCGGTGATGATGCCAGCTGGACTGCCCCAGTCCGACCAGGCATGGCTGATCCGGGTATGGCGGAAAGCCAGGAGCGTGGCGCCTGGTATTATTACTAGGACATTGAAGGGCAGCAAGATGGCCGCGGCTGACCAACGAAGTAGAAATCCCAGAAAGACAGGCACCGGCATCAGCGCAGGATGACGAATTGCATGGGCGCTAGATCCAGGCGCACGAAGCGAGAGCCGTTTTCGGGGTCGGGGTGGGACTCGACCGTGACCGCGCCGCGGTCTCCGTATAGATAGCTCATCTGGCTTCCCGGGGCGTGTAGGCCGGAGTCCACGAGTACGCAGTCGGTCCGGCGTTCCGTGGTGGAGGTGTTGTAGGCGATGAGGATCTCTTCATCGGCCAGCACCCGGGCGAAGGCCAAGGTGCAGGGGTGGGCTTCGGGTAGGCCGAAATTGCGGCCATCGCCGGAGACCTCGCGGAAATACATGCGTCCAAAGCGCAAGCCGGGGTGGTCGCGGTTGACCTTGGCGATCTTGGCGATCTCCTGGTAGATGCAGCAGTCTTTGTTCAGGAGGTCGCGCTTGGGGTCGGCTAGGTCGAACATGGCTTCGCGGATGACGTGGTCGTTCTCGCCTTCGCCGGCAAAGCCCTGCTCCGTGCCGTAGTAGATGCAGGGCGTGCCTAAAGCGCAGATGAGATAGCCCACCGCAGCCACGATCTGCTCGTCTCTGGCCCCGGCCGCGAAGCGGCGCTTGTAGTTCTGGCCGATCTGGTCGTGGTTGTCCAGGAAGGTGACCATGTAGCGGCCCAGTTCGCCGCGGTTGATGGCGCGCTCGCGCAGGGCTTCGTAGCGGTGGATGAGAGCGGCCGGGCTGATAAAGCCCTTGATCACTCCGGGCAGGGTCCAGTACAGGGGGAAGTCCAGCACCGAGGAGAGTCCGTAGTAGATGGTCTTATTTCCGACCTTGCCCGCGGTGTTGGGCCCGGTGTAGCGGTTGACCGCGTCGTCGCCGCCCACCAGTTCGCCGAACAGCAGGAAGTTGCGCTTGCCCAGCTCATAGGCGTGTTCGCGCAGGCTTTGGCAGAAGCGCGCGATGGCGGTCTCGCCCATGTGCTTGACCGCGTCCATGCGGTAGCCGTCTATATCGGCTTCTCTAACCCAGTATTGATGGGCCTTGATTATGATGTCCTGAAGCTTGAGCCCGGCCGGGTCGTCATCGTTGTTGAAGCCTTTTAAGGAGTAAAAGTCGCCCCAGTGGGTTTCGGGCAGGGCGTCCCAGCCCCAGTCTCGGATCTGGCCGCGGCGGTGGAAGTAGTCCGGGTTGCGCAAGTCCAGGGGCACGGGATAGTCCTGGCTGCGCCAATCGCCGAAGGGGTGCTGGCCGTGGTCATCGCGGTAGAAACGGGGGTGGTCTCCCTCGTAGGACCAGACGTCGCCGCAGTGGTTGGCCACGGCGTCCAGAAACACGCGCATATTCCGCTTGTGGGCCGTTTCCACGAGTTCGATGAGGTCGGCCTTGGTCCCGAAGCGGGGGTCCACGGCCAGGTAGTTCCAGATCCCGTAGCCGTGGTAGGAGCGCGCTTCGGGACGGGGGTCGTTCTCGAAGATGGGGCTGAGCCACAGGGCGGTACAGCCCAGGTCTTGGATGTAGCCTATGTTGCGGGTGATGCCTGGGAGCGTGCCGCCGCAGAAATCGCGCAGTTGTTCGCTTGTGCCGCTGCCCATGTTGCGCTGCGGGCCGCCATTGGGCCGGCGCGTTTTGCCGTCATGGAATCGGTCCACCATGAGAAAATAGATGAATTCTTCGCGCCATTCCCGGTCCGAGGTCCAATATTTCTTGCCGGGGATGGGGGAGAGGTCTAGTTCGGCGATGGATTTAGGTTCCATTCAGAAATTGTAGAATTATAGGATGACAGGCACCATGAAAGAAAAGTTCGATTGGGAAAGGCTGTTGTTGTCCGGGGTGATGGGCGGGGGCTGTTTGGGGCTGGCCGCGCTATTTTTCTGGGTGGTGGACAAGAAAGGACCGCATGGGGATCTGCCCTGGCAGGGCTGGGCTACGGCCCAGCGCATGGTCTGTCACATGCCCGAGTACATCAAGCATAAGATGGTGTATCTGATGGCGCTGGGCTTTGCCTTGTTCGGATTTTTCTATTTAGGACGAGGAGCGTGGCGGGTCATCCGATTTTTGCGGTCCAAAAGCTGAGCCCAGCCGGCGCGGGGCGCTGGAACTCGTCCAGCAATAGCTGAAAAGCTATGGAAATTGTAGAAAGACAGGCACCATATGAATTGCCCCTCTTGTAAGGCCGCGTACGAAAAGTCAGACACGCAATGCCCGGCTTGCGGGTTGATATTCAGCAAGTGGGAGGCGAGGCAGCAGCATTCCTCCGCGTCTGCGTCCGGGGGCGGGGCGCCGCGGACTAAGGTCTGGGCCCTGTTAAAGCGGGGAGCGGTGGGTTTCGTGCTTTTTTTTCTGTTGTGGGAGGTTTTCGCCTTTACCGCGGCCGCGGGGATCAATCGGGGCTGGGGCCAAGCCTTGGGCGGCATAGGCGCGACTTTTATCCTGGCTTGGCTCTTGGAGCGCCAGCTCAAGGGCATGCTCCGCATCTGGCGAGGCCAGGAAGCGCCGACCGGGCCGGGGCGCCTGGCCGGGACTTTGACCATTTTAGCGGCAGCGGCTTTCGCGGGGTTCATCTTGATGTGCTTGCCGTATTTCATGCGGCCGTTCACGGCCCAGCGCGCCATGCTTAAAGCTATAACCTCCAAGGTCCCGGAGGCCGCGAAGCTGGAAGCTTTGGATGCGGAGGGCAATAAGCGCGTGGTCGAGACTTTGGCGGGATTTCTAAAAGACGCGGATCCCTTGGTGCGCCAGGGAGCGGCTTATGAACTGGGGCGTCTGGCTGGAAAGCCCGGGGTGGCGGCCGCGGACATGGTCCCGCAGTTGGCCGCGGCCTTGAAGGACCCGGAGCATGCGGTGCTGCGCCAGGCCGCCGGGGCTTTGGGCGTTTGGGGGCGGCAGGCCGACGCGGCGGTGCCGGCCCTGGCCGAGGCCATGGAAGCGGAGCAGACCATACCTTCAGCCGCGGCGCATGCGTTGGCCGAGATGGGGCCGGCCGGCCGGGGCGCGTTGATTGCAGCTTTGGCGGAGCCCTACGCCTGGGCCGCCCAAGCTGCCGCCCATGAATTGGGGCAGCAGGGGCCGCAAGCGGCGGACGCGGTGCCGGCTTTGGAGGCGGCCCGGGACCGGGCGCCGGCTGGGGCTAAGATATCCTTCGAGCTGGCTGTGAAGAATATCCGGAAGTGATCGTTTAGCGCTTGACATCAGCGAACAAATAGCGGTTTGATACGTAATATGGACAGGGTTTGCGGCAGCGCAGCCCAGGAGGTTGTACAAATGTTGATGCACACGATGTTGACGGCCATGGCGCTGGCTTTGCCGGTCTTGGCGCAGGAGCAGACGCAGACTACGCCCCCGCCGGCCCAGGCGTCCCCGGTCGCCCAGGAGATCAAGAAGGATGTCCGGGCGATCAAGGAGAAGCGGCAGGAGATCAAGCAGGATGCGCAGAAGATCCGGCAGGAACGCCAGGAATTGCGCAAGGACGTTCAAGAGGAAAAGGCTGAGATGAAGGCTTTGCACGAGAAGCATAAGGCTGAGATCGAAGCCGTGCGCAGCGACGCGGCCCTGAGCGAAGAGCAGAAAAAGGCCAAGATCGAAGCCCTCCGTGAGGGATTCCGGAAGCAGCGCCATGAGATGCGGGGCGAAGCCAAGGAGAAGATCGGCCAGGCGCGCGAGGAACTGCGCCAGGAGCGCAAGGAATTGCGCGAGGATCGGCAGCAGCTGCGTGAAGAGCGCCGCGAGATGCGCCAAGAACGCCGGGAGGCTAGGCCCGAGCACTCCGGACGCAAACAATAGCCAGTCGGGACCTCAAAGCACGCCCAGCCTAGCTGGGCGTGCTTTTTTGCGTCCGGAGTGGAAATTGAACGCGGGCGCTGGAAATTATAGAATAAGTCTGCCTTTAGCCCTGCGCACGGAGTTCCTCGCGCAATCCGGCTAGGTCTTTAGTCGAGCGTATCCGCAAGCGGGATCGGTATATGCAACTTATAGTCAAGGATGCAGCGCGTCTTTTATCCGTGTCCGAGAAGACCATCTATCGATGGATCGAGGAGGGCATCCTGCCGGCTTATCGGGTCAATGAGCAGTATCGCTTTAATCGGGCGGAACTGCTGGAATGGGCCACGGCCCATAAGGTCAGGGTCTCGCCCGATATATATAAGGAGGTCGGCGGCGACGCCGCGGACCTGCCCAGCCTGGAATCGGCGCTGGCGGCCGGAGGCGTGCATGGCGCGGTGAGCGCGCCGGATAAGACTGCCGCCCTGCGCTCCGCGGTGCAGCGCATACGCCTGCCCGAGGACGCGGATCGCGGCTATCTTTTGGACGTGATGCTGGCCCGGGAGGCCAATGCCTCCAGCGGGGTGGGCGAGGGCGTGGCTATGCCCCACGTGCGTAATCCCGTGGTCTTGAATCTGGACCAGCCCATGGTGGCGCTCTGCTATCTGGAGCCGCCGGTGGATTTCGGGGCCGATGATAAGCAGCCCGTTCATACGGTGTTCACCATCTTGAGCGCGAGCATCCGCGGGCATCTGCACATGCTCTCGCGTCTGGCCTATGCCATGCATGATCCGGAGTTCAAGGCTCTGCTGGCGCGGCATGCGGGCGAGGCCGAGGTCGTGGCCTGCGCCCGCCGTATCGAGAGCGGATTGAAGGGCGGCCCGGCATGACGCTCATGCTCCTGGCCCCGGCGGTGATGTTGGCTTCCGGGATCGCAGCTTTGCTCTGCGTCCGGCATTCGCGCCGGGCCACTTGGTTCGGCGCGGGCGGCGTGCTCGCGGGCGCGCTCCTGGGCGCGGTGCCGGCGCTGAGGGCTTTGCTGGGCTATCCGCCCGACACCCTGCGCCTGGCTTGGGGCCTGCCTTTTGGCTCCTTCGCGGTGGGGCTGGACCCCCTATCGGCCTGGTTCGTGCTGCCCGTGCTCGGGCTTTGCGCCGTGGCTGGGGTCTACGGCACGGAATATCTGCAATCTTCTTTCGGCCGCATGCGTCTGGCCCTGTCCTGGTTCTTCTTCGATGTGTTGGCCGCGAGCATGCTTTTGGTGCTGATGGCCCGGGACGGCCTGCTCTTCCTCATCGCCTGGGAAGTGATGTCCTTGGCTTCGTATTTCCTGGTCACCATGGATGACGAGGATGAGAGCGTGCGCCGCGCGGGTTGGACCTATCTGGTGGCCACGCATCTGGGCACGGCTTTTCTCATGTTCTTTTTCTTCCTGTTGGGCCGGCAATGCCCGGGTTTCGATCTGGCCTCGCCGGCCCGCCTTTCCGGGCCCCTGGCTTCCGGGGCTTTCCTGCTGGCTTTGGTCGGGTTCGGAACCAAGGCCGGCCTGGTGCCCATGCATGTGTGGCTGCCCGAGGCGCACCCGGCCGCGCCCAGCCATGTCTCGGCCGTGATGTCCGGGGTCATGATCAAGACCGGGATATACGGACTCATGCGCGCCATCACCATATTAGGCGCGCCCCCGGCTTGGTGGGGCTGGTGCTTGCTGGCTTTGGGCGCCTGGTCCGGGATCAGCGGCGTGCTCTTGGCCTTGGCCCAAAGGGATCTCAAGCGTCTGTTGGCTTATTCCAGCGTGGATAACATCGGCATCCTGGTCATGGGCTTGGGCGTGGGGCTGTTGGGCCGCAGCTACGGCTTGCCCTTGGTGAGTTTTCTGGGGTTCGGCGGAGCCCTGCTGCACGTGCTCAATCACGCTCTGTTCAAGGGCCTGCTATTCTTGGGCGCGGGCTCGGTGCTGCACTCGGAAGGCACGCGCGATATGGAGCATATGGGCGGACTCCTGCAGCGGATGCCTTGGACCGGGGCCTGCTTTTTGGTCGGCAGCGCCGCCATCTGCGGCCTACCGCCCTTGAACGGTTTCGTGAGCGAGTTCCTTATATACCTGGCCGGATTCCACGCCGTGGTCCAAGGCCATGCGCAGTGGGGCGCCCTGGTCATCGCGGCTTTGGCCTTGATCGGGGGGCTGGCCGTGGTCTGCTTCGCCAAGGCTTTTGGAGTGGTGTTCTTGGGCGAGCCGCGCGGGGCCCGGGCCGCGGCCGCGCACGAGGCCGGCTGGGCCATGCGTTCCAGCATGCTGGTCTTGGCCGTGGGCTGCGTCTGGTGCGGATTGGCCGGCCCCGGACTGTTGTATCTGGCCGGGGGCGCCTTGGCCGGGCTTTCGGGCATGCCGGCCGCGGATCTGGCGTCCGGTCTGGACGACACCATGATGCCGTTGGCCTGGGTGTCGGCGGCCGGCGCCTGCCTGATACTGCTGGTAGTGCTGCTCGTAAGTCTGCGGTCCTGGCTTTTTACCGGGCGTAAAGTGGCTGCGGCCGTGACCTGGGACTGCGGCTATATCGCGCCTACGGCGCGCATGCAGTACACGGCGGCTTCTTTCTCCCAGCCGGTGGTGGAGCTGTTCGGATTTTTCCTGCGCACCCATGAACACGCCAAGGGCGGGGAGGGGTATTTCCCGGGCCATGCTACCTTTGCTAGCGAGACCCCGGATATATTCCGGGACAAGATATTCCGGCCGCTGTTCGCGGGCGTGCTCAAAGCCGCTTTGAAGATGCGCTGGGTGCAGCTCGGCCGCATCCAGGTCTATATCCTATATATAGCCTTGACCCTGTTGATCTTGCTGGCATGGAAACTGGGATGATCGTAAGACTCCTGCATCTAGCCGCGGCGCTCGTGCTCGCGCCGCTGCTGCCGGGCGTCATCAATCGGACCAAGGCTTTTTTTGGGGGCCGGGACGGGCCGCCCTTGCTCCAGCCGTACTACGATATCTTCAAGCTCCTGCAAAAGGACGCCGTATACAGCAAGACCACGACCTGGGTGTTCCGGGCCGGGCCCGTGGCGGCTCTGGCCGCGGCTCTGG
>JBAZVY010000103.1:8014-8473 GCA_041660645.1 Elusimicrobiota bacterium | reverse complement strand
CTCGGGAGCTGGCGGATTGCTTGGGCGTGCGGGTGGGAGTGGTGGTGCCGGGCAAGGAAGTGGAGGGCATGAGTCCGGCCCTGATAGCGGCCGGCGCAGACGAGATCCATTGCGTGCAGAGCCCGGGGCTGGAAAGTTTCGACCCAGTCGTCTACCGCAAGGCCGTGGGTGATGTGATAGCGAAGCATTGGCCGCAGATCGTGCTGTTCGCGGCTACGCCTCAGGGCCGGGTCCTGGCGCCCATGATCTCGTATCGGTTGGGCTGCGGCTTGACCGCGGATTGCACCGGATTGGAGATCCGGGACCATAGCCGCCGGGGCGAGGTCGCAATATTGGCCCAGACCCGTCCGGCCTTGGGCGGCAATGTCATGGCCACCATATGCACCATGGGTTCCAAGTCCCAGATGGCCACGGCCCGGCCTGGGGTGATGCGGCGTCTGCCCCCGGATCCGGCCCGCA
>JBAZVY010000103.1:0-8004 GCA_041660645.1 Elusimicrobiota bacterium | reverse complement strand
CCGGCCAGGTCTTCCTATATGATCCAGGACTAGCCAGCAGCGACTTGAGCCTGGAGATCGTCAGCTCGGAAACGGCGCATGGCCGCGTTAACCTCACCGGCGCGCAGGTCATAGTAAGCGGCGGCCGGGGATTGCGCAGCCGCGGCGATTACGAGCAGATGTTGGGCGATCTGGCCGGGGCGCTCCAGCGCCGGCTGGGCGCGGGAGTGGAGAAGGGCGCCTCGCGTGCGGCCGTGGAGCAGGGTTATGCGGAGCGCATGCGTCAGGTGGGCCAGACCGGGACCTCGGTGGCGCCCCGCATATATCTGGCCTTGGGCATATCCGGGGCCATACAGCATATGATCGGCATAGCCAATGCAGAGACCATATTCGCGGTCAATTCCGACCCGCATGCGCCCATATTCAAGTCCTGCGATTATTTCATGGTAGGCAAGGTGGAAGAGATCATGCCGCAGTTGGTCCGCAGTCTGGGAGAGGGAATATGAGCGCAACAGCCGATATGGACCGAGTGGACGCACTCGTGGTCGGGGCCGGTCCGGCCGGACTGGCCGCGGCCATAGCCCTTAAGAAGAAGCGTCCGGAATTGTCCGTGTGCGTGGTGGACAAGGCCGGGGAGCTCGGGCAGCATAATCTGTCCGGAGCCGTGCTCGAGGCTGGCCCGCTGGAGGGCCTCCTGGACCTGGCCGCTCCGGGCTGGAGGGATACCGCCCCCGCGTCCGAGGTTTTGGGCCGGAGGGTGGAGCAGGACGACCTTTTGATGTTTTTGGGCGGCCGGCATAGTCTGTCTTTGAACCTATTGGTGGAATTAGGCGGTCGGCTGGGATTGAGCCTCGGAGCCATGCGGCACAAGGGCGACGCCATAGTCTCCATCAGCAAGCTGACCCGTTGGCTGGGGTCCGTGGCCGGGTCCGTGGGCGTGGAGGTGCTGACAGGTTTTGGGGTGGAACGGGTGACGCCCGGCCAGCCGGGCGAGCCGGGCTTGGTGAAGTTCGTGGACCAGGGCCGCGATCGGGAAGGCCGCGAACAGCTCAATTTCCTGGCCGGAGATACGGTGGCCGCGCGGTTCGTGATCTTGGCCGAAGGCTGTGACGGCGCGGTCACGGAAGAGCTGGTCCGGACCCTGCCCTTGCAGCGGGCCACGCCTCAAGTGTTCTCGGTCGGCATCAAGGAAGTGATCCATGTCAGCTCCCAGCAGTATAAGGGATTCGGGGATAAGCGCGTAGTCCATTCCTTGGGCTACCCCTTATGGACCCCGCTGTTGGGGCCGTCCATGTTCGGCGGCGGGCTTATGTATAGCTACGGCCAGGATCAGATCGCGGTGGGCATGATCGTGGGCGCGGACTGGATATATCGGGACTTCAACCCCGAGGACGCCTTAGCCTTGTGGAAGCGCCATCCCGCGGTGCAGCGGTATATAGCAGGCGGCCAGACCGTGGCCGCCGGAGCTAAGATGATCCCGGAAGGCGGTTGTCGCGCTTGGCCCCGCGACCCGGCCACGGGCAGCATCGGCCGCGGTAATGTGCTCATAGTGGGCGACTCCGCCGGGTTCGTAGACATGCACAGCATCAAGGGCTTGCACAACGGCGTGCTCTCCGGCCTGTTGGCGGCCGAGGCCGTGGCTTCGTGCCTGGAGCGTCCGAACGATGCGGCGGCCGAGTACACGCGGGGGGTGGAGGAATCAGTCGTCGGCGCGCGCCTGCGGGCCGCGTCCAACTTCCGACAGATCATCGCCCGGCTGGGCCCGACTCTGGGCGCGGCGCTTTCGCCCTGGGCGCGCTGGCTGCCGGCCTTGATCACGGAGCCGGATTACGAGGCCATGACCAGCCGGACATATCCGGGTAAGCCGGAGCCGGCGTTCGATAAGGACGCGTTCACGGCGCTGGCCGAATCCTGGCATCGGGAGGATCAGCCCGGGCATCTGGAGATCATAGATCCGGAGATCTGCCGTAATATCTGCCGCCCGAAATTCGACCAGCCCTGCCGCATATTCTGCCCGGCTGGGGTATATGATCACGTGCAGGGAGAAGTAAAGGCGGCAAATCCTTCGAACTGCGTGCACTGCAAGACCTGCCAACGCAAGTGCCCGTTGGATAATATCCGCTGGCACGTGCCGGAAGGCGGCGGTCCGCGTTATAAAATGATGTGAATGGGGGCATATATGGCTAAGATACTGCTGATAGACGACGACCAGGACGTGATCACCCAGTACCAGGCGGCATTGTCCGGCCAGGGGCATCAATTGACCGCGGCTTATTCTGCGGCCGAAGCCCGGGCCGCGTTGAAGAAAGAATCGCCGGATGTGGCCGTGGTGGATATCATGATGGATAACGGCATCCCGGGCTTCGACCTGGCCCGCGAGATCCATGCCCAGGCGCCTAAAGCGGTCATATTCATGGCCTCCAGCCTTAATTCCGAACTCAAGCAGCCCATGGACAACACTCCGGACGATAAGCTGCCTATCCGTAAGTTCTTGGATAAGCCGGTTCCGGCTAAGGCTTTGGTCGAAGAGATCGCGCGGGCGTTAGCCGCGGGCGCTAGCCGTTAGCCGGGCAGACGGCTCCGCGGGCGGGCGAGAACAGGGCAAGCAGTTGCGGCAGCTTGTCCTGGTGGCAGGCTAAGACGTTAAGATGTTCCTTGAGAAAGAAGATCTGGCAGGGCTGGAAGGGGACCAGCGCCAAAGTCGCGGGCTGGCCTTGCCGATATTTAGAGCATTCTATATAGCCGTTATAGCCGTCTGCTTTTTCGACCCAAGTGGGGCAGAAGAAGAGATAGCCGAGTTTTTCCAGGAGAGCAAAAGGGGCTATCCGCTCGGACGGCTTCTGCCGTCCCCGGACACTTTCAAAAACAATATGCGGTTTGGCTTTATCCAGGGTCTGGCGTCCGCCCGCTAGGACCCGGGCTTCGTGATCCTCCACGTCCATTTTGATCACGTCCGGGGCTGCGATGCCCAGGTCGTCCAGCCGCTGCCGCGTGATGGCAACGCCGCCTGGGCCCTGGGAGACGGTGGCCAAGCCGCTGTGCAATCCGTCCGGGATGACCATGGCCGCCGGCGCGGCGCTGTCCGACAAGGCTGCATGGTGGCACGTTATCCGCGCCGCGAGGCCCGCACGGGCGACGAGATCCGTCAGGTCTTGGAAGCTGCCAGGCAGGGGCTCGAAGGCATGCACGTGGCCCTCGAAGCCGGCCCGTCCCGCGATCCATAGCGAGTAATAGCCCCAATTGCTGCCGACATCGTAGAATACGGACCGAGAGGCCGCCAGCGTGTCGATAAGGGCCGCAGTCTCCGGCTCATAGCCTTGAGCGTGTTGCGGCATATAGAGACTGGTGAACTGGAGGTTGCGCGCGTCAAAGGGGAGAGTCGTCCAAGTTCCCTGGAGGTTCAAGCGCATCCGTCCTGATCCACCCCAGCCCGTTTTATAGACCCACTTGAAGATCGGGCGCAAGGGCAGTTTTATGATCTCCTGGCGCATGCGTTGGGAGGGGGACCACGCCGCCAAATGAAGGCGGGCTAGGGCGGGGAGATATTCTATCGCGTAAGGATTGCGGTAGGTCAGATCGCGCGTCAGGATTTCCATCCGAGGGTATGTTACAAAATTTCCGTCTCAGCGGACCAAGCAGCCGATGCCGAGGAGCACGCCCAGCAGGGCCAGGGCTTTCTCGCGGCGATTGCGCTCGCGGAAAGCTATACCGCCCACCGCGAAGCTCACTATCACGTTGGTCCGGCGCAGCGTGGAGACGATCGCGACTAGGGCTCCGGGCGCGGCTAGGGCGCGAAAGTATATGGCGTCCGAGAGCAGCAGCAGCAGGGCGACCAGCAGGATGCTGGGCCGCGGTTTGAAGGGAGTGCTTCGGCTGCGTTGCGGCAGCCAGAGGCCGGCCACGATCAAGCCTTGGATAAGCACCGCGTAAAGCGTGAACCAGAACTGCAGGGCCATGGGCGACAGTCCCGCGGCTTGCAGGAGATGCTTGTCATAGAGCCCGGAGATCGCGCCCACCAAGGTCCCGGCGAACAGGCACCAGACCCAGCGGTCCTTGTGGAAGTGTATGCCTTCCTTGCGTCCGATCAGGGAGAATCCCCAATAGGAAAAGATGATCAGGGCTAGGCCCAGCCATTGGGCGGGGGCGGGGCGTTCGGAAAAGATCAGCAGAGCGCCCAATATCGTAAATCCGGGCGCGCTGGCGCGCACCGGCGCGGCCAGGGATATGGGCAGGTGCTTGAGCGCGAAGTAGGACAGCACCCAGCTTAAAGTCACGATGCCGGATTTGGCCAAGACCAGGAGGTGGCCTCGGGACGAGAGGGGGTGGATCGCCAAGCCCCAAGCCGCGGCTTGGTCCGGGGCCAGATGCGAGAGTATAAGTACCGGCAGCAGCAGGCCCAGGCCGCAGGCGCTGCACGCCAACAGCACGGGCAACACCGCGTTGCGGTCTAAAGCCGTTTTCTTGGCTACGTCGTATAAGCCCAAGAACAGCGCGGAAAGCAGGCTGAGCGCTAGCCAATTCATGTTTTTATCATCCTGGACCGTATCGCGCGCTGGTTCAAGCGGCGGTCATAGTTATATAAAATCTGGCTATGCCATTCCCTTTAGAACGCCCCAGCCGCCTCCGCAACACTCCAGCTCTGCGCGCCCTGGTCCGCGAAACCGCGCTGCGGCCGGACGATTTCGCCATGCCTCTGTTCGTGCGCCCGGGGCAAGGCGAGAAGCGGCCCATCAAGTCCATGCCCGGGCAGTTCCAGTTCTCGGTGGACCAGCTGGTCGCGGCCGCGACGCCCGTGGTTGCGGCCGGCGTGCCTGCGGTCCTGCTTTTCGGCATACCGGACAGAAAAGACTCCCAGGGCAGCGGGGCTTATGCGAAAGACGGCATCGTCCAGCAAGCCGTGCGCGCGCTCAAGGACGCGCATCCCGGACTTTTCGTGATCACGGACTTGTGCTTGTGCGAATACACGGATCATGGGCATTGCGGCCGGCTGGGTCCGGACGGGGTCATAGACAATGACGCCACCCTGGAGGCCTTGGCCCAGACCGCGGTTTCCCAGGCCGCGGCCGGCAGCGACATGGTGGCGCCGAGCGCCATGATGGACGGCCAGGTCCTGGCCATACGCCAAGCCTTGGATGCGAATGGTTTCAAGATGACGCCTATCTTGTCTTATGCCGTGAAATACGCGAGCGCTTTCTACGGCCCTTTCCGCGACGCGGCGGAGTCCCCGCCCAAGTTCGGGGATCGGGCTACGCATCAAATGGATCCGGGCAATGCGCGCGAAGCCTTGCGCGAAGCCGCGTTGGACGTGGCCGAGGGCGCAGACCTGCTCATGGTCAAGCCCGCCTTGTCTTATCTGGACGTGCTGTCCGCGGTGCGCGCGCACTGCAGCGTGCCGGTGGCGGCGTACAACGTGTCCGGAGAGTACGCCATGGTCAAGGCGGCTGCGGCGCAGGGCTGGATAGACGAGCGGCGCGTGGCGCTGGAGATATTGACTTCCATAAAGCGGGCCGGGGCGGATTTCATATTCACCTATCACGCCTTGGAGGCCGCGCGTTGGCTGGCCTGAAGTCCCGGAGTTTATTCCAGCGCGCCCAGCGGGCGCTGGTGGGAGGGGTCAATTCCCCGGTGCGCGCTTTTAAGTCAGTGGGCGGCACTCCGGTGTTCATGCGCAGCGGGCAGGGAGCTTGGCTGCGCGACGCGGACGGCAGGCGCTATCTGGATTTTTGTATGTCTTGGGGACCGCTCATCCTGGGGCATGCCCGGCGCGAAGTCGCAACGGCCGCGGCGCGGGCTTTGCGGCAGGGCTCGACTTTCGGGGCCGCGACCGAGGCGGAAGTCGTGTTGGCCGAGACCATCCAAGCCGCCGTACCTGCCATGGAACTGCTGCGTTTGACCAGTTCCGGCACCGAAGCGGTCATGTCCGCCCTGCGCGTGGCCCGGGCTTTTACCAAGCGCGACCTGGCGGTGAAATTCGCGGGCTGTTACCACGGACATGCGGACAGCATGCTCGTGGCCGCGGGGTCCGGAGCCACGACCTTGGGCGTGCCGGATTCCGCCGGCGTGCCGGAGGCCTGGGCCGGGACTACGATAACCGTGCCTTATAACGATCCCGATGCGGTGGCCCGGGTGTTCCGGAGATGGGGCCGGCGCATCGCGGCCGTGATCGTGGAGCCGGTGGCGGCCAATATGGGAGTGGTCCTGCCGCGTCCTGATTTTTTGCCCGCGTTGCGCGCCCTCACGCGCCAGCATGGCGCCTTGCTCATATTCGACGAGGTGATCACCGGTTTTCGGCTGTGCTACGGCGGTTATCAGAGGCTGTGCCGGATCCGGCCCGATTTGACCGTGCTGGGCAAGATCGTGGGCGGGGGCTTGCCTTTGGCCGCGTATGGCGGCCGGCGCGAGGTCATGCGCCTGGTCGCGCCTTGCGGCCCGGTCTATCAGGCGGGCACGCTCTCCGGCAATCCCGTGGCCGTGGCCGCGGGCTTGACGACCTTGCGGGTGCTGAAAAAACAAAACCCCTATTCCGGGTTGGCGGAGAAGACCGCGCGGTTGGCCGCGGGCATCCGCGCCGCGGCGGCGCGCAGCGGCGCTCCGATCATTGTGAATTCTATCGGGTCTATGTTTACGGTGTTCTTTAGCGGGCATCCCGTGACCGACTACGCCTCGGCCCAGCACGCCGACGCCCGGGCTTACGGCCGGTTCTTCCGCAGACTGCTGGAGGCCGGCATATATTTCCCTCCCGCCCAGTGGGAGGCGGCCTTCCTTTCCAGCGCGCATCTCGAGCGCGAACTGATCCGCGCCGAGGCCGTCATCAGCCGGGCTTTGCCGCGGGATTAAAGCGTTCGAGCGCGAACCGGGATATCTCCCGTTCCTTGCAGGCTGGGCACATGCCGTGGGATATGGGATTTGGTAAATTGGAGTCGGCCGCGATGCGGCCCAGGTCCGCTTGGCACCAGGCGCAGACTTTCTGGATGTGGGTGCATTTGGGGGCGATGACTGTGGGCATGCCGGAAGCATACCTGAACCGTGTTGCGGATTTTTATCCGGCCCGGGCGCTCCATCGGTTCCAGGCCCATGACGCGCCCCAGAACAAAGGAAAGACCATGAGGCCGCAGCCGAAAAAGAAAATCAGCTGGCCTATGCCCACGCAGTAGTTTTTCAATCCTAACGTTTCCAGCATGTAGCCCCAGTCGTGTCCGCCGCCCTCGCTGCCGGACACGCCGGTGATGAGGATTATGGCTTGCAGCTTGGCGTCTGCGACATAGTAGCTGATGTTGACCAGATTCATGCCCAGCCAGGAGATCATGGCGCCGACCCCGGCCCAGTTGCCGCGCTTCCAGAAATGGACCAAGCAGGCCCCGGGCATGGCCAGCTGCATGATCGTGCCGCCCGCGACCATCAGAAACTGCATCCCGAGCAATCCGAATATCATGTGGCCGGCTTCGTGGAACGCCAAGTTCAGGGCGCTTAAAGGGAAAACCCAGGACTCCACGTTGGCCCAACCTTGCGGTATGGGCAAGTAGCTCCGGAAGTTGGCCGCGAACCCGGCGCCTACGGCCGCAGATAATATCCCGCAGACTTTAAGATCGCTAATGGGACGCGGGAGCATGCATGGGGGGAGGCGCTTACATCTGCTCCGGAGCGCTGACGCCCAGCAGGCTCAGGCCTTGGGCTATGACGTCGCGCACGCCCGCGCAGAGCAGCAAGCGAGCTCGGGAGGCCTCGGATTGTTCCACGTCTACTACCCGGTGCTTCTCGTAGAAGGGGTGGAACAGGCCGGCCAATTCCAGGATGTAGTTGGCCAAAGGATGCGGAGACAGCAGCTTCTCACAGTCCTTGAGGATCTCCGGGAACCAGGTGATCTTGAGCAACAGGGCGCGTTCTTCCGGGGAATCCAGTAAGGCGCCGTTGGGGCCGGGCAGAGGCATATCCGGACCGTATAGCCCCTGCTTGGCCGCTTCCCGGAATATGGAGCAGATGCGGGCGTGCACGTATTGGCAGTAGTACACGGGATTCTCGGAGGAT
>JBAZVY010000102.1:0-8486 GCA_041660645.1 Elusimicrobiota bacterium | reverse complement strand
GCTATTTGGGCGGTGCGGAGCACGGCTTCTTGGAATTTAACGTTGAATCCATGCACGAATACCAAGAGGTCCGATCCCGGCTGCTGCTTCAGCCGCTCGAGCAGGGCATCCTCGGTCAGCGGGGCGTGGCTCAGCGTGCGGTAGTACTGGTGGGAATCGGCGCGAGGGGTGGCTGCGACCTCGAAGCCTCCGATATGGTGGCGTTTCGGGATGTTCAGGGTGCATGTACCGTACGACATCTTGTCGCTGGGGGTGGTGCCGAAGGCGGCATTGTCGCATTCTGAAGGGTCGCCAGCGGCGTTGCGGTTGGTGACATAGATGACGTCCAGGGATTGGGTGTCGGAGAATGGCTGCTTCAAGAGGCCGGACCATTCGGCTTTCAGGGCCGGCGAACCATAAAACCGGGAGGTCTTGACCGGCGGCGTGCCGCAGCCGGCCAAGGCCGCGCAGAGCAGTATCAGGCATTCGCGGCGTATCCTTAGGGCCATGGGGAAGAGTCCTCCTGCGGGCTTAAGCGAACGTCATATCCGAGCGGCGGTCGTTTATGAACGGGAAGCGGTCGCGGATCTTTAGTACGGTAGCCTTGTCCACGGCCACGTCGCTTACGAACAGGCCTTCTTGGTCTTCGCAATCGAGCACTACTTTGCCCAAGGGATCGAAGATCATGGAGTTGCCGTTGTATTCCAGCAGCGGGTCGTTGCCGGTGCGGTTGACTCCGACCACATAACTTTGGTTCTCGATGGCCCGGGCTTGGAGCAGGCGCATCCAGTGTTGGGCGCGCCGCGCCGGCCAAGAGGCGATGACTACGAATAGATCGGCGCGGCGGGCTTGGTTCCAGAAAAGATATGGGAAGCGGAGATCGAAACAGACCGCCGGGACCACGTTGAGTTCCTGCAGGCGGAAACAGTCCTGTTGGGAGCCCGGTTTATAGGTCTTATCCTCGCCGCCGAAGGAATAGAGGTGGATCTTGGCGTAGTTGGATATGATGGCGCCGGCCGGATCCATGGTTATGAGCTTGTTGAGGCCGCTCTGCACGCCGCCGAACGATATGTGGGTATGGTGTTTTCGGGCGAGCGCGGAGAAAAAACCCAGGTCCGAAGCGTCCAAGGTGGCCTTGTCCGGAGCCATGGAAAAACCGGATAGGGTCATCTCCGGGAATATGACCCAGTCATAATTTTTGGCGGGGCCGGCTTCCAATAGGCCAGTGATCTTGTCTTGGTTGGCCTTTTTGTCTTCCCAAACCATATCGAACTGACAAAGCGCTATTCTCATGCTCGGAGCTCCTATTGAAAGAGGGGTAAGTATATTTTATCAAGTTTGCGGCCCGCAGTCGCGGCCTGGAGGATAATTTATATGATGCATACCATGCTGGGATGGGGGATCGTGACTGCGGCCGCGGCCGGCCTGGGCTTGGGATTTATTCGATTATTGCGCATCGCCGCCATCGGATCGGCGTATAAGGCGAAGGCGATATGTTCGGCCATTTTCGTGTCCGGGCGGGATCTGGGGTCGGTATTGGCCGAGGATGTGTCCGCGGATAGTTATCGCGTAATGCGATTGTTCCGCACTCGGGTCGACCCGGGGCGGCGCACGGTCACGGCTTCTTTCCTGGGGTTGCGGCCGCGTACGGCCGTATATCGGGCCGGCTTGGGCGCCACTTTGGTGGGGGATGGGGCGCTGTATGGTGGGCTGGGCGCGGCTTTGCCCAGCGCGCCTACGGCTGACCCGGCGCGGCCTTGGCCGGAAGGAGAGCCTCGCGGCCTCGTGGCGGCCGCGGATCCGCGCCTGGCCCGGGCCGTGGCCAAGGTGTTCACGGAGCCGGATCCGCGCCGGCTGCGCCGCACCCGGGCCGTGGTGGTGGTGCATGACGGCCGCATAGCGGCCGAGCAATATGCCCCGGGATTCGGGCCGCACACGCCCCTGCCGGGCTGGTCCATGGCCAAAGGAGTCATGAGTTCCTTGATCGGGATATTGGTCGGACAGGGCCGGCTTGCGCTGACGGACAAAGTCTTGCTGCCGGAGTGGAGCGGCCCGCGCGATCCTCGGCGGGAGATCCGCCTGGACGACTTATTGCGCATGCGCAGCGGCTTGGCTTTCAGCGAGATATACAGCGACCCGCTTTCGGACGTGACCCGGATGCTCTTTGCCAGCTCGAGCGCCGCGGCCGCGGCGGCGGTCCAGACCATGCGGACTGCGCCGGGCCGGGCCTGGGCCTATGCCAGCGGCACCACTAACATCCTTTCGCGGATCATGCGGCTGGCGCTGGAACGCGCCGGAGAAAACCATCTGGCTTTTCCGCGCCAAGCCCTGTTCGGACCGGTGGGCATGCGCAGCGCCGTATTCGAGCCGGATGCGGCCGGGGATTTCGTGGGGTCGTCTTTCCTGCTGGCCACGGCTCGGGACTGGGCGCGGCTGGGCTGGCTCTATGCCGGAGACGGGGTCTGGGCGGGCCGGCGCGTCCTGCCCCCGGGGTGGGTGGATTATTGCCGTACGCCTACGCCGCAATCTCCGCAAGGCCGCTACGGCGCGCACTGGTGGCTGAAGCTTTCCAAGGAGTTCGGAGGCGACACGCCGGCCGCCGGCCGCATACCAGCCGATGCCTTTTTCGCCATGGGGCATGAAGGCCAGGTGGTGGCGGTCATCCCCTCCTTAAGATTGGTGACGGTCCGGTTGGGACTTTCCGTATATGTGGACGCCTGGGATCAGGCGGCATTTTTGTCCGACTTGCTGGACGTGTTCGCCAATCCGGCGTAAAGATCTCCGAGCCGGCCCGCGAGCCGGCGCCAGTCATAGGCCGCCCGGGCGACCTCCCGGCCGCGGCTGCCGAGCCGGGCGCGAGCTTGGGGGGAATTCAGCAGTTGCAGCACGGACGCGGCGAAGTCCGCGTCTGAATCCGCGACTACGAGGTCGCGGCCGGGTACGGCTTGCAGCCCGGCGGCCGCGAGCCGGGTCGTGACTACGGGCAGGCCCATGGCGAAAGCTTCCAGGATCTTGCCTTTTATTCCGCAGCCCAGGCGGAGCGGGGCCACGAATATGGCCGCGGCGGCCAGCTGGGGGCGGACGTCAGGGACCGTATCGGTTATGCTTACTCCGCTTAAGCCTTGCGCGGCGCGGCGCACCGCGGGCGTGGGGGCGGAGCCGACGATATGGAACTCCACATGCGGACTTTGCGCCCGGATGCGCGGCCAGATGCGGCGGAGGAAATGCAGGACGGCGTCTTCGTTGGGGAAATGCGGGTAGTGCCCGACATATACCAGCCGGGGAGGCGAGGCGGGCGGCACGCCGGCATCCGGATGGAAATGTTCCAGGTCCACGCCGGTCGGGATGACCTGTATATGGCCGCGGCGGATGATGCCGGCTAAATGGTTTTGGTCGGCTTCGCTCATTACCACTATCCGGTCGAACCAGTCCGCGCTGCGGCGCGCGAAGACTCGTCGTTTGAGCCATTCCGGTATCCGGGCGAATTTTCCCCAGCCGGCCATCTCGCGCATATAGGAATTGAACAGGGAGAGGCTGCCGGTGTCATGCTGGGTCAGTATGCAAGGCCGGCCGAGCTCTCGGGCCCTGCGGCCGTATATGGCCATGAGTTCGAACTCCACATGTAGTATGTCCGCGGTCCCGGCCAGGGCGGCCAGGCGTTCTTCCATCCGAAGGCAATAGAACCGGCGCGCATCCGGCGGGATCCAGATACCATCGATGCGCGCGGGGGCGGGCTCCTCCGGCTCCACCCAATGGATGGCTTCGAACACGGGGTCCAGGTAAAGGGCTTGCTTTTGGAGGTCCAGCGCGGCTTGAGTTATATCCTGGGCCGGAGGACGGAAGGTCAGCAAGGAAAAACGAAAGCGATCCGCCAGCAAGCGGCAGAGGGAATGGATGCGTTTGGAGCCGCCATCCCAGGGATAGGGCGGCCCCGGCGTCAGCATCAATACGCGCGGTCGGGTATCGGGCATGGCAGGCTATATCGGCCGACGGGGAAATACCGTTTCGGGCCGGTATGTATTTTATCAAAAAAGTATAATGGTCCGATGTGCAGTGTCCCAGGCGTATGAAGCGGCCTTCCCCGGCGTTGCGCCTGGTCCTGGGACAGCTCGATGCGTGGTGGCAGGCGGGCCGGGCGCGGCTGCCCCGGCTCGGGGCCGTCCCCATACAAGAATTGCATCTGGAGTTGACCCATCGCTGCGATATGCGCTGCGTCATGTGCCATCATTGGGCCTGGTCGAAGGCGGCCCATAAGGAGCTGGCGCCGAAGGATATCTTCTCTTGGATCGACGGCTCCCGGCGGCTGCGCGAGGTCCGGTCCATCGTCCTGACCGGAGGCGAGGCTTGGCTGCATCCCCAGGGGGCTGAGATCGCGGCGGGACTGCGGCAGCGGTTCCCGCAAGCCAGCCTGGGGGTGTTGAGCCATCTTAGCGATGCCGCCATGGCCCGCAAGCGGCTGCGGGAATTCGCCCGCTGCGGGTTGTCGGATGTCTGGCTGGGCACGTCTTTGGATGGGGTGGGAGCTGTCCATGATCGGATGCGCGGCCGGCCCGGGGCGTTCGCCGGATTGGTGGGCACCCTGGATATGCTCCGGCAGGAATTCCCCG
Source organism: Elusimicrobiota bacterium (assembly GCA_041660645.1). Lineage (GTDB taxonomy): Bacteria > Elusimicrobiota > Elusimicrobia > UBA1565 > UBA9628 > UBA9628. Next base: position 3,900 of record JBAZVY010000102.1, on the reverse strand, counting down.
AGGTTAAGGTCACGGTCAATTCCACCATCACCCCGGATAATGTGTCCGGATTATGGCCGGCATATCAGTTCGCGCGGGAACGCGGGCTAGGGTTCGGCGCTCAGTTCGTGGTCGAACATAAAGGGCTGCCGGCTCCGCGCGATTTCTCCTGGGATCGGGCCCGGCGGCAGGCGGCGGCGGACGCTATCCTTCAGGTGATGGAGGATATCTGCTCTCGGGAGAATGCTTTGGAGCGCATAGCGTTCGGAGATCCCCGGGCCGCGCAAGGCCTTTGGGCCAGCCTGCTTTATTGGCAGCATTTGCGTGCCGGAGGCGGAGCGGGGCCCGGGCTGAAGGGGGAGTGCCAGGCCGGATCCCGGTACGTCATGGTGGATCCGGGCGGAGATGTGTTCTTTTGTCCTGTGCGCAAGCATGAACGGATCGGGAATCTTGGGGAGCATGGTTTGGATAGCGTATGGGCGTCTGGCCGGGCCCAAAAGTTCCGGCAAGGGGTGGGGCGTTGCGGTTATCGGTGTTGGCTCAATTGCATAGCCTATCCATTCTTGGACCGAGTATTGGAGGCGGCTTGGTCGGATGATATCCGAGCCGAGCCGGCGCAACCATGAAATCAATCCCTGCACCCGCCGCAAAAGGCGTCAAATTGGGCCGCCTCATCATCGTGGCCCCGAATCTGCCGTTGCGAGCTTCGGGCGCACCCGGGCGCCGGATGCACCAGCTTTTGCGCGCTTTGGCCCCGGATTGGGAACTGAGCCTGATCGTGGCGGGACCCTCCGAGTTGGAAAGTGGATACCTGCGCAGGCTGGGAGGGGCGCAGGTCTGGCCGACCTCGCTTTTGGAGCGGATCAAGGCGGCCATATCCGGCCAGGAGCATGATGCCGTGTTGATCGTGGACCATGCCAGCACGCGGCCGGATGTGGAGGCGGTAGCTAAGTTCGGGCAGAGGCCTTTGATCTATGTGCTGTTGGAGGGGCTGCCTTCGTGGGAAAAGCCGGAGCGCGGAGCGCGATCCGCCGGGGAAGGCGAGCGCGGGTGGAGGGGCGCCTGCGCGGCTCGCGAAGTCTGGGCCTTCTCTCCCGGGGATGATTTCTCAAGCATGCCCGTCCGGGCCGTGCATGAGGGCTGGGTCAAGGATTGCCGTTGCGATCGGGGTTGGCTGCGCCGGCGGCTGCAAGGCTTGATCGCCGGACGCAAGTCCGCGTCGGCCCGCATGCCCTTGACCAGCGTAGTCATCCCGTGCTTCAACAATTTGCGTTATACCCGAGAATGCCTGGATTACTTGGAGAGGCATACCACAGCCCCGTATGAGGCTATAGTCGTGGATAATGGATCCACGGACGGCACGGCGGCATTCGTGCGCCGGAAGACCCGCGCCGCCCTCATAAGCAACCCCCGCAATCTGGGATTCGCCCGGGCGGTTAATCAAGGCATGCGCAAGGCCAAGGGCGGATATATCGTCTGGCTCAATAACGACGTGTTGGTCACCCCCGGGTGGCTGGAGCGCCTAGGCGCCGCGGCCGCGCGGGCTCCGTGGATCGGGGCCGTGGGGCCATGCACGAACGTGGCGGCGGGGCCGCAACTGGTGGAGAATGTGAAATACCGCGGCGTGGGACGCGGCCTGAGCTTATTCTCGGAAGCGTGGTCCATGGCGCACCATCAGCAAACCGCCAATGTCGCACGCTTGGTCGGGTTCTGCATGCTGGTCAAGCGGGAGGCGTTCCAGCAAGTCGGTTATCTGGACGAGCGCTTTGGGATGGGCTGTTATGAGGACTATGATTATAGCCTGCGTTTGCGGCAGGCGGGATATGAGACGGTCTGCGCGCTCGACGTGTTCGTCCATCACCATGGGCATAAGAGTTTCGCCAGCCGGGATAAACATGCGGCCCAGGTGCAGGTGAATCGGGATATATTCTTGGATAAATGGTGCCGTCAGACCATGGGGTTCCTGGATGAGTTGGATTCTCAGGCCACCAGACGCTGGCGCTGAATCCAGGGGCCTGGGGATGCGGGATAAGGATTTTTTCATCATGGTCGTAGTCGGCGATCATATGGGCTTTCTCTTGGAGCCGGGCGACCGGATACTGGTGGAGACGGCGGCCGCTTCCGACCTCCGGGCCGGGGATGCGTACGTGACCTTGCGCTGGTCTCAATCCGATCGGCCGCAGCCCGCGGTGCGCCGGTGTCTGGGAAGATTCTCGGTCCTGGGGCGCCGCGTGGTACTGAGCAAAGGGGACCTTTGCTTCCTGCCGGAGCCGGCCGCCCTCGATCCCAATATATGCGGACGGGTGGCGGCGGTCTGGCACGAGGGCGGTTGGCGGGTTTTGGCGCGGTCTCGTTTCGGTTGGCGGGGCTGGTTGGCCGCAGGGCTTAGTCCGTTGCTGAACGGAGCGTTGGCTGGGGCCGGGCGCGGCGGCCCGGGCCGGCGGCGGCTTCAAGATTTGGCCCGCAGGTTCTTGCTGGCAGCGGCTTCCGAGATCCGGCCGGATGCGGGCACGCCGGATGCGTCGAGCCATGTCCGGGTGCTGTCCGAGGATGCCGTATGGTCCGGGGTGGTCGCCATCGCGGGGGATGTTGTGGTCCCTCCCGGGGTGACTTTGAGGATCGCCTCCGGGACACGGGTGAGTTTTCGTGAGATGTCCGGTAGATGCAGCTTGGTGGTAGAGGGGCGATTGCTGGCCGAAGGCCGGCCGGATCAGAGGATCCGCTTTTTTGGGGATGGGCCCTGGGGCGGGATCCATTTTATCGGCAAGTCGCGGGGGTCGGAGTTGGCCCGCGTGGATATAGAGAATGGCGCTTGCGGCGGGATAAACCTATGGGACCGGGCCGCGGTCAAGATGTCGGATATGGAGTTCCGGGATAATTTTTTTGGGATCAGTCTGCAGGGCCGGGCCCAGGCCGACGTGGATGGGGCGGCGGTGAGAGCGAGCTCCGGTCATGGCGTGCGCGTCCGGGGCGGAGCATTGAAGCTGCGCCGGGCCGTGATCGCCGGCAACCACGGAGTGGGGATAGCCATAGAGTCCGGAGCCGGTTCGGCCCGGCTGGAGGACGTCACGGTCCAGGAGAATAGGGGGCATGGGATATCGGTGCGGGGCGGATTTTTGCGGGCGCGCGGGTGCCGATTCGAGCGCAACGCCGACGCCGGCATGCTGGTGGAGGCCGGCGGGCATGTGGCGGCGCAGGATTGCGCGCTTAATGGCAATCGATTCGGACTGACGGTGCGGGCCGGGACCAGCCGCCTGCTGCGCGTAGCGGTAGCGGATTCTTCCGATATCGGCATCGATTATGGGGCCGGAGAGCATAGCTTGCGAGACGTGCGCATATCCGGCGGGGGCGCGGCGCTGGTGAGTTCCGGCCGGGATGTGAGCGCGGTCGGGCTGGAGGTCGAGGATTGCCATAGCGGGGTATGCTTGCGCAGCGGCCGGCTGGATTGGAGGGGCGGCGGGGTGCGCGGCAGCAGCGGGGATGGAGCGCGGGTCGAGGGCGGACGGCTGCGGGCGCGCGGGTGCCGGTTCGAGGGCAACGCGGGCGCAGGCATAATGGTAGAGGCAGACGGGCGAGTCGAGGCGCAAGATTGCGCGGTGGCCGGCAATAGATCCGGCTTGGCGGTACGGGGAGGCGCGGCCGCGCTCATCCGAGTGGCGGTGACTGATTGCGCGGAGACCGGCTTGGTTTTTGAAGCCGGAGAGCATAGCTTGCGAGACGTGCGCATATCCGGCGGGGGCGCGGCGCTGGTGAGTTCCGGCCGGAGCGTGTCCGCGGTCGGGCTGGAGATAACGGATTGCCGCAGCGGAGTGTGCCTGCGCTCCGGCCGACTGGATTGGCAGGGCGGGGAAGCGCGGGGGGGCTGCCTGGGTTTGGAGGTTTTGACCGGGGGGCAGGCCGATCTGGACGGGGTCGTGCTGC
>JBAZVY010000101.1:0-8489 GCA_041660645.1 Elusimicrobiota bacterium | reverse complement strand
ACGGTGTACTATCAGAAACCCACTTCAGGTACGGACTTCATGACCCCGGGCTCTAGCCCCACCTTCAAGAAGGTGCGCAGCGATAAGTTCCCGGACAAGCTGGATTTTCTTTCCCTGATGCTGGCGCTGTTCTGCGGCACCGCATCCTTGCCTCACATCCTGATTCGTTACTACACGGTCAAGGATCAGGCCAGCGCTCGTAAGAGCACGGTAGTGGGTATCGCGGCCATCGGATTCTTCTATGTCCTGACCCTGTTCTTGGGTCTGGGGGCCATGACCAGCGGAGCCCTCGATGTCACGGATTCCAACATGGCCGCGCCCTTGCTGGCCCGCAGCGTCAGTGAATTGCTGTTTGCGGTCATCTCGGCCGTGGCCTTCACCACGGTGCTAGGTACGGTCAGCGGCCTGATCATGGCGGCCAGTGGCGCCGTGGCTCATGATATCATGAGCAATTTCCTTAAGATCGAGATGGATGAGTTCCAAAAAGTACGAGCGGCTAAGATCGCCGCGTTATGCGTGGGCATGGTGGCCATCGTGCTGGGCATCCTATTCTCCAAGATGAACGTAAACTTCTTGGTGGGTTGGGCCTTCAATATCGCCGCGTCGTCCAATCTGCCGGCGCTGTTGATGCTCTTGTTCTGGAAGCGGACGACCAAACAGGGCATCACCGCGGCCATCGTGACCGGCATGGTGTCCTCTTTGGGCTGGATATTGCTGAGCGCCCAGGCCTATAAGGACGTCTACGGTCTGGATCCGGCCACGGCCATAGTGCCTTTCAGCCAGCCCGCGATCGTGACCATACCACTAGGCTTCATTGTGTTGATTGCGGTCTCCCTTATGACGCGCCCGCACCAGGAAAAGAATCCCGCAGCGACGGCTTAGTCCGGGATTCGTTCCAGTGGGAAGCTGGTCGGGCGCTGGAATATGGTCCGAGGCAGCGGCGGCTAGAAGGCGTAGTTGATGTCCATGAACACGGCCAGGCCTTCCTGGCCCACGCCGAAGTCTATGGATCCTACGACCTGCGGCCGGGCCACGGCCCGGACCGCGGAACCGATGACCGGGCGGGCATAACGTTTGGACATCCGGTCCGGGGTGTGGAATACCGTGCCCAGGCCGGCGAAAGGCGCGATCTCGAACTCGGTGGTGACCCCGGCCATGCGCGCCTTGTATACCGTGCAGCGCTGTTCGAAATTAATAGTGGTCATGCCCCGGTCTATGTAGCGTCCATCTCCGTAAGCGCGCAGGGCGTATTTGCCGCCGATGCGGGGCATGAGCCAGAACGGGGCTTGGCCGTAGAGCTGTTCGAAGCGGACTTGGGCCACGGATACGTACTTGTCGTCATGGCCGGGCCAAGGGAAAAAATAACGCCCGTCCAGGCCGTAGCGGTTGAAATCATATGCGCTGGCCATGTCTCTGGAGGAATACTCCGCGAAGGTCTCCAGTTTCGCGCCCCGGGTAGTGGTTATGGAATGGTCGCGGCTGTCATAATCCAGGATGAACCGCATCTCGTGCGATTGCAGGTGATGGGTAGGGGCCAGGCCGGGATAGGTGGTCTGGAAGCCAGGCAGTCCGGCCAGGGGCCCGTCCATGACTTTATCCGAGAGCAAGCGGTCGGATACGCGGAAGCGCCATTTGGTCTCGGAGTTGAAGGGTATGCCGGCCATGAATTGGGCTTGGACATAGTCTTCTTTGAAATTGGTCTCCGCGTCCTTGGCTGTGTCCGGACCTATGCCGAAATAGCGCTGGCCGGAATCCGCATTCCATTGCACGCGCGAGAAGAAATCGATATTGGTGCCGTATAGGGTATGGTCTTCATATTGGGCCAGGACCTCATGCTCGAATTCGCCCACTGCGGCGCGCGTCACCAAGGATGAGTCCGAGGCCGGATAGTAATAATAACGGTAGGTGGGGATGAACCCGAAATGCTTGTTGTAGGTCAAGGAGGGAGCGTGGATATGGGCGATGCGGTCCGTGCCGTCGTCTCGGATCACCCAGATGGGCATAACGCCGGCCGTGATGCCGCGGTTGGGGTCGGAGTCCACCACGGGCAAGCGGATCCACATGCCGCGCTTGATGGGCTTCATGATCAGGCGCAGGGGCAGAGGGGTCTCGTCTTTTATGACTTTGATCTCTTCCGGATACTTGCGCTGGGGGACGTAATCCTTGCCCATGTCCCCGTCTTCGGAATAGGCGGTCAGGCCGAATGACAATAGAAGGCAGGCAAGCAGCAATCTGCGGGGCATGTACAGGTATTTTATAAATTCCGGCGGTTTTCCGCCAGGGCCAGAGATGCGTTACGGGCCAGACCCTGGCGTTTGAGACGGGCGATCGGGGTCGCCTGGAATCGCCGTTCCCAGCCTTCCGGGGAAACATCCGCGGCCTCGGACAGCGGTATTTCCAGGGGTAGGAGGGGCTTCAGTATCCCGGCTCGCCGTTTGCGGTTCCAAGGGCAGGCATCTTGGCACAGGTCACAGCCGGCCAGCCAATGGCCCATTCCCGAGCTCCGGGATTCTGGGATGGGGCCGCGGGCTTCGATGGTTAGATAGGCGGTACAGCGCGAGGCGTCAAGCACCCGGTCCGGCAGGAGCGCGGTCGAAGGGCAGGCATCCAGGCAGGCCCGGCAGCCGCCGCAGTGGTCCGCGGCCGGCCGGTCGGGTTCCAGCTCTCGATTAAGGGCTATCCCGGCCAGCAGGAAATAGGATCCTATTTCCTGGGATATCAACAGGCAGTTGCGGCCTATCCAGCCCAGGCCTGCGTGGTAACCGTAGAGTTTTTCCAGCACCGGGCTGGAATCCACGAAGATCCGGCCGTCGGCTTCGGGACCGCTCTGCCGCCACCAGCGCAGGACTTGTTCCAGGCGCAGTCTTAGGACCGAGTGGTAATCCTCGTGTGCGGCATAACGGGCGATGTGCCCGTGTTCGGCATCGGCGGCCGGGCGCTCACCGCCGTCATAGGCGAAGCCGCAGACCAGCACGGACTTGGCCGCCGGATACCAGCGCCGGATATCCTGCCGGGTCTTGGCGTCGCGCCGCATGAAATCCATGTCCGCGTGGCGGCCGGCGGCCAGCCAGGGGCTGAGCGCGGCGGCTTGCGGCGGTGCGGCCGCAGCCGCGATCCCGGCCAGGTCCGCGCCGGCGGCGCGGGCGCGCTGCTTGAGTTCGGCTGCGAGCTCGGAGGAGTTCAGGTTTTGGGGCCGGCCTTCACTATAGTGAAAGCGCGCGTTCCGGCCGGCATGTCTATGGAGACTTTTTCCCCGACTTTTTTGCCCAATAGGCCTTGAGCCAAGGGAGCGTAGACCGAGATGCGGCCGGCCGAAGGGTCGGATTCGTCCGATCCGACCAAGGTGTAGGTCACCTCGTCGCCGTCCTCGTCTTTTACGGTCACGCTGCAGCCGATGGAGACCGTGTCCTTGGGGGACTTGAGATCGTCTATGAGCTTGGCGCCCTCGAGCTTATCCTGGATAAGGTTGATGCGGCCGAGCACCTCGGACATCTTCTCCTTGGCGCTATGGTACTCTGCGTTCTCGCTCAGGTCGCCCTTTTCGCGGGCCTCCGCTATGTCACGGGAAAGCTGGACCTTGCGTTTTTTAAGGTCTTCTATCTCCAAGCGCAGTTTTTCGTATCCGGCACGGGTCAGGAATGTCTCGGTCATTGCGATTCTCCGTGGTGTCAGATGTTTCCGTATTTGTCATATTCTGCGTTATACCATACGGCAAATACGGAAACATCTGACACCGCTATGGGTGATTATATGAAATTCAGGCGGGATTTAGACGGGCATACGCGGGGCGGAAGCGTTCCAGAAAGTGTTTGAGCACGTCGGCCGGTTCCCAGCAGCGGCCGGTCAGTCCTTGCAGGCTGACCGCGCCTTTTACGCCTTGTACCGGGTTATTCAGGTTTATGCCTACGCCTAATATCAGCCATTCCACCCGGCGGTCGTTGCCCGCAGCTTCGGCCAGGATGCCGCAGATCTTGCCTCGCTTGCGGCCTTGGGCGGCCATGACGTCGTTGGGCGGCTTGACCTCGGTCGCGACCCCGGCGCCGGCCAGGGTCTCGGCTACGGTCTGGGCGGCGAGCAGATTGAGTTCGGTCAAGCGGGTGGGGGCAAAGTCCGGCCGCAATATCAGGGAGAAATACAGCCCGCCGCGCCGGGATTGCCAGCAACGGCGCAGGCGGCCGCGGCCCGCGGTCTGGAGTTCGGCCCATACCAAGGTCCGGTCCGGGGCGCCTTGTTCCGCCAGGAAGCGGGCCACGGTCTGGGTCGAGTCGGTCTCTTCCAGGCGCAGGACCTGGCTTATTCCGGGCAGGTGCATGGTTCAGGCGGCCTTGCGATCCAGGTCCAGGCCTAAGTCCAGGGCCGGGGCGCTGTGCGTTATCCTGCCTACGGATATGCGGTCCGGTCCGAGCCGGGCTAAGGCGCGGACCGAACTCAGGGATACTCCGCCTGAGACTTCGATCTGAGTGCGTTTGGATACGCCGCGTATCATGCTTATGGCCCTTCGCAGCATAGGCTGGGGCATGTTGTCGAGCAGGATCACATCCGCGCCTAGGACCAGGGACCGGCGTACGTGCGCGAGATGGTCGGCCTCTATTATCAGGAGCATGCGCGGATGCCGGCGCCGCAGTTCCTTAACGGCCTGGGCGAACCCCGCGGGCCGCAGCCAGTGGTTGTCCTTGACCATGACCGCATCGTATAGGCCCAAACGATGGTTGCAGCCGCCGCCGCAGCGCACCGCGTATTTGTCCAGGGCCCGCCAGCCGGGCAGGGTCTTTCGGGTGTCGAGTATCCGGGCCCGGGTGCCGCGGACTTGGGCCACGAACGCCGCAGTCAGGGTCGCTATTCCGGACAGGCGCTGCAGGAAATTGAGCGCGGTGCGTTCCGCGGTGAGCAGGCCGCGGCCGCCGGATATGGTCATGACCGTTTGTCCGGGCCGGACCCGTCCGCCGTCTTTGACCGCTATCCGCACCCGGCAGCGGGGGGCGCAGGCCTGGAACACCCGTCGGGCTAGTTCCGTGCCGCAGATCACGCCCGCGCTCCGGGCCCGTATCCGGCCTGAGAATCTGGCGGTGCGGGGCACGAACAGCTCCGTGGTCACGTCTCCGCGGGGCCCGATATCCTCGCGTAAAGCCTCGCGGATCAGCGTTTTCGTGTCCATGCAGCAAAAATGATAGCATGACTGCGGTGTCAGATGTTTCCTTATTTGTATGAATATGACAAATAAGGAAACATCTGACACCAAGAATCAGGAGGCGGGATGAAAGCTGCCAAGGCCGCGGCCGGCAAGAACAGCCGGCGTATAAACAAAGCCCAGTATTATCTTAATATCGCCAAGGAAGTGGCTCGGCGCAGCACCTGCTTGCGCCGGCACTACGGCGCGGTCATCGTCAATAACGATCAGCTGGTGTCCAGCGGCTATGCCGGAGCCCCGCGCAAGACCATGAATTGCACCGAGATCGGCAGCTGCATCCGCATAAAGTTGAAGGTGCCCAAGGGCGAGCATTATGAATGGTGCCGGGCCGTGCATGCGGAGCAGAACGCCATAATCCATGCCGCCCGCTTCGATATGATCGGCGCCACCCTGTACTTGGTGGGCGTCTCTCCGGAGACCGGCGAGGTCATCGAAGGCGCGGCGCCCTGCCGCATCTGCAAACGCATGATCATAAACGCGGGTATAGAGCGCGTGGTGACTCAGACTTCGCCTACCGACTATGTGGTGGAGACCGTGGAGGATTGGGTGCGCAATAATCTGGGCGAGATCAAGAAGGTCAAAGGCAAGCCCACGCCGGTCATGCCCAGAGGATATTGATAAGCGGTGACGGGGATTAACTTTTAACTATTAGATCATTCAAAAGTTAAAAGTTAATCCCCGTCACCGCGGCGTTTGCGTTTAGGGCCGGAGGCGGACATCTCGCGCAGTTCCAGCCATTCGTCGCGCAGTACGGCTGCGGTCTCGAAATCTAGGTTGTCTGCGGCTTCCCGCATGCGCGATTCCAGTTCCCGGGTCAGGTCCGGGATATCCTTGGCGCTCAAGGGTTTTTCGGTATCGCGCAGCAGGGCCAGGCCTTGGCGCTTGGCCGTGGTCTGGAATTCCTCCAGCTCGGATACAGCCTTGATTATGGTCCGGGGCGTTATTTTGTGCTTTTTGTTGTAGGCAAGCTGTTTGGTGCGGCGGCGGTCCATCTCGGATAAGGCCCGCTTCATGGACCCGGTGCGCTGGTCCGCGTATAGTATGACCTCGCTGCCCACGTTGCGCGCGGCCCGGCCCGAGATCTGGATCAGGGTGGTCTCGGAGCGCAAAAAACCTTCATGGTCCGCGCCCAATATGGCCACTAAGGACACTTCCGGCAGGTCCAAGCCCTCGCGCAGCAGGTTGATGCCGACTAGGACGTCGAATTTGCCGGAGCGCAGGTCCCGGAGTATCTCTATGCGCTCCAAGGAGTCTATGTCGCTATGCAGATAACGTACGAGCAGGCCTTTGCCGGCTAAAAAATTGGATAGGTCCTCGGCCGTGCGCTTGGTCAGGGTGGTGATCAGGGTGCGCTCTTTGCGCGCCACGCGCCCTTTTATGCGCGTTATGAGGTCTTCGATCTGGCCTTCGCTGGGCAGTACCAGCACGTCCGGGTCCACCAGGCCGGTGGGCCGGATGACTTGTTCCACCACCTCGCCCTGGCATTTTTTGAGTTCGTAGGGTCCGGGCGTGGCGGATATGTATAAGGTCTGGCCGGCCAAGGCTTCGAATTCCTTGAACTTGAGGGGCCGGTTGTCCAAGGCCGAAGGCAGGCGGAACCCGAAGTCCACCAGGGTCTGCTTGCGCGAGCGGTCGCCTTCGTACATGCCGTTGATCTGGGGTATGGACACGTGGGACTCGTCGGCCATGAGCAGATAGTCCTTGGGAAAGAAGTCCATGAGACAGAAGGGCCGTTCTTCGGCCGGCCGGTCGGAAAGATGCCGGGAGTAGTTCTCTATGCCGTGGCAGAAGCCCATCTGCTGGAGCATCTCCATGTCGTAGCGGGTGCGCTGCTGGATGCGCTGGGCTTCGATGAGCTTGCCCGCGGCTTTGAAATAGGCCACGCGCTCGCGCATCTCCGCTTCTATAGCGGCCACGGCCGTCTCCAGTTGGGCGCCGGGGGTGACGAAATGCTTGGCCGGATACAGCCATTCGCGCTGGAGCTGGCGGATGCGGTCGCCGGTTATGGGGTTGAACTCGCTCAGGGCGGTCACGCCCTCATCGCCCAGCTCCACGCGCAGGGCGGTCTCCATATAGGCCGGGAAGATGTCCAGCACCGAGCCTTTGACCCGGAACTTGCCGCGCAAAAACTCGGTCTCGTTGCGCTCGTAGTGGATGCGCACCAGGTCTTGCAACAGCTGGCTGCGCGTGGTGCGATAGCCGATCTCCAGGGGGATGGAGGAATTGCGGTAATTGTCCGGAGATCCGATGTTGTATATGCAGGAGACCGAGGCCACCACGATGACGTCTCGGCGCGAGAGCAGGGAACTCGTGCATTTCAGGCGCAGGCGGTCTATGCGGTCGTTGATGGCGGAATCTTTCTCTATGAAAGTATCGGTCGAGGGCACGTAGGCTTCGGGCTGGTAGTAGTCGTAATAGGAGATGAAGAATTCGACCGCATTGTCCGGGAAGAAGGCTTTGAACTCGGCGTAGAGCTGGGCGGCTAGGACCTTGTTGGGCGATATGATCAGGGTCGGGCGCTGCAGCTGCTCTATGACGTGGGCCGCGGTGAAGGTCTTGCCCGAGCCGGTAACGCCCAGGAGCACCTGGCCCTGGGCGCCCTCTTGCAAGCGGCGGGTCAGGGCGGCGATGGCGGTGGGTTGGTCGCCGGCCGGTTTAAAGGGTGATTTTATGCGGAATCTGGGCACGGGCATATTATACTGCCGAAAGGCCTAGCAGAGTATAGGCCATTTTATCCGGTGGTTCGGGACCGAGTGGCTTATATGGCCGGGGCTGGTGTTGCGTATAATCTTTGAAATCTTCTGTAGCCTGAGGGATGGGCCTCGGGGTATCCACGGTCCGGCCAGAACCGGACGCGACCAGGGGAAGTGGCGTGGCAATGCCATGCCGCTTCCTTTGTTTGTTGTGCGGAGGGGTTGATGAAGCGTGTATTTATAGCGTTGGCGGTGCTTGCAGTCGGCATTTTTGCCGCAGCCGAACCAGCTAATATCAGCAGAACCAGACTACCTGATAAGTACGAGGACGTTTTTGTGGGGCATTACGGCGAGATATTACGTTTGGATAGAGACTGGACGGCGGATGCTGAGATGAACGGGCCCATGGAAGTGATCAGATTCCATGAGCGCACAGTGGATTCGCGCAAGCTCAGCGCACCAGAATATCATCCGCAGGCTGAAGATTATGTGCCGGAGAATTTTGCGGCTAAACGTCTTATGCAGCTGCTGGTGATACCTAAGGCAGCGCGTGGATTTAAGTCGCTGTCAGCGCTTAAAGCCGCAAAGCTGCAAGAATTGGACAAATC
>JBAZVY010000100.1:1671-8604 GCA_041660645.1 Elusimicrobiota bacterium | reverse complement strand
CGCTGTTTGGCCGCGCGGTCGCCCCGCTTGGCCTTCTTCCAGAGCTGATGCATCTCCTCGCGGTCCACCACGGCCAGCTTCTGGATGCCTTTGAAGTACTGGCTTATGGTGTCGGTGCTAGGTAGTTCGTTTGACATTGCGCTTTCCCCGGGCCATCACAGGATATCGAAGTGCGGCTTTCCCCCCTCCGGAGGGAGGAGCGCCGCCTCCACCTTGTCCACTTGCGCCGTTCCGCCGGGACCGGACTGCAGCCGGCGGAACAGCTCCGCCAGGTCCTGCGGCCGGCCTTCGGCTTCGGCCTCCACCGTGCCGTCCGAGAGGTTGCGCACCCATCCGCGCAGGCCCAGGTTTTCGGCACAGTCATGGACGAACCAACGGAACCCCACGCCCTGCACTCGCCCGGACACTACGAAACGCTGCCGGGTCATGGAGTCTGGAACAGCATGAAAAATCTCGGGGTACTCAGGCTTGAACTGAGAACCTCTTGGTCCCGAACCAAGCGCTCTGCCAATTGAGCTATACCCCGTATAAGACCATATCTTAGAAATAACCGCGGCCGCAGGCAAGACGTCTCTGGTCGGGGACCCGGGGATCGAACCCGGAACCTCTCGCACCCCAAGCGAGCGCTCTACCATTGAGCCAGTCCCCGCCCAGAGACGTCCGTCCTTACGATCGTTTGCGGCCGTACATATTATCATTTCGAGAGTTCGGACACCAATTCCTTGAGCTCTTGGCGCGCTTCGCGCAGCAGCTTCAGGGCCGCGGGCGAGGCCGGCCCCGCTTCCCCGGCCGCGGCTTCAGCGCGGGCGCTGGACGGCCGGCGCCTTTCCAGCAAGGCCCGGCGCGCTCCGGACATGGTCATGCGTCGATCCTGCAGCAGACGTTTGACTTCGAATATGGTCTCCAGGTCGGTCCGGGTGTAGCGGCGGTGCCCGCTGGTGCGGCGGGCCGGACGCGGGAAGCCGACCTCGGATTCCCAGTATCTCAGGGTATGCGGCGGCACCTGGGCGATGCGGCAGGCTTCGCCCATGGTGAAGAACTCCTGATCCGGGATCGGGGGCGCGCCCTGGATCACGGAGTCAGCAGGTTCTTGGAGGCCTTGAAGCGTACGCCCTTGCGCGGGGGCACGGTCACCTGTTGACCGGTCTTGGGATTGCGGCCCTGGCGCTGCTGGCGCTGCTTCACGCGGAAGGTGCCGAAGTTGGAGATGACCACTTTCTCGTCGCGGCACAGCGCCGCGCGCACGGTCTCGAATGTGGTCTCCACGGCTTGGGCGGCCTCGCCTTTGGTGGTCAGTACTTTGGCTACGGCTTTGATGATGTCGAGTCTATTCATCTGGGTTCTCTTCTTCTTCCTCGGGTTCCGGAGGCGGGGCCGGCTTGATGGCCGAGCCCTTCTCCTTGCTTGGTTTTTTCTTGGCCTTGAGGTCCTTGAAGATATCCTCCGGCCGGATGTTCTTGAGGTCGGCCTTGAACTTGGAGACCTCGTCTTCGGATATGGGTTTGTTGAGGGTCTGGCAGTTGGCGAATACTTTCTCTTCCACGAATATCGGGCAGCCGGCGCGCACGGCTATGGCGATGGCGTCCGAGGGGCGGCTGTCCAGGTCCAGATCCGGAGCGCCTTCCTTGGTCACGCGGATGCGGGCGTAAAAAGTATTGTCTTTGATGTCGCAGACCACTACCTTCTGCACCGCGTAGCCCATGGAGGTTATGGTGGAGAGCAGCAGGTCGTGGGTCAGGGGCCGGGGCAGGACGATGCCGGAGAAGCGTATGGCTATGGCTTGGCCTTCGGTTATGCCGATCCAGATGGGCAGGAGGCGGTTTCCGCCCAGCTCTTCCAGGAAGATGATGCATTCGTTGGCCGTGGTGGCCAGGGAGTATATGCGCACTTCTTTTTCGGGAGTGGACCCCGGCTGGCCTTTAGGGCGCTCTTTATCGTTCTTGGCCATGGGGGCTCCCTGGGATCATGTCCATATTCTGTTAAAAGTCTAGCAAACCATGTCCGGTTTTGCCTAGGCTATTTCCTTTGTTTCTGTGAGCTTTTTTTGCAGGCGGTCCCAATTCTCCGGGGTCAGGCGGAGCCGGAATATGACCGCATCGCCATCCGGGACCTGGGACAGGACCTGGCTGCAGCGGCGGATCTCGGACACGTAGGACATGGCTTTGGCCGCGGGCAGGGCCAGCTCCCGCAGCAGCCAGCGCTGGGACAATGTGCGCTGTACCGCTTCCAGGGCCTGGGTCATGCCCTCGCCCGTGGCCGCGGATACGAATATGCTTCCGGGATAGATGGCTTCCAGTTCCCGCTGCCGGCGCAGGTCTATGGCGTCGGATTTGTTGAAGAGCCGGACCCGGGGCAGGTCTCCGGCTTCCAGGTCGAGCAGGGTTTCCTCCACCGCTTGCTGTTGGGCCGCGGTCTCTGCGGAGGCGGCGTCGGCCACGGTCACCAGGCAGTCGGCCATCACCGCCTCTTCCAGGGTGGCGCGGAAGGCCGCGATCAGGGTGGTGGGCAAGCGCCTTATGAAGCCCACGGTGTCGGTGACCACGGCCCAGGAGCCTTCGGGCAGGCGCACTCGGCGGGCCGTGGGGTCGAGCGTGGCGAAGAGCTTGTCGTCCGCGTAGACCCCTGCGGTGCCAGCAGTAAGTCGGTTGAGCAGGGTGGACTTGCCCACGTTGGTGTAGCCGATCAGGGCCACTTGGGGTACGGGCACGGCCAGCCGCCGTTGCCGGCGCAGCAGGCGCGCGGAACGTACGCGTTCCAGTTCCAGCTTGAGATGTTTTATCCGATATTGGATATGGCGGCGCTCGTATTCGAGCTGGCGTTCGCCCGGGCCGCGCGTGCCGATGCCGCCGACTTGCTGGGAGTAGCCGCGCCAGGCCCCGGTCAGGCGGGGCAGCATGTAGGAGAGTTGGGCCAGTTCGACCTGCAGGCGGCCCTCGCCGGTGCGCGCGCGCTTGGCGAATATGTCCAGGATCAGGCGGGTGCGGTCTATGAGTTTGCGGCGCAAGGCCGCTTCCAGGTTCTTCTGCTGGGCGGGCGATATCTCGCGGTCGAATATCACGGTGCTCGCGCCGCGCGCCGCGGCCAGGGCCGCGATCTCCGCGATCTTGCCGGTGCCGATGAGCGTGCCCGGCTGATAGCGGTTCAGGCACTGGGACACGCTGCCCGCGGCTTCTCCGCCCGCGGTCTCCACCAGGCGCTGCAGTTCGGCTAGGCTGGAGGCCATGGCCGGGGCCTCGGGCTTGAGGCCGACGCCGACGAGGATGACCCGTTCTCGGGCCATCAGTACAGTATGACTTCGCTGATCTGGCGCTGTACGTTGCGGCGCCAGACTCCGGCGGTCTTGGCCAGCAGGAATTCCATGGGCGCATGGTCGTCGGTCATGAGCGGGGCGCGCCGCAGGTCTTCGGGGCTGGGGATCAGCTCATGCGCGAGCATGAGGGCCAGGTCCGGGGCCGCGAATGCGCGGGCCCGTTTCGCGGCGCCCGCGTCCGCCAGGGAGCCCTCCGAGGCGAATATCAGCACGTTGGCGATGCCGGAGAACTCGCTGCTGCCCACGAAGGCCCGGACCTCGGGGAACTCGGCCTGCAAGGCCTTGTAGGTGGCGACCCAGGGCTCGTTGCCCGGGCCGCTCAGTTGGGCGACTATGTTTATGCCCAGGATGCCTCCGGGCGACAATCGTTTTTTCATGGCGGCCAGGGCCTCGCGGCTGAAGAGGTGGTAGGGCGGGGATTCCGCGTTGAAAGCGTCCAGGACCATGAGGTCGTAGCGGTCGCTGCCTGCGGTATCGGAAGTTCCGCAGGCACTGGCCGGACGGATTTCCTTACGGCCGGTGCCGCGCTCCATGAAGGTCCGTCCGTCCTCCAGGAATACCCGGCCCTTGGGGGCATAGCCGAAGTAGTCCTTGGCCGCGGTCAGGATCTCCGGGTCGATCTCTACGGCGTCTACGGTCAGTCCATAGCGGCGCTCCCAAGCCGCGGGCAGCAGTCCCGCGCCCAGGCCGATTATCAGGGCCCGGCGCGCGTCCGGCCGCAGCAGCGGCGCCCATTCTAGGGCGTGGGCGTATTGCGAGTCGCTTTCCATATCCGGGATCTGGGCGACCGATTGGCTGGTGCCGTTGACCAGCAGATAGCGTTTATTGTGCCGGGACACGTCGAGCACTTTGATCTGGCCGTAGGCGGATTCCTTATAGAACAGCACGTTGGTCTTGGGCAGAGCGCGCGGCCAGAATCCGAACAGGGCCACGATGACGGCCGCGGCCAATTGGGGCAGGGGCGCGCGCCGCAACGCCAGCTTATAGCCGAGCGCGCCTAGGGCCAGCAGCAGTACCGCCACGCCGTAGAACACCTGGGAGATGGTGAGGTTGGGGATGAGCACGAAGCCGGCGGCTACCGCGCCCAGCACGCTGCCCAGGGTGGAGACCGCGTATACGTCTCCGGCCCGGCGGCCCACGGTGTCTAGGCCCAGGGCCGTGAGCCGTATGGAGATGGGGCCGAGCATGCTCAGCAGGACCAGGGCCGGGGCGATGAGCACCGTGGCGCTGGCCAAAGCGCCGACCTGTATGCCCAGGCTGCTGGCCAGGCGCAGCACCGGCGAGCGCAACAGCGGCACTAGCGCCACCGCGGCCGCGCCCAGGCAGAGCAGCCGCGCGAATTGGGTGAGACTGGCTCCGCGGTCCGCGGCCCGGCCGCCCAGATTGTAGCCCGCGGCCAAGGCCACCAAGGTCACGGTGATCAGGGCGGACCAGCAATATAGCGAAGAACCATAGTAGGGGCTTATGACCCGGGTGCCCACGATCTCGAGTATGAGGGTGCTGGCTCCGGTGATGAACAAGGAGGCCATCACGTAGCGGGACTGGGCGGGATCGAGGGCTTTGTTGTTCTGATATGGTGATTTCATTTTGGGGAGATGAGGGCGCAGGCGCCGCGCAGCATGGAGTCCGGGTCGCCGCCGGCCAGAGGCTGGGCGGCGAGCTGGGTCCGGAACCAAGTGCGTTGGCGCTTGGCATAAGCGCAGGTCGAGGCCACCAGTCGGGCGAGGCCTTCCTGCGGCGGGAGTTCCCCCCGCGCGCAGGCTACGGCTTCGGCATATCCCAGACTTTGGAATCCGGGTTCGGTGCCGGAGAATTTTTTCAGCAGGCCGCGGACTTCCTCCAGCAGGTCCGGCCACATGCCGCGGCTGCGCCGGGCGATGCGCTGGCGCAGTTCTTCCGCCGGCCAATCTATGCGCAGCACGGCCCGGGGCGCGGGCAGGCCGGCTTCGGCCAGGGAGCCGCGGCGGCCTTGGCGCCAGAGTTCGGAGATGGGCCGGCCGGTGAGCCCGATGACTTCCAGGGCGCGGACCGTGCGTTGGATGTTGTTGGCCGGGATGGCGGCCGCGGCTTCGGGATCCAGCCGGGCCAGCCGGGCGTGCAAGCTCGCGCGGCCGTGTTCCTGGGCCTCGGCTTCCAGGCGGCGGCGGGCCTCGGGGTCGCGGGGCGGCAATGGGGCCAGACCCTCCAATAGGGCCTTGAGGTAGAGTCCGGTGCCGCCGGCCACGATGGGAGTCCGGCCCCGGGCCGATATCTCGGCGATGCAGGCGCTGGCGGCGCGGGCGTAGCGCCCGGCGTCGAAGTTTTCGGCGATGCTGGCCTGGTCCAGCATATGGTAGGCGACTCCGTCTACCAGGCCGGCCGCATCCCGGACCGGCTTGGCCGTGCCCACGGATAGTTCGCGATAGATCTGGCAGGAATCCGCGGACACCACTTCTCCGCCCCAGGTTCGGGCCAAGGCCAGGGCCAGGTCGGTCTTGCCGGAGGCGGTGGGGCCGGCTATGACGATAAGGGCGGGCCGGTCCGCGGCTGCGGGGTTAATGTTGTCCGTGGCTTTATTTACTTTTTCCAGAAAGGCATCTTCTGGGGTTTAGCGCAGAGGGCGTGGAAGCTGCAGGTCTTGATGCAGACTTCCGGGAGTTTGAGGGAGATGCGGGCTTCGCAATCTCCGTGCTCCTCAGCCATCTGGTTGATGTGGTCCTGATGCTTTTTGCTGATCTGGGTGAAAGCTATGCCTACGTTATAGGTCGGTCCCTTCTGATGGACGCGGACCACTTTGCCTTGGATCGGAACATGCTCCAGGCCGGGTATGGTCAGCACCATGTCCAGGCGCTTGGCGTGCGGCGGTTCCAGGAACATCAGCAAAGACATCCCGCCGGCCGATAGGTTGGTGAGTATGGCGGGCTGCACCGGGCCGCCTTCTTTGCGGTCCGGATCCGCGGCCGTGGTCCCGAATGTGACGGTGATGGGCTCGATCATCCCGTCGACCATGTGAAAGCGGGTATGTTGGCGCCGGTCGGTATCGGGCTTTTCTGTCTTATGATGGCTCATGGAACTCTCCTAGCAATGTGCGTCGCGTCGCGGATACGATGCGGAGCTGGATCATCCGTCCGGGCTCTGTCGGCCGGTCCCAGCGCGCCTTGAATCCGGTGCGAGTGCGTCCAAAATACGGCGTCTCGGCCAGGACCTCGACCACGCTGCCGATCCGGGCTTGCAGGGCTTCACGCGTCAGCCGGTCCACGAGCTCGTTGACGGCCGCCAGCCGCGCTTCTTTCACCGGCGGCGGCACATCGTCCGGCCAGCCCGCGGACGGAGTCCCTTCCCGCGCGGAATACTTGAAGCAGAATGCCGTCGCGGGCCGGAGCTCCTCGAGCAGCGTGAGACTCTGCGCGAAATCCGTCTCCGTCTCCGAAGGAAATCCTACTATAATGTCCGTGGAAAGCACAACGTCGGGCCGGGCCCGGCGCAGGCGCGCGGCTAGGTCCAGGAAGCCGCTGCGGGTATAATCCCGGCGCATGGCGGCCAGCAGCCGGTCACAGCCGGATTGCACCGGCAGATGCAGCCATTCGCATATGCTGGGACATCCCCCTAAGGCCGCTATGAGTCCGTCGTCCATGCAGCCGGGA
>JBAZVY010000100.1:0-1661 GCA_041660645.1 Elusimicrobiota bacterium | reverse complement strand
GGCTCATGAAGCGCAGCCGGGCCAAGCCCTCGGTCCGGTCCACCGCGCGCAGCAGGGTCGGGAAATCCGTGGTCTTGCCGTCTCGGCCGAATCGGTAAGCGTTCACCCTTTGGCCGAGCAAGGTCACTTCCCGCGCGCCCGCGGCGACTTTGGCGCGGACCTCGGCCAGGATATCCTCGGGCGGCCGGCAGGTTTCGGGGCCGCGGACCGAGGGTACGATGCAGTAGGAGCAGGCGCAGTCGCAGCCGCGCATGATCGTGACCGTGGCGGTGCTGGGCGCCAGAATATTTCCTGATGGCGCCCGGCACGGCGACCCTGCCGGGATCGCCGCCGGCGCGAAGCGTCGGTTGAGTTCCGCGGCGATGAGTTCCGGGTAGCGTCCGGCTTGGCGCGCGCCTACCACCAGGTCCACATACGGGAAGCGGCGGGTCAGTTCCGGGCCGAGGCGTTCGGCCACGCAGCCCGCGATCACCAGCATGCGCCCGGGAGCCGCGGCTTTCCAGGCGCGCAGCCGTCCTATTAAGGAGATGGCGCGATGCTCCGCATGCTTGCGCACCGAACAGGTGGTAAGGACGATGGCGTCGGCTTGTTCCGGCGTGTCGGCGCGCTGCCAGCCCAGGCGGGCCAGAGCCGCGACCGTATCGTAGCCGTCGGCCGCCGACATCTGGCAGCCTAGGGTTATGGCGTGTACGCGCATCGACTCATTATAGCACGGGGGCTTCGGCGGTTTCGGCTGTGAATATCCGGCCGCTCCAGATAGCCGGCAGAGACAGCGTCCCGCGCAGCCGGTCGTCCGTGTCCGGCCGAGCCGCCTTAGAATCATCCGGAGCGGACGCGGCCCAGGGCAGCTTGGACAGGTCGTCCGCCAGGGCGGCATCGTCAGCTCGCACCCGCGGGCCGAGCCGGGCCCGGAGCGCGGCCGGGCCGCTGTCCAGCGGCTGCTGCGAACATATCAGCAGCCAGCCCCCGGGCAGTCTGAAACCGCCCGTATGCGCGAAAGTCCGGCGGGCGGCCTGGATCGTCCGCTCTCGGCTCATGTGGGAGTAAGGCGCGGGCAAGCGCCAGGCCGCCACCCCGCCGGGAGCCAGCCTAGCGCGCACTTCCGCCATGGCCTCCATGGTGACGAGGCGCGCCGCTTCCGGAGCGTGGGCCGGGAAAGGCGTTTCCACTATGATCGCATCATAGGCCGGGCCCGCCCGGCGCAGGTAGCCGCGCGGGTCGGCGCGGATCGTCTTAATGCCGGCCGGCGGCCGCCCGTCGGCGGCTTGGGATCGGAGCACGGCTCCTGCGTCGGGATGCGGGTCCAATGAGGTGGTCTCTAGCCCATGGGCCCGGGCCGCGGCCAGGGTCGCGGGGTGGCGGGCGCCGATCAGCAGCACGCTGCGGGCCGAGCCGTGCATGAGCAGGGGCAGATGCGCTTCCCTTTTCGCCGAGGTCTCGGGGTTGTGCCAAGCGGCGCCATTGTCCAGGAGCAGCCCCGCCCCCGATGAGAACCTATACACGGCCAAGCATTCCCGGCCGTCCTCTGCGAACGCCAAGAAGCTGCCGCCCGGCCAGGCGTTGTTGAGCCGGACCAGCCAGACGTCGGATAATAGGCTGCGGCAGTTCCAGGCCAGCAGGGCCGAAGCCAGGGCCGCGGCCAGCGTGGCTTTGGACAATAC
>JBAZVY010000099.1:0-8636 GCA_041660645.1 Elusimicrobiota bacterium | reverse complement strand
GTGTTTTCATCGCGGGGTAAGCGCCTCATTGGCGATATCGCGGCGAAAGAGCATGCCGTCGAAACAGATTCGGGCTACGTGTTCGTAAGCCCAGCGTCGGGCCGCGGCCAGGTCCGGCCCCCGGGCGGTGATGCCCAGCACCCGGCCCCCGGTGGTGGCCCAGCGGCCGTCCTTCCGGCCAGTGCCGGCGTGGAATACCAGGATGTCCGAGGATCGTGAGATATCCTCGATCCCGGTCACCGGCCGTCCGATCATGGGCGCGCGGGGATAGTTCTCGGAGGCCATGACCACGCAGACGCAGGCGCCGGTATGGAGCTTGATCTCGGCCGGGGCCAGCCGGCCCTCGGCGCAGGCCAGGGCCAGGGCGACCAGGTCGCAATCCAACAGCGGCAGTACGGCTTGGGCCTCGGGGTCGCCGAAGCGGCTGTTGTATTCCAGGACCTTGGGCCCGGAGGCCGTGAGCATGAGTCCGATATAGAGCAGGCCGCGGAAGTCCAGGCCGTCCTTGTGCATCCCAGCCAGGGTGGCTGAGAATATGTCCTGGATGGCGGAGCCGGCGTCCGCGTCCAAGTCCACGGGCGCGTAGGCGCCCATGCCGTCCGTGTCCGGGCCCTTGTCGCCGTCGAGGAGGTGCCGGTGGTCGCGCGCGTAAGGCAGCAGCTTGAAGTTCTTGCCGTCGCACAGGGCCATGGCGGTCAATTCCCGGCCTTCCAGGTATTCCTCTATGACCACGGTGTCGCCCGCGCTTTGCAGGGTCTTCATGCGCATGAAATCTTCGATGGTCTCCGCGGCTTCGGCCCGGTCCGGGCACACGCAAACGCCCTTGCCGCCGGCCAAGCCGTCGGCCTTGATCACTATGGGCGCTTTCATCTTATCCAAGGCGGCCACGGCTTCGTTAGCCGTCCGGTAGATGTGCCCCCGGGCCGTGGGTATGCAATGGCGGACCAGGAATTGCTTGGCAAAGGCTTTAGACGACTCCAAGCGCGCCGCAGCCTGTCCGGGACCGAATACGCGCACTCCGGCTTTGCGCAGATAGTCGGCTACGCCCGAGGCCAGGGGCCGGGCCGGACCTACGATGACCAGGTCTATGCCTTTTTCCACGCAGAAGCCGGTCACGGCCATGGGATCGGCGGGGTCTATGGCCACGCACTCCGCGTGGGCGGAGATGGCTTCGGAGCCGGGGGCGCAGTATAGTTTCTGGACCGTGCGGCTTTGCGCGCATTTCCAGACCAGGGCGTGTTCGCGTCCGCCGGCGCCGAGTATGAGCAGCTTCATCGCGGCATCAGCTCCGGCAGTACTCCACTGCGTTGCGGAACAGCTCCAAGCCCACGCCTTCCTTCACGAAGGTCTGGCGGGTCCAGTTGGGGTGCTGGTGCTTGGTGGTGTAGCGTTCCGGGTGCGGCATCATGCCCAGGCAGTTGCCTTCAGGGTTGGATAGGGCCGCGATGTTGAATATGGAGCCGTTGGGGTTGTGGGGATAGCCGGTGAGCTTGCCGTCGTCGCTGACGTATTGCATGGCTATGGACTTGTTCTTCTTGAGTTCCTCGAGCTGGCGCGGGGACTTGAGCACCAGCTTGCCTTCGCCATGGGCCACGGGCAGCTCGATCATCTCGGGCAGGCCCTTGAAGAACAGGCAGGAACTCTGGGTGTTCAGGCGCAGATGCACCCAGCGCGCCTCGAAGCGGCCGGAATCGTTGGCAATGAAGCCCGCGGTCTGTTCCGGGAGATGGGAATGCGGGGCGGGCAGGACTCCGGCCTTGACCAGGACTTGGAATCCGTTGCCTATGCCCAGCACGGGCCGGCCCATGCGCACGAAGTTGCGCAGGTCCTTCACGTGCAATTTTATCTGGTTGGCCCAGATCTTGCCCGCGCCCGCATCGTGGCCGTAAGAGAAGCCTCCGGGCAGCGCCAATATGTCGTAGTCCATCAGCTTGGCCTTGCCCTGGCGGAGCAGGTTCATGTGCACGCGTTGGGCCGTTCCGCCTACCAGGTTGAAGGCGTTGGCGGTCTCCAGGTCGCAGTTCGTGCCCGCGGCACGCAGTACCATCACCTTGGGCTTTTTCATCCTAATCTCCGGGGCAGGGCATCCTGCCAGGCCGTCTTAAGATCGCATAGGGAGGCTTCCAGGGCCACGCGTCCATCCAGGCCCGTGACTTTGAGCACGGGGTTGGCCACGGTGGTGCCCACCCGCTTGGCCGGTATCCCGCGTAAAGCCTTGGCCAGGGCCAGTTCCTGGTCGCAGTCGACTTCCAGGAGCAGGCGGCTGGGGGTTTCGGAGAACAAGAGCACATCGTCCGCGTATATGTTGGAGCGGCGGGGCATCTCGTCGAGGTCGAGGGTGGCCCCGAATTCGCCCGTGAAGCACATCTCCGCGGCGCAGACGCCCAGGCCGCCTTCGGATAGGTCGTGGGCGGAGAGTACCAGGCCTTTGCTCAGGGCGCCGTACACGGCCTTGAACGCGGCCGCAGCCGCACGCGGGTCCGCGGCCGGGGCTTGGCAGCTGCCGCAGCGTCCGCAGAATTCATGGAATAGGGAGCCGCCCAGGTCGTCCGTGGTCCAGCCCACCAGATAGAGGGCGTTGCCCGGGCCTTTTATGTCCATGGTCAGGGCTTTGCGTACGTCCGGGACCGGGGCCAGGGCCGAGATCAGCAGGGTCCCGGGGATGGATAGGGACTTGCCGGATGCGTCCACGGCCCGATTGTGCAGGCTGTCCTTGCCGGAGATGAAGGGGGCTCCGAATCCCAGGGCCGCGTCCCGGCAGCCTTCCGCGGCCCGCACCAGGGCGCCCAGCTGGGCCGGATCGTCGGGATCGCCCCAGCAGAAATTGTCCAGCAGGGCGGCGCGCGTGATGTCGGCGCCTACGCACAGCAGGTTGCGCAGGGCTTCGTCCGTGCAGGCCAGGGCCATGCGATAAGGATCGAGTTTGCCGTAGGCCGGGTTGAGGCCGTGGCTGACCGCGAAGCCCGCGTGGTTGGCGGAGTCCCCGGTGGCGGCGTGCGGCCAGATGACGCAGGCATCGCCCGGGCCGTCGTGCCGGATGCCCTGCAGGGGCTTGATCACCGTGCCGCCCTGGACTTCGTGGTCGTACTGGCGGATGATCGATTCCCGACTTCATACGTTGAGATGGGCCAGGCATTCGACCAGGATCTGGGCCAGGTTCTTTTTATGCGCGGAGGGTTTGGCCGGCGCCGGTTTGGGCTGTTCCCAGACCGCCCGTTTTTCCGCCGCGGGCAGGCCGCCGTGTAAAAAGCGCATGTCCAGGTCCACGACCGGGGCGCCGTTATGGGCGACTTTTAGGCGGCCGTCGTTGGTGAACTCGCCCAGGATCGAGGTCTCGCAGTCCTCGGCCGTGAAGGCGGCGATGAAGGCCTTGAGGTTGCGCGGGGGCACGGCGAATATCATCCTTTCCTGGGATTCGGACAGCCAGATCTCCCAGGGCGCCAGGTCCGGGGTCTTGAGCCGGGCCGATTCCAGGCGCACTCGGGCCCCGCATTTGGCCGCCAGCTCGCCCACGGCGGACGAGAATCCGCCCGCGCCGCAATCGGTCACGGCGCGATAAAGTTTGCGTTGTCGGGCTTCGAGCAGGGCGTCGAGCAGCTTCTTTTCGTTTATAGCGTCTCCGGTATGGGGCGGCGCCGTTTGGGGGCGTTCCGGTACGATGGAGGAGAGGGTCGCGCCGTGCAGGCCGTCGCGGCCGGTGCGGCCGCCGGCGGCCACGATGATATCTCCAGGCTTGACCGTTTTACTGACGGCCCAGGCGGGCAAAAGCCCCACGGTCCCGCAGAAAACGAGCGGATTGAGCCGATAGTCCGGATCGAACCAAATGGCGCCCGCGGCCGTGGGTATGCCCATGCGGTTGCCATAGTCGCGTACTCCGGAGACCACGCTGTCCAGCACCCGCCGGGGATGCAGGGCTGTCTCGGGCAGGGGACCGGCGTAGTCCGGGGGCGCGAAGCAGAACACGTCCGTGTTCAGTATGGGCTTGGCGCCCAGGCCCGCGCCCATGACGTCGCGGACCACGCTGCCGACTCCGGTCTCGGCGCCGCCGTAGGGTTCTATGGCGCAGGGGCGGTTGTTGGTCTCGACCTTGTAGGCCAGGGCCCATTTGGAACCGAAGGACACGATGCCGGCGTTGTCCTTGAAGGCGGACAGGCACCAGGGGCGCTTGAGCTGTTTGGTGGCTTTGAATACGGTCTCTTCGAGCAGATTCTTGATGAGCCGGGTCTTCTTGCCCTCACTATAGCGGATGGGCCCGGTCATGGTCTTGTGTTTGCAGTGCTCGGACCAGGTCTGGGCCAAGGTCTCGAGCTCGGCCCGGGTCGGATCGCGGCGCAACCCGCGGAAATGAGCTTGGACGGCCGTCATCTCGGATTCGTTGAGCGACCAGCCGTGCCGGGCGCTGAGGTTGCGAAGGTCTTTGGGGGTCAGCCCGTCGAGGGGCATTCCGGCGGAGGCCGCAGGGTGCGAGATCACGGCGTGGGGCATGGTTTGGCTCCCGGGTGCGGGGGGTATGGGGCGTCCCGGCATCAATGCGCCTCGCTGATGCTGGTATGGTGGATCACGGGATTAGCCAGAGAGCGGAGCACGGCTTTTTCCAGTTGGTTGCGGCCGCATTTCCCTACTATATGATAGGCCCGGCCGCAGCGTACGGAAACGGCTTCCGGGATGCCCAATTCCTGCAGGGCGCTGCGCACGCTGTCTCCGACCGTATCGGTGACCGCGGGTTTGAGCCAGACTTCCACGCGCCATAGGCTGCCGCCGTTGGCGGCGGTGGAGAGGGACTGGCAGAGGCGGGATTCTTGGGTCACGTAATCGCAAAGCAGTTCGCGCATGGCCAGGTTCATGTGGCCGAGGTTTATGGGACCGGAGACCTCGTAGAGCCGGCTTACGCGCACATAGCGCACGGTGTTCACCCCGGCAGCGTGCAGCAGGCGCAGGGCGCAAGCGCCTTCCGCGTCCGGGAATTCGGGTTTGAGCGAAACTTCCACCACGTGGCTGGCTCCGGCCGCGGGCGTGGTGCGTCCGGTGCGGCTCGGCGCTTCCTTGACTAGTACGCCTTGGCTGTCGCTCATGGCTGTTCCGCCTCGTGTGCGTAGTTCAAAGGTCAGTCATAGCGCTATGCCGGGCCGGGCACGGACTAGCTCGGCAGAGCTGTCGGGGGGGCAGTGATATTCCGGCCCTATCGGCGCCGACCCCATCGTTGCTCGCGGACGATGAAATCGTATCGGACACGGCTGAACAGAGTGCTATGATAACCTCCGTGTTCCGGCTCGGCGATTCACTGCGATAGAAAATTTATCATTTTAGGAAGGTATTCGCAAGTTTTGGGTCCGTGTTCGACTGTACCCACTTCCCCGATGAATTAAAATAAGTCTTTTATCGTTTTGGGATTTCGACGAGTGGAGTAAGTCCAGATTCCGCGCCAGCTGTTCTTCCGCAGGTGAGCTTCTTTGAAATCGGAGCTCGCGAGCCATCGCGAGCGAGCCTCCCGCCGAAGGCGGCCCATGACTGCTCGCCTAGGGCGGCATGGTTCATGGATTGCGGATACGGAGCGCGACTGTGGGGCCCATAGTAGGTCGGAAGGTATAGACTGGCCACATAGGTAACAGGTAAACAATGGGCAGAAGGATCGCCCATGCCAGCCCTTCAGGGGCGCTTACCGCGGGCCTTGCGCTGAGGAGCACGCCATGGGCGCAAGGCCCCTGCCCCGTTTTCCATACGGGCAGGGGTGGGTCCCGGCGCTTTGCGCCGGGACCGCATTTACGGCAACAAAAAAATGGATGAAGCGACTTGGGTCCGTATTACCCAGGAGGGTGTGGGTCATAGGCCTCATGCGGAAAATCGATAATATGGCTACTATAATCAATAGTCCATGTTCTCGGAGGCAGATTGAAGAGATTGATCCTAGTCCTATCCTGGGCGATGCTGTCCGTTATCCCGGCCGTCGGCGGAGATGCCGCGGGCTTGCCCCAGGATGCGGCTTTCGCCCGTACTCTCATAAGTGAGATCGCGGTCTTCGATCCTGCCCGCACCAAGATGGTTTTGCACGGCGATAGCCGGGATACCGCCCGGAAATGGATATCCGAAGCCGTACTCAGTCCGGAACCTCGGCGGCAAGTCTGTGAGTTCCTGGATACTCAGGGTCAGCCCGGCGCCGCGGCCAAGGCCCAGCTCTTGTCCCTGGTGTCGAGCGTATCTGCGGCAGCTCCAGCCGGGAACAAGTCGGTAGTCTTACGCAGTCCTCGTCCCGCGGCGAATATATCGGCCGCTTCCTGGGATGCGGCGGGATCGCGTATGGTTTTCGACGGCGGCGCGGTAGCGACGCCGTCCCAGATGCCATCTGGGAATGCTTTGGCATCAGCGGACGGTGGAAAAGTGAGGATGGGATCAGCGGAGGAGCCTGCGGTGCGGGCTGTCGGCGGTGCGCAGGAGCAGTCCGCGCCTTCCGGCCTGGCCGCGGCAGAAAAGGTCTCGGCGACGGCGGCTGGAGGCCCGGGCAAGCTCAAGATCGTAAGCGTGCCTTGGGCTAAGCTCCAGGAAGCTGCGCGCAAGGAACTATATAAGGAGCGCGAGCAGACTTTCCGCGACATGTACGGCATGCATACCGGCGGCCGGGTGGACGGAGCCGGATTCTTCACCGCTAAGGTGCTTTCTCCGGAAGAAGTCAAAGCCGACCCGATAAAGCAGGGCGTGCGCGACGCAGCGGCCAAGCAGAACGAGGAAGTGATGTTCTTGCGCACCAATACCAAGGCCGAGATATTCGGCAGCCATGCCTTCCCTATAAATACTTCCGGGCCGGCTCAGGTCAATTTCGGCTTGCGCCTGGGCGGAGTGGTGGAGATCGTGGAGACCCGGGCCATCCCGCGGGCGTGGGCTGGGGCGTGGGACCATCTTAAGGAGCGCGTGTTCATGTGGCCGCTCTCCGCCCAGCACCTGCGCGAGACCATGCGCGTAGGCGAGGATATCACTCTGACCCTGCGCGTGGAGCGCGGCAGCGGCCTGGTCGCGGGCATCGGCAAGCGCTTGGGCGTGCCGCGTTTCGGGGGCGCGGGCGCGGTGGTCAGCGTCGGGACCGGGCACAGCCAGGACGATTGGGTCAGTCTGCATATAAAGAAGCTGGACCCGGACCATGTCCGGATATTCCTGCAGAAGGGCAACGGCGAGGTCTTCAGCGTGAACCTGCGGGCCATGGCCGGTTTTGACATGTATGATGACGCGTTCATACCGCGCGTAGCGCCTAATTCCATCGACGGTTCGGTGCTGGGCCAGGCCGTGGTCAAGCGCAATACGGGCGTGATGCGGCAGTTGGACCGGCTGGTCAAGGTCGAACTCAGCGAGGCCTGGAGCCGCGGCAAGCATGAGTCGCAGTCCGAGGGTTGGGGTTCGGTGTCCTTGTCCGATCCCAAGTCCGCGAGCGCCCTGGACAAGCTCTTCCGTTTCGACGGCGACGCCCTGCGCGGCCTGGCTCCGGAGAGCACCTATGCTCCGGAACTCAAGGCCGGGCGCATAGACGCGGATATGCGCGACGTGACCGAGGATAAGGTTTTGCAGGCCAAGCTGCTGCTGTTCAAGGTCACTAAGACCGCGGGCACGGCTTTCTATGAAGTGCGCTGGCGTTATGACCACGGTCCGGTCCAGAATTTTTTGGTAGGCATAGCCCGTAAGAAATTCGACGGCAGCGTGACCAGCACCAGCCGTAATGAAGAATCCGCCATGTGGTATGACCTTAACCACAATCGGGCTATGGTATCGGTCAGCCTGGGGCCGCAAGAGCGGCTGCTGACCACCACTCGGGAGCGGGTCAACGACATCATAGCCGTCCAGAAGGCTTTGGGCCTGGAAGTCGCGGGAGAAGTCAAGGCTCCGCATCCGTACATCTATCTCTTCGGGCTGGGCAATTACGGCCGCAGCGTGGAGAACGGCAAATTCGTGCTGAGCGACGAAGGCCGCAATGCGATACGCAAGTCCGGACGGGACGAGATCCTAGCCGCGTACCTTAAAGCGGATTGGATGTTCGAGGCTCAGAATGCTCCTCCCGGGCAGAGCTGGAATTCCGCCGATCGATCGCCGGCTTGGGCCAAGGGCGCCGACCCTGAGGGCCTGGCGCGCGTGCTGGGGTTCTTCGGCGCTAACGCGGCGGAGATTGTCCGCCTGCGTTGGGGCAAGACCGAATCGGACAAGAGCCGATTCCGGGCCATGCAGCGTGCATATGAGAAGTTAGCGCCGGGACGCTCCCTGCTGGCGGATGCGCCGCGTTATCTGAGCGCGGCCAACTACGCCAATCACGTGGGCGATATGCAGAGGGCCGATGCGGAGCCGACCAAGCTCATCGACATGTTCTTGGAGATGCGGCGGGACCGCAGCGTGGACCTTAAGCGGGCCGTGGCTGCCACGGCCCTGCTGTCGGGCACGCATTTCGATCCGGATGGCAAGGCCGTGCCCAATTACTCGGCCTATATCGAGATGACCGGCAAGCGCGTAAATCTAGTGCCGAAGCAAGGCCAGTTCACCCTGCCGGATCACCCCATAAACCAGCTGGGCGGAATATTCAACACCTGGAAGTAGGTCCCGCGGCCTAGGGCCGCTTGGGCCCTATGCGCAGGGGTTTGTGCCCCTAGGGCCCAGTCATAATCCCG
>JBAZVY010000098.1:0-8670 GCA_041660645.1 Elusimicrobiota bacterium | reverse complement strand
GGGTCGTGACCACCGCTTCCACCGGCAATGCCGCTTCCTCTTTGGCCTGTCTGGCCGCGGGCCTGCCCTTGCGCAGCGTCATCTTCGTGCCCGAGACCGCGCCCGAGGCCAAGATCGCCCAGCTTTTGGTGTTCGGCGCCACCGTGATCGCGGTGCGGGGCAGCTATGACGAGGCCTTCGACCTTTGCGGCCAGGCCGCCCGGGAGTACGGCTGGTATAACCGTTCCACCGGGGTAAATCCTTTCACCCGCGAAGGCAAGAAGACCGCCGCCTTCGAACTCTGCGAACAGCTGGGCTGGGAAGTCCCGGATCTGGTGTTCGTGTCCGTGGGCGACGGCAACATCATAAGCGGACTGTGGAAAGGATTCCGGGACATGCAGGCCTTGGGCCTCATCGACCGCTTGCCGCGCCTGGCCGCGGTGCAGGCCGCGGGCAGCGCCGCGGTCCAGAAGGCCGTGGACGGCGACGGCCGCATCCGTCCGGTCAGCGGCCGGACCGTGGCCGACAGCATATCCGTGAGCTTGCCGCGCGACGGAGCCGCCGCGGTCCGGGCCGTGCGGGAATCCCGGGGTTTTGCGATCACGGTCAGCGACCGCGAGATCCTAGACGCCATCCCCGATCTGGCCCGGCGGAGCAACGTGTTCGCGGAGCCGGCCGGAGCCGCGGCTTGGGCCGGCCTGCGCAAGGCTGTGGCCGCGGGGCGGCTGGGCCGCAGCCCGCGGGCGGCCGTCATGATCACGGGCAGCGGACTCAAGGATGTGGCCAGCGCCAAGAAGTCGGTGGGCGGGCCCCATCATGTGAGTCCGGATCTGTCTGAATTGAAGCGTCTGGTAAGGAAATTGAGGATATCTTCGCATTGACCCGATATCGGAGGAAGCCATGCCTACCACTACTGCCGTGAAAGTCAGAGAGGATGTGCTCCGCAAGACCCTGGAGCTCTGCCGCAAGCGCAACATCGTGATCCCTACCTTCGCCCAACTGCGCGATCCCCGGCTGGTTCCGGCCGGGGCCCGGGCCAAGCTCAAGAAAGTCGGCCTCTGGGACGTGGACCCGGTCAACCTTTTCCGCATCACCTGGCATAACGACGTGGACTCCGGCCTGTTCGGAGATGTGAACTGTCTGGAATTGCCGCCGGCCATCACCGGGATCAAGGCCCGGGTGGTGGGCCTGGTGGGCAAGTATTTCCCCACCGGAGCGCATAAGGTGGGCGCGGCTTTCGGCTGCCTGGTGCCGCGCCTGATGAGCGGCGAGTTCGATCCCACCTCCCAGAAAGCGGTCTGGCCTTCCACCGGCAACTACTGCCGGGGCGGGGCTTTCGACAGCGCGCTGTTGGGCTGTACGGCCGTGGCCATACTGCCCGAGGGCATGAGCCGGGAGCGCTTCGAGTGGCTTAAGTCCATCGGAGCCGAGGTCATCGCCACTCCGGGCACGGAATCCAACGTCAAGGAGATCTACGATAAGTGCTGGGACATCCGCAAGAACCGCAAGGACTGCATGATCTTCAACCAGTTCGAGGAGTTCGGCAATCCCTGCTGGCACTTCCATACCACGGGACCGGCGGTGGAAGAGGCTTTCCATAAGCTCAAGGGCCAGCGTTCCCGCCTGGCCGGCTACGTGTCCGCCACGGGCTCGGCCGGCACTATAGCGGCCGGCGACTATCTGCGCCGCCAGTTCCCGGCGGTGCGGGTGGCGGCCTCCGAGGCTTTGCAATGTCCGACCTTGCTCATGAACGGGTTCGGCGAGCATCGCATCGAGGGCATCGGGGATAAGCACATACCTTGGGTGCACAACGTGCGCAATACCGACGCGGTCGTGGCTATAGACGACGAGTATTGCATGCGGATCCTGCGCCTGTTCAATGAGGAGCCGGGCCGCAAATTATTGGCCAAGGAAGGCGTCAAGAAAGAAACCTTGGAGGCCCTCTCCCTCATGGGCATATCCAGCATCTCCAATATGCTCAGCGCGGTAAAGCTGGCCAAGTACTACGAACTCGATGAGAACGACGTGATCTTCACGATCTTTACGGATTCCGTGGAGATGTACCGCTCGCGCTTGGCCGAACTCACCCAACAGCACGGCCAGTATTCGGACAGCCAGGCCGGCATGGACTTGGACCGCTGTCTGCGCGGCGTGGGCATCGATTATTTCAAGGAACTGGGCTACTATGACCGCAAGGCTCTGCATAACCTGAAGTATTTCACGTGGGTGGAACAGCAGGGACGCAGCTCAGAAGACTTGCGCCGGCTCTGGGAACCGGAATTCTGGGACGAGACCTTCGCCCAGGTCGCGGGCTGGGACCAGCTCATAACCGAGTTCAACCGCAAGACCGGAGTGACGCTCTAGTCGGAGGACGCCTTTTGATCCGTATAGCCGCACTGGCCTTTATTTTATCCGGCCTGGCTGGGGTCGGTTCCGCAGCCGGTCCGGAAGAGCGCATCTCAGCCTTGGAGGCGCGCCTCTCCCGTTTGGAGGCCGCGCCCGCCAAGGCCTCTCTGTCGCAATTCAATCCGGCCCTGGGATTGGCCTTGGACGCGCTCGGGCGCGTGCAGGATTCTAAGTCCCAATTCCAACTGCGGGCGGCGGAGCTTTCGATCGAGGCGCCCATCGACCCGTTCTTGAAGGGCTATGCCGTCATCGTGGGGTCCAACGGGGATCCGGCCTTCAGTCTGGAGGAAGCGGCCCTGCAGACCACGCGTCTGCCCTGCAATCTCACGGTCCGGGGCGGACGGTTGTTCGCCACTTTCGGCCGGCTGGGTTACTTCCACGATCATGAACTGCCGGTAATCGACCGTCCGGAGTCCCTGGACTCCTTCATCGGCGGGGAGACCCGCGGCGACGGATTGGAGGTCTCCTATTTGCTGCCCACGGACCAGTACATAAATGTCGTTTTCGGAATGTACAACAAGATGGGCGGAGATAATGACCGGACCTCGGATACGGACCTGCGGCCGCTGGACCAGTTCACTTTCGTGGGCCGGCTGGGGACTTCGTTCGACCTGGGCGATGCCCACGGCCTGGAGCTCGGCGCCAGTTCCGCTTGGACCCCGAAACGCACCGTGACCGAGGACGCCACGGTGACTGGCAACGCCTCGGCCCGGAGCACGTTGAAGAACACTTGGCGTACTTTGCATGGCGTGGACCTGACCTATCGCTATCATCCCCCCCAGGGCGGGATGTACCGCGGCCTGGTCTGGGGCGCCGAGGTCTTGCAGAACGACGAGCGCAGGTTCGACGCGGCCACGCGCCTGCCCACGGACCGGGTCCGGGCTTGGGCCGGCTATTCCTTCCTGGAGTTCAAGGCCGGAAAGAACTGGCGGCCGGGCGTGCTGGCGGATCTGGCCGAGGACCTGGACCAGGCCCGCCGGCTCACCCGCACTTACGCGGGATTCGTGACCTATGAGTTCTCGGAGTTCAACCGTCTGCGTCTGCAATACAGCCGGGTCACGGATAATATGCCGGGCCGTCCGGGCAGCCATCGCGTGGCCCTGCAATGGACCGCGATCCTGGGTTATCACGTGCACGGCTTCCGGGGCCGCTGAGGGTATGAGTGTGAAGACGCGTCTATTGGGATTGGCCCTGGTCCTGCTGTGCCCGGTCGCCCGGGCCGCGGCCGCAGGCCAGCTCCGGGTCGTGGCCACGGTGCCGGAACTCGCGGACCTGGCGCGGCGCATAGGCGGCGACCGGGTCCAAGTCGACAGCATCGCCCGGGGCGTGGAAGACATCCATCAGGTGACCATGAAACCGAGCTTCGTGACCAAGCTCAACCGGGCCGATGCCGTGGTGTTCTTGGGCCTGTCCGTGGAGCATGCCTTCCTGCCCGCTTTGCTGGAGGCCGCGGTCAATCCCGGGCTGCGTTCCGACCCGGTCTTGGGCTGCGCCGGCGCCGGGTGCATCGACTGTTCCGCGGGCATCGCGGTGCTGGACAAGCCTGCGACCCTGAGCCGGGCGGAAGGCGACATCCATCCCCAGGGCAATCCGCATTACAATCTCGACCCGGAGGACGGCGTCATCATGGCCCGCAACATAGCCGCGGGCCTGGCTTCGGTCTCGCCCCCGGATGCCGGCCTTTTCTCCCGGAATCTCCAGTCTTATCTGGAAGAATTGAAGCCCCGTCTAGCCCAATGGCGCAAAGTGGTCGCCCCCCTGCAAGGACTTAAAGCCGTGTCCTATCATAAGGACGTGGCTTATCTGGGCCGGTTCACCGGCATCTCTTTCATCGATACCGTGGAACTCAAGCCCGGCATCGGCCCGACCCCCAACCATCTGGCCGAACTGGTCAAGCGCATGAAGGCCGAGGGCGTCCGGCTGATCGTGCGGGAGCAGCAGTACGACGCCAAGGCTTGCGAGTGGCTGGCCGGCCAGACCGGCGCCCGCATCGCGGTGGTGGGCAGCCTGGCCGGAGCTTTCCCGGACACCGGCACGTTCATCGCCATGATCGATCATAATCTCAAGGCCTTGCTCGAGGCCGTGGGTCCTGGGGGGCGTTGATGCCGGCCGCGGCGGTCCGTTTCGAAGGCGTCAGCCTGGGCTACGAAGGCAAGCTCGTGCTCGATGGGGTCGATATCGCGATCCCGGCCGGCGCTTTCGTGGGGGTGCTGGGGGCCAACGGCTCGGGCAAGACCACTTTGATGCGCGCGCTCTTGGGCTTGGGGCGCGTCCGGCGCGGACATATCGCGGCCTTCGGCCAGGGCGGGCCGGCCCGTTTCGGCTATATGCCGCAGAAAGAGCGTCTGGACTCCATATATCCGATCACGGTCCGGGCCGTGGCGGCCATGGGCGCGGTCCGCGGATGGGAATTTCCCGGCCGGCGCCGTCCGGCCCGCGCGGCTGGGGTCGAGCGCTGTCTGGAGGATTGCGGGGTCCGCGACCTCGCGGATAAGCGTTTTGGGGACCTCTCCGGAGGACAGCGCCAGCGGGTGCTGATGGCGCGCGCCTTGGCCGCGGAGCCGGATATCCTGGTCCTGGACGAACCCTTGGCCGGCATAGACGCGGCCACGCGCCAGGTAATCTTGGGCCTGCTGGCCCGGCTGCGGCAAGAAGGCCGGGCCACGGTATTGATGGTCAGCCACCATATCCAAGCGGAAAGAGAGCTGTTCTCCCATGTGATCTGGGTGGACGAAGCCACGGCGCGGATCGGACCGGCGGCGGAGCTGTTGGCCTCGGCTCGGGCCGCCGAGGTCTTCCGGAGCGGCGCATGACCGCGCTCTTGGACCTTATCCGGCCGGATTTCCCCCTCCAGCACGCCATGTACGCCAGCATCGTAGTGGGCCTGGCCTGTCCGCTCGTCGGGGCCTATTTCCTGCTGCGCCGGCTGGTGTTCTGGGGCGTGGCTCTGCCCCAGGCTTCCGCCGCCGGCATCGCCTTCGCGTTCTTGTTGGAGGGCTCGGGTTTGGAGCGGCTGGTGTCTGGGGCCGGGCATGAGCGGCATCTGGCCATACTGGGCGCGTTCGCATTCACCCTGGCGGCCATACTGGCCTTGGCCCTGCTGGAGCGCCGCGGCCGGGGCGTGGCCGAGGGCCGCGTGGGCGTGGTCTATGCCATAACCGCGGCCGCCGCCGTGCTGTTGGTGGCTTGGAACGCGCGGGGCGAGGCGGAGATGATGGGGCTGCTCAAGGGCGAACTCATAGCCATATCCGAGACGGACTTTCATCATATGTTGGATTGCTTGATCTTGGTCGCCGGCAGTATGTTCTTGTTCCAGAAAGAATTCCTATTGGTATCTTTCGACCGGGATCTGGCCGTGAGCCTGGGCCGCAAGGCGCTAGGCTGGGATATCCTGCTCTATATCCTCATTGGAGCCACCATTTCCCTGGGAGTCATGAACGTGGGTCCGCTGGTCACGTTCGGACTGCTGGTGCTCCCCCCTATGTCTGCCTTGCCTTGGGCGCGGGGCATGATGTCGTTTTCTCTGTTGTCCTCAGCCATCGGCGGGGCCAGCGCTTTGGCGGGTTTTGCCGCGGCTTATGCTTTGGACCTGCCCGTAGGGCCGGTGATCGTCATGGCCGGCGGAGTATGCTTGGGCGTATCGAGCCTGGCGCGGATGCTGCAGCCGCGATAGCCGGGATGGAGTCAGGAGGAATATATGGCGATAAGGATCAAGATCAACGGCCGCGAGCATGAGTTCGAAGTGGGCCGCGATATCACGCCGACCATGACCCTCTCCTATCTCTTGCGGGAAAAGCTCGGCTATACCGGACTGAAAGTGGCTTGCGACGAAGGAGCTTGCGGAGCCTGCACCGTGCTCATGGACGGCAAGGCGGTATTGTCCTGCATGCAGCTCGCGGTCCAGGCCCAGGGCCATGAGATAGTCACCATCGAAGGTCTGGCCAAGGACGATCCCCTGATCCGGGCCTTTGCCCAGCAATGCGAAGCCGGCTACGGCACGGCCCTGCAATGCGGGTTCTGCACCCCCGGCTTCGTGATGGCGGCCAAGGGCCTGCTGGCCGAGAACCCCCAGCCCAGCCTGCCCGAAGTCAAAGAGGGCCTATCCGGAAACATCTGCCGCTGCGGCTGCTACGCCGGCATCGCCCAGGCCGTGCTGCGCGCCTCTAAAGAGTCCGCGCCGGAAGGCGGGCGGCCATGAAGACCCCCTATAAGCCCCGCGTGCCCCGCAAGTTCATCGGCGCTTATCGGCCCCGCATCGACGCCTGGGAAAAAGCCGGGGGCAAGGTCGAGTTCGCAGACGACATCACGCTGCAGAGCCGCTTTCCGGGCCTGCTTTACGCCAAGGTGCTGAGAAGTCCGCATGCCCATGCCCGCATCAAGAGCCTGGATGCCAGTAAAGCCGAGAAGCTGCCGGGCGTGCATGCGGTGCTTACCTACAAGGATCCGGAGATCGCCGCGCTCAAGCCCACCAGCGCCGGCTGGACGGACGGAGTGGACACGGTATCCTACGAGCAGATGATGTGGCGCCATTTCCGGGACCGGCGCGTGCTGGGCGATCATGCTTGCTGGGCCACCGACGAGGTGGGCGCGGTGGTGGCGGCCGAGAGCGAAGCGATAGCGGAAGAGGCCTTGAAGCTCATCGCGGTGGACTGGGAGGTCCTGCCTTTCGTGCTCGATCCGCTGGAGGCCATGAAGCCCGGGGCTCCGGTCATTCATCCCGAGATCTCGCCGAATAACATCTTGCCCAAGGACGCGGTGGGCGGAGCGGATGTGTTCGTGGATAAGGGCGACGCGGATAAGGGCTTCGCCCAGGCCGATGTGATAGTGGAAGGCACCTCTATCCATCATAATGCCACGCAGGCCTCGCTGGATAATTGGTGCTGCCTGGTGGACTGGAAACAGGACAAGCTCACGGTGTTGTCCAATTCCTATGAAGCGGATCAGTCCCGCATGCATATCAGCCAGATGCTGGACCTGCCCATCCATAAGGTGCGCGTGATCAGTTCCTATGTGGGCGGACAGTTCGGCCGCGGAGACACCGGCGACCAGCCCTTCTTCCTGTTCACCGCCTGGCTCTCGAAACGGACCGGCCGGCCGGTGAAATTCCGGCACAGCCGACGGGAAAGCTTCCATGATTCGCGCCAGCCCGCCATCTACCTGGGCAAGGTCGGGGCCAAAAAGGACGGGACCATCACCGCTATGTATTTCAAGTCCATCGGCAATTCCGGGGCTTATGCCGACCATACCATGTTCGCCCTTAAGTTCGCGCCCACCGAGATAACCGAGGTGGCTTTGGCCCATATCCCGAACGTGCGCATGGAGTCCTACGGCGTATACACCAACAAGCTGCCGGCCTGCATGATGCGGGGCGTGGGCAATTCCCAGTTCAACCTCATCTTCGGGCATGTGGTGGACATGCTGGCGGAAAAGCTGAAGATGGATCCCATCGACTTGGCGCTCAAGAACTTCGGGCACGAATGGGGCAGCCGGCCGGACCAGAGCCTCTCCGAGGTGCTGCGCTCGGGCGCAGAGCGCATCGGCTGGAGCCAGAAACGCCACGCCCCGGGCGCGGGCCCGGCCTATGACCGGGTCAAGAAGCGCGGAGTAGGGTTCTCTTTCCATCCCGCCTGGCATGCCGAGTGGCAGGAAGCGCGCCGCGGCGAGATCCGCATCCGCATCACCGTCAATACCGACTGCACCGTGCTGCTGGACGCGCCTACGGTGGAGACCGGCACCGGCTCCAATACCTGCAATGTGCTGGGCTGCGCCGAGGCCTTGAGCTTCTTGGGCATAGGCCCGGAGGATATCCTCCTGCCCCATAAGGTGGATACCGAGACCAGCTTGAAGGATTGCGTGCAGACCGACAGCGCCGTGGCCTATCTGCAATCCGAGGTGATAGCCCGCGCCGCCCTCGAGGTCAAGGCCCGCATCCTCGAGAAGGCCGCCGCTCATCTCAAAGTGGATGCCGGGGATCTGGATATCGCCGAGGGCCGCGTATTCGTCGCGGCCGCGCCGGATACCGGCCTGGCGGTCAAGGAGCTCCTGAGGCTCTGCGTCTCGCTGCCGATAGTGGTGGAGTTGGGCCGGCCGCCCAATGCCGAGAAGACCGGGGTCCCCTATATCGCTAATTTCGCCGAGGTCGAGGTGGACACGAGTACGGGCGCAGTCCAGGTGCTCAAACTCGTGGTCATCAACGATTGCGGCACCGTGATGTTCGCCTCCGGCGCGGAAAGCCAGCAGATCGGCGGCCAGGTCATGGGCGTGGGCGAGGCCTTGACCGAGGAG
>JBAZVY010000097.1:0-8702 GCA_041660645.1 Elusimicrobiota bacterium | reverse complement strand
TTTGTGGCATTCCGCCGCAGCGTCGCGCAGTTGGGCCTGGAGGGATTCTTGGTCCTGCTCTAAAGCGGTCACGCGCTCCTGCCAGGCCTTTTCCTGCTGGGCGTGCGCGGCCTCCACGGCCTCGGCGCCGAGCATCTTCTGCCGGGCCTCGTAGAGAGTCTGCTCCTGCTCCGACAAGCGGGCCTCGGCCAGGCGCACGCGCTGCTGGGCATCGTGTTCCACGGCTTCGGCGCGCAGTTGGATGGATTTCACATCGCGTTCCTTGGCATCCATCTGGATCTGGAGTTCGTCCAGGCTGGCGCGCAGGGCCTCGGCATGGGCGATCGACTGCTGGTGGCGGCGCTTCTCTTCCTCCAAAGCCTTGAGCGCCTCGGCCAGGCGGGCTTCGGCTTGCTGGGCCATATCATAGCAATGGCGCGACTTGGCCAGGCTTTCTTGGGCGCTTTGCTTGGAGTCCTGGGCCTCGCGTTCCAGGGCGGTTATGTGGGCGTTGAGGTTTACGACCAGATCCTTGATGCGGTTGCGGCGGCGGAGCTCTTCCTCGAGCTGGAGGGATTTGCGCTCCAGCTTTTCGTGCATGATCTCCATCTGCTTGCGCAGGCTTACGACTTCGGCCTTGGCGCCGCGGAGTTCTTGATAGAAGCCCGCGGGGGGGACGACGGTGTCGGATATGTCGAGCGGCCCGGAAGATCCCTCCCCCGAGTCCTTGCGCTCGCGCATCTCATCGAGCACCTGGTCCACTTCCCTGCGGTACTCGTCACGCCAGAGGTTATACGGCTCCATGCCTGATAAGTATACGAGGGTCTTGTTACATTCTCAAGTCTTTAGTCCGGACACGGCATGCGCCGCCAAGTCTGCCGCCAGGGCCGATAGGCCCAAACGCGCCTAGGCCGTGCGCCCCTGCTGGCGCGACACTCGCCGCGCCAAAATCATGGAGCCGGCAAAGGCCGCCCCATGAAGCGATCCAGGATATGCAACGCCGCAGCCCTATGCGCCCTAGCCTTATTCTGGCTGTCCCGCCCCGGACATTACGGCCCGCCCCGGCTCGGCGCCGGAGCACGCTGCCCCCAGGGGCCGACCGGCACGACAACGAGCCAACATACCAGAGGCACAATGGAAAAAGAAACGCCCACAGAACCACCAAATGCAGGACAAATCTTAGATGAAGAACTGCATGACGCTCTCACTCCCACGCACCTTATAGCCACGCCTTTCGATTGGCCCTTATCGGACAGCTGCATATACTGGCTCCAGGCCGCGGCCCAGCTAGCCGCCAAGGAAGCACCATTCTCTCGGAACGCGCGGATTCCAATTTCCCGGCAGGCGCCCACGCCGGCCCCGGCGCACATGCGCGCGAAAAGCCCGGCCCCGGCCAGAACCCCGATAACCCCGGACAGCCGGCCCCGCCGGGAACCAGACCCGGATAAGGCTCAGAAAAACGCCAGCCAGGCCGAAATAGGAAAAATCTCCGGCCCAGCCTCTAGCAACCGAACCTGGACCTGGCCCCCGGCGCCCAGGTCCCAAACCCATCCCACCCTCACCGGGTCTAACAGCTTCCCCAGCCGCAGCACGCCGCCCAGCAGCCCGCGCATCGCCATCGAAAAGACCCCGGCCCCAGCCTCCCCGCGGCTTAAGCCCGTGCTCCTATCCGAACTCCTAGGCAAGGCTGCCATACGCCCACCCCGCACCCAGGTCAAACCTCCGGACCTCAAAGGCTTAGCCCAACTCATGCCCCGCGCCGGCCCGGACGGCCAGCCGCGCCGCTGGAAGTCCGCAAACCTAGCCGCAGTGGAGAAAACGTCTCCCCTGGATAAAAAACTCACGGCCTGCCGCCTAGACGCGGGCCACTGGCACGCGGCGGCCGGCGTCTATCACCATGGGAAAGCCTGGGGCCGGCCCACGGACTCAGGCTGGGTCTGGCTCAACCAGATCGGAGAGCGCTGGTGGGCCTGGACCTCGCCCGTAAGGCCCACCTGGCTCTGGAACGGCGGACGCTGGTGGTGGCACAGTAAAGACCTCTGGTTCATGCTGCACGAAGGCGAGGTTTGGGGCTACCGCATGTTCCAAGAATACCGCAAAGAAGGCCTTATCCATCCCGACTCCGGCTCCCAGATGATCTACAGCAACGACGGACTGCGCGCGGCGCTCATCACGCCCGGAGACGGGGCCTGGCTCTTCGACGCCCGGACCGGAGAAACCCTGCAGCGCTGGACCGAGGAGCAGCTGCCGGCCCAGCCCCGGCCGCACGCGCCCGGCAGCGTGGCCCTACCACGCTGAGCGGAATTTTTATATCCTATCATCGTGCACGCGACTATAGCGGCAGTCCTGCTGGCATTGACCTTGGCGCCGGCCCAGGCTCAGGAAGAATACGGAGCCAAGGGCATATATCCGGTATACGAAACCTCCGGACAATGGCTGATATTCGACAAGAACCCCAAAAAGACCAAAGGGAGCAACCCCCTGGCCCTAGGCGTCCGCTTCCTGGTCATAGGCAGCCAAGGCGCCGACGTATTCACCGTGGCCCGGGCCTCCGCCACATACGGCGGAGCCTGCAAGAATAACCGGCCGGTGAGATTGCGCACCGCATTGCTCAAGGGCCCGCGCCTGACCGTGGGCACGCCCATCATCGGCATAAAGGTAGGCAAGGATTTCAAACTCAAAGGCTCGCGCGCCCGCTATCTGCCCTTGAAGAACCAGGTCACCGAGTCCGTATACGCCAAGCTCGGAGAAGCCCTCAAGGCCGCGACCGCGCAAGACATCGAGGGCGGAGCGTTCAAGCCGGAGGGGGAGTTCGCGCTGCCGCCTCGCGCCGACCAATCCCAGACCAAGATAGATTTCGGCGCGCACCTGAACGTGCCCGGCGCCGCCGACGCTTTCGTGCTGGTGGAAGGCACGCAAGTCGCCGCCTTGTTCCGCCGCTGCCTGCGCCTAGCCGACGTCGACAAGCTCATCGGCGGCTGCATCCAGATGCCCCACGCCCTCATGGCCGAGACCGGTCTATTGCGCTTCGTGGCCTACGATCCCAGCGGGCAGGGCAATCCTTTTCTTCTCGCCTACACCGCGGAGCCGCCCATGTGGGGAGACGAGCGCTGGGGCTTCGTGCTCCGGAGTTCCGGGCCCAAGATGTTTTTGTCCGACGCAATGGACACCCGCTGCCGCGAAGGGTTCTAGCGGCCCAAGGTCAGTTCCGGTGGGCGAAATACATGCCCACCAATCCGATGCCGCATAGGATCATGGCCAGCGGCCATAATTGGAACACGGTGTCCCAGGGCGAGGGATGGCGCCGGAAAAGGTCGTCTACCACCATGACGCAGATCACGATGGTGGCCGATATCAGGGCCCGGTCCGCCAGCCCCTTCCAGTCATAACCCGGGCCGTGGATGACGCGATGGATGCGGCGCGCGCCGCCCCGCTCCAGCTCCGTGATCTGGGCTCCGGCCCAAGAGCCCCAGTCCATCCGGCGGGTCCAGACCAGCTGCGCCGCGCCGGTGACGGTGTTGCGGTCGGAGAGTTCCAGCTCAAAAAATATGCGCGAGATATGGCGGATGTCTACTTTAGTCTCGAATCCGAATCCGCTGCGGGTCACGTCATGCGCCACGGCCCGATCGTCCAAAAGCTTCTGGGCGCTATCCCAGATGGTCACGCGCAAGTCGGTCAGGAACCGGCTGTGCCGCCGGCGCGGATCGTTATGTTTAGGACTCACTATTTGGCTTCCTGGGCCGGGATCATCAACTGAAGATGCAGCCGGAAAGTAAGAT
This sequence comes from Elusimicrobiota bacterium, assembly GCA_041660645.1. Taxonomy (GTDB): domain Bacteria; phylum Elusimicrobiota; class Elusimicrobia; order UBA1565; family UBA9628; genus UBA9628. The sequence continues at coordinate 4,944 of JBAZVY010000097.1, read as the reverse complement.
ACGCGGCATAGAATCTATCAAAATCATTCTTCCGCGCTCTATAGTAGAGCACATAATATCCATCGTTTTCAGGCACCAGCACGACCTCGGTCGAGAACACCTCGCTCACGCTGCCCACCAGGTACGGTTCCGGGTAGAGATATTTGGTATAGCGCAGGGTCTGCGCGGTGCGCGTGCCGATCAGCACCTCCGTGGCCACATGCGTGTCCTCCGGACTGCCCAGATCCTTAAGCTCCTGCAAATAATCGGCCTGCGGCTTGAAGCCCGCGGACCCGCTGCGCACCAACCGCACCGCGATGCGGGCCCGGTCCTGGGGCTGACGCCACTCCAATCCGTCCTTGAGCGCGCGCGGCGGCCCCCATTGCAAGGTATCCACCCAGCTAAAGCTCTCCGCGTTGAGGACCGGCTTGACCGTCTTGCGCCAGAAACCCTCGGTAGGGGTATCCGGCAGAGGCCCGCCCAAACGGCTGAGCCGTCCGCCGACCGCGGCGGCCCAGAGGGTCCCGGACAGATGCCGCCGGGCCATGGTCAGGGCTTCGATCTCGGATAGGCTGGTCCGGTCCACGGTCTTAAAAGCCGCGTCCACCTCTACGGTCCGCGGGCGCCAGGGGGGCAGCAGCACGGCTGCGCTCTGGAGGACGTTGCCGATGAACGTCCACCAATCCCGGAATTGCTTCTTGACCAGGATGATGCCCAAGAAGCGCACTTCCCCGGACTTGACCTCGATCTTGGTCTGCATCATCTGTTCGGGCTTGAAGCGCAAGGAGTAGCGCAAGCCATGGGCCAGGTAAGATCCGCCCAAAAGCACGTACCGGCCGGCCGGCACGTTGAAAAAATACACTTGCCCGTCCCGTTGGCAATCCGAGGACAGGGGATGGTAATAATCCACCTCCCCGGAAGCCAGCAGCGGCGCGAGATGCAGGCTGCCCGCGAAACGGTCCGGGAACGGGAAACTGATCTTGGCGAACTCCAGACTGCCCATGACCAGGCCCAAAGAAGGCGAGCTCTGCTGCGCCACCGGCCCCAAAGTGGCGCAGCCCGCGGTCCATAAGGCGGCCGCAGCCAGGCCCCAGGCCAGCCAGTTCCGAGCATGCATGCCGGAGATTATAACTCAATTTCCCAGGATCGGATGCGATGTTGTATAATCCGGCCGTGGCCGAGGAATACGATTTTAAAAAGCTCGCACAAGAGATCGTCAGCGCCCGGCTTAAGGACATCGCCGCCGCTCCGGATGCGGCCGCGGAGATCGCCTGCCAGATCATAGTCTCCGGCGTGCAGAGCACCCGCCAGCGCCAGGACCCGCGCCTCACGGTCATGAACACATGCCGCGGGGTCATGTCCGGCATGATGCTGATAGACCAGGACCTGGGCGCCGCCGCCGTAGCCATACTGAAGTCCATGGCCAACTTGGCCCAAGAACTGCACTTGGATCCCGCGCAGACCATGACCTGGGCCATGGAGGGCATCGCCTCGGTGGTGATTCTGGGCGCGGGCGACCTCCAACTGCGCGTGACCGAGGCCATAGACGAGAACATCATGGGCGCAGGCGCGGTGTTCGTCGAACTTTGCGCCCAGGCCAAGGCCGAACGCGGAAGCTGATATGCGCATAGCCCTGGCCCAGATCGACACCACGGCCGCCGACATCTCCGGCAACCTAGCCCGCATCCGCAGCTTCGCGGCCCGAGCCCGGGCCGCCGGAGCCCAGCTCGCGGTATTCCCGGAACAGAGCCTGGGCGGCTATCCCGCCTTGGACCTGTGGGAAGACGCATCTTTCATCCGGGCCAACGAACGCGCGCTGCAAGACCTGGCCCGCTCGGCCGGCGAGATGGGCATCATCGTAGGCTGCATAGCGCGCAACCCGAGCCGCATAGGCAAGCCCATAATCAATGCGGCCGCGCTCCTGCACCGCGGGCGCATAGCCGCCTTGCGGGGCAAGACCCTGCTGCCCACTTACGACGTTTTCGACGAGCGCCGCTATTTCGAGCCGGCCGCGGATAACGCGCCGGTGCGCTTTTTAGGCCGGCGCATCGGGCTGAGCATCTGCGAAGACGCCTGGGCCCGGGCCCCGGGCCGGTCCCGCCGGCTCTACCCCGAGGACCCCGTGGCGGTGCACGCCCGGGCCGGAGCCGAGATCATAATCAACGTCTCCGCCTCGCCCTTCGAACGCGGCAAGACCACTCTGCGCGAGAAACTTTTACGCGGCCACGTCCGGCGCTGCGGCCTGCCCTTCGTCTATTGCAACCAAGTGGGCGGCGACGACGAACTGGTATTCGACGGCAACAGCCTGGTATTCGACGCTCGGGGCCGGGTCGTGGCCCGGGGCAAACCCTTCGCCGAGGACCTGCTCCTGGTCGACACCGCCGCCCTGCCCCAGGCCGAAGCTCCCTACGTCCTATCGGACATCGCCGAGGTCGAAGGCGCCCTAGTCCTGGGGATACGCGATTATCTGCGCAAATGCGGGATGAGCAAGGCCTGCATCGGGCTTTCCGGAGGCATAGATTCCGCCGTGGTCTGCGCCTTGGCGGCCAAAGCCCTGGGGCCCGGCGCGGTCACGGGCGTGGCCATGCCCTCGCGCTACTCCTCGGCCGACAGCCTGGCCGACGCCGAAGCCCTGGCCCGCGATCTGGGGGTGCGCTTCATCAATCTGCCCATAGACAGGCTTTATTCCACCTATCTGCAGGACTTGGGCGATCCCTTCGGCCGGGAGATCGGCACCGCGGAGCAGAACATCCAGGCCCGCATCCGCGGCACCCTGCTCATGGCCCGGGCCAACAAGGAAGGCGGCATAGTACTCTCCACGGGCAATAAATCCGAGCTGTCCGTGGGCTATTGCACCCTATACGGGGACATGTGCGGCGGCCTGGCCGTCATCGCCGACGTGACCAAGACCACGGTATACGAGCTGGCCCGCTGGATCAATCGCGAACGCGTGGTGATCCCCTGGCGCACCATCGAACGGGCTCCCTCGGCCGAACTCAAGCCGGACCAGAAGGACCAGGACGACCTGCCGCCCTATGCCATATTAGACGAGATCCTGACCGCCTATGTGGAAGAACGGCAGGACGCAGACGCCATCATACGGCGGGGCTACCCGCGCAAGCTCGTGCGCGACCTGATCGGACGGATCGAACGCAACGAATACAAACGCCGGCAAGCCGCGCCCAACATCAAGATCTCGCCCAAAGCCTTCGGCGCGGGCCGCCGCATGCCCATCGCCCGCGGCGAATTCTAAGCCCAGCCGGCTTCCTTAAGCGCGAGGGGTGACGCCGTTGGGTCGGATCGCCCGGGTGCGAGCGCTTATGGCTCGCTTGCAGCGCGAGCAGAGGGCGATGGGCCCCAACGGCGGCAGGCCTTGCGATAAGGAGCACGCCATTGTCGCAAGGTCCCTGGCCGCCTTCCATAACGGCCAGGGGACCCCGAGCAAGATATGGAACAATCCGGCTGGGCTTAGAACCCGACTAGGGCCAGACTGTTCCAGGGGCTGGGCTATCGCCTGGTCTTAGACGTGGAGGAGCTGTGCGAGGAAAGCCATGACTTGCTGGCGGCAGAGGCGGATCGCAGGAAGGAAAGGCGAGACGCAGGCCCCTTCAGCCGGTGGGTTTAATTCTTCTATTTAGGCGTGTGTTGTCTTAAAAGCAGCGAAGCAAAAAGGGACACTAAGCGCCCCGGGCCCCTCCGGCGCTCACTTCGGTGCCTCCACGCCTTGGATCTCGGAGAGGTCGGCGATGCGCTTGATCAGGCGCACCAGGCGCGCCAGCAACGCCAAGCGCTGGGCCTTCAAGGTCTTGTCGTCGACCATGACCATGACCTTATCGAAAAAAGCGTCGAGCTTGGGCTTGAGTCCGACCACGCTGTGCAAGCCCTCGTCGAAACGGGCTCCGGCCACCCGTTCCTCCACCTCGCCGCTGACCTGGTCCAGGCAGTCCAATAGCGCGATCTCCGCCGGCTCTTTAAGCGCGGCCCGGTCCGGACCTTGGCCCGGCACCGGTTCCTGGCGCTGAGCCGCCTGCTTGAGGATGTTGGCCGCGCGCTTGAACACCGCGGCCAGGGGCTCGAACTCCGGATTCTGGCGCATGGCGTGGATGGCGGCCAGGCGCAGGAAGGTGTGGGGCACATGCCTCAGGCCGCCTTCGCGCACGGAACGGATCTCGTCGATCTTGTAGCCCTGCTCCTCGAATATGGTCTGGGCCCGGCCCCATATGAATTCGCACAACTCGGAGGCACGCTTGGCTTCTTGGTCCGGAGAGGACTTCAGCCGCGGCCGCAGTTGGACTATGGCCGCGGCCACGGCCGCCTCCAGATCCAGGGGCAGTTGTTTCTCCAATAATATGCGCAGCACGCCGGCGGCTTGACGGCGCAGAGCAAAGGGGTCGGCGCTGCCGGTGGGCGCATTGCCCACCGCGAAGTTGCCGGCCAGGCTGTCCAGCTTGCCGGCCAAGGACGCCACCGCTCCTTCCATAGTAGTGGGGATGGGGGAACGCGCCGCCACCGGGAAGTAGAACTCCTCCAAACCCAAAGCCACGCGCTCGTCCGCCCCATCATGCCGGGCATAATATCCGCCCATGGCGCCCTGCAGTTCCGGGAATTCCTTGACCGTCTCGCAGACCAGGTCGGCATAGGCCAATCCGGCTATGCTGGCGGCGGCCTCGTCCTTTACCGGGAAGCCCTGGCGCCGCAGTTCGGAACATATCCATTCAGCCAGGGCCGCGACCCGCGCCGTCTTCTCGGCCATGGAGCCCAGCTTATGCTGATAAGTGACGCGCTCCAGCATCGGCGCCTTGGCGGCCAGGGTGGTCTTCGTGTCGCGCTCCAAGAAGAACGCCGCGTCAGAAAGACGGGCGGTAAGCACCCGCTCATAGCCTTCGCGCACCCCGGCCTGGCCTTCGGATACGCCGTCCCGCACTCCCACGAACGAAGCCAACAAGCCTTGGGGTCCGAGCAAGG
>JBAZVY010000096.1:0-8794 GCA_041660645.1 Elusimicrobiota bacterium | reverse complement strand
TGCGCACATTCATGCTCAGCTTCGAAAAAGTGCTGGGCGCCCAGGTGCTCATATCCGCGGTCAACACCGTACTGACCGCCACATTCCTGATCTACATGGACTTCCCGCATATCCGGTTCCTGCTCATCGCCACATTCATACTGGGCACCCTGCCCATAATCGGCAACATCCTATCCAACACCATCATCGTGGGCACAGCCCTGACCCTGTCGCCCCGGCAGGCCGCATTCGCCCTCGGGTTTCTGATACTTATCCACAAGACCGAATACTTCCTCAACAGCCGGATCGTGGGCTCGAGCATAAAAGCGGCCATGTGGCAGACCCTGCTGGCCATACTGTTGGGCGAGGTGGTGATGGGCGTGCCGGGCATAATACTGGCGCCGGCTCTGCTGCACTACGCCAAGACCGAACTGCGCAGCATCCCGGTATAACAAACCTAGCGGCGAAAGGATTTAGGTTTTTTCGGCTTGCGCGGTTTAGGCTCGCAGCGGACGATGGAGCATTGCGTGAAGCTTATCCGATATGCGGTCCGACGCGGCTTTCCGGAGTTCATAGAAAGCCGAAACCTATGAGGGGGGGCGGGCGGGTAGGCTACGGTTCTTCTTAGGTTAGCAGAAATATTTAAGGATTCAAGGCAGGCAGAGTCAGGGACGGTCAGCGGCCGTCATCCGATGATCTCATAGCCATCTTCCGTGGTCTGTATGCGCCTGGCTCCATCCGGGCCCAAGTCCTCGCGCAAACGCTGTATGGTCTTTTCCAAGGCGCTGGCATGATCGCCCTGCCCCCAGACCGCTTGGATCAGTCTATCCCGCTTGACCGCGCCCTTAGCCTCCAGCAGTTCCTTTAGCACGGCCGCGCGCGTGGGCGCCAAAGTAGCTACCGTCTTGCCGGCTATCAGAACGGTGCGGAAGCGCGTGTCCAAACGGACCTCGCCCTTGGCCACTTCCGAAGGCGGAGCCGGGTTGCGCGGATATTGGGCGATGAGCCGGCGCACCAAGGCCATCACGGCCTTGACCTCGAACGGCTTGCGCACGTACTCGCGCACCCCATGGGCGCGTATGGAATGCTCCAGCATCTCGGACTGATCGCTATGCGCGGTCATCACCACTATGGGGATGTCGCGCACCGAGGTATTGGAGGTCACCAATTTTATGACCTCCACGCCGTTCAAGACCGGCATCATCAAGTCCAGGAGTATGATGTCCGGCTGCAAGGCCACGACCTTGTCATAGCCTTCCTGGCCGTTGAAAGCATAGTGGGTCTCGAAGCCTTCCCGATTGAAGGCGATGCTGAGCACCTGCTGCAGGTCGCCGTCGTCCTCTATGATCAATATGCGCGGCATGGGGCAAATCTAGCAGATACGGCGCCGAGGGTCAACTATGCCGGACATTGACAATGCCTTACCGAACTGATACAAATTACCAAATTTACAGAGGTAGAATGTCAAATCGGCTATTGATCATAGAAGACGACATAAGCTTCGGTCCGCTGCTCCACACTACCCTGGAACGCCACGGGTATGAGACAGAACTGGCGGCCACGGGATCCGCGGGCCTGGAACAAGCCTGCGCGCTCAGGCCGGACCTCATACTCTTGGACATAAACCTCCCCGACGTAGACGGGATAAAGATCTACGAAGCCGTCAAGCGCAACCCGCTGACCAAGGACATCCCGGTACTGCTCATGACCGGAGCGGACTTCCTGGACAGCCTGCTGGAAGCCGCGGTGCTCGGCCTCCAAGCCGAGCCCGTGTTCCGTAAAGGCGACTGCGACATGTCCCAGCTCCTGCAACGCATCGGAACCATGCTTTGCGCCCACACCCGCATGCCGGCCGGGCCGCCTCCGGACCAAACCGGCGCCGCGTACGTGCTGCGCCGCGGCCCCGTAGCCCTGGACCTGGTCAAACGCGAGCTCACGGTGGCCGGCTTGGGCAGCCAACAGCTCCGAGCGCGGCGCTTCGACCTGCTCTACGTCCTTCTGCAGAGCGGCCGGCCCTTGACCCGCCGGGACCTATTGCGCAAGGTCTGGAAAGACAGCGAAAATTTCAACACCGTGGAAGTCACCGTAAAGCGCCTGCGCGAGGATCTTAAGACCTACGCCTGCATCCGCATCGAATCCACTCCGGAGGGCTACCAGCTGTTAATAGACCACGGATCGGAAGCCGGCCGCTGACATTCGATATGGTGTCAGATGTTTCCGTATTTGCTTTATTTGCCAAAATAAAGGATTTACGCCAAACACGAGATGAATAAGACAAATACTGCAACATCTGACACCGGCTATTTACGGCGGTAGGCGTGCAGGATGCGGGCGTTGTAAACGGTATGAAAATCGCCTTCCGGATAGTAGCGGGAGACTATGCCCGCCTCCAGGTTGTGCCGGATCACGTGCGTTTTATGCACGGTCTGGCACTCGAAGAACAGATCGCAGTCCGCAAGCACGGACACGCCCTCGGCCTGGCCGGCCGCGACCTTGAGCTTGCATTCCTTGATCTTGTCTATGTCCCGGCCGGAACGCGTGCCGCACACGGCCAGTTCTGATTTCAAGCCCCCCAAGGGCACGCACACCGAGAAGCGCGTAGTCTTCTCCAGGAGGCCATGCGTGAACCGGGAGGGCCGCACCATGACCGTGATGATGGGCTCGCCCCAGATCACGCCCAAGGTGGCCCAGCCTATGGTCATAGGATTGGGCCGCCCTTTACGGTCCGGAACCAGCAGGAAGGCCCCGCCCGCGGACATGGCCTTGCAGAAATCCGAGAAGCACTCCGAGAACTCTATCTTCTTAATTCGCATGGTCCTCCTCACACATCCGCCAATATATCCAAGAGGCGGGCGGCCTCATCGATCTCGCCGATGAGCCTGACCTTCTCATCGCTCTGCGCAGGCAGGCTCTTGAGCAATTCAAAGAACCGGTTCTGGGCGCGGAAACGCCAGCGCCGCAAGCCCATGCCCGTAGCCGTGCGCGCCAGATTGGAGAGCCGGCGCAGCCACACCGCGTTGAATTCCTTATCCAGATTGTCCATGACCATGACGAAACAGCGGTCCCACGCCTCTTCCGCCGATGCTGAAGGCGCGGCCAAGCCCGCGGCCCGGGCCCGGACCATAGAAGCCACGATATCGCCTTGGTCCGCGTCCGGCGCGGTCATGAAAGCGCGCGCCCTCCGGTGCAGCCAGGCGTCGAGCGCGGCCTCGGATTGGCCGCGCAAGCCCGGGGGCAGGTCCAATCCCAGTTGGGCATGCTGCTCGGCCAGGGCTACGCACTCCTCCAGGTTCAGCAGGGGGGAATCCTCCCACAGGGAGCGGCGCTTATCCACTATGCAGCGCAGCACCCGCTCGCGCTCGTCGTTGAGCAGGTCCGAGAAACGGCAGGGCGGCTGCGGGAACCAGGCGCCCGCGATGCGGACCGGGTCGATCTCGGAGTCATCGCGCAGAGCCGTCACCCGGTCGACCAAGGATTCATACTCGCCTTGGGACATATCATCCGGCCGCACGAAGGCCAGGAGCGTGTAGTTCGGCAGGCCCACGGATAAAAACACGCGCGCGAACTCGGCCGAGGTCACGCCGCTGCGCAGGCGGACCCGGCCTACGGCGAAGCGCGCCCCCGCGGCATGATGCCGGACCACGGCCGAGGACAAGGTCTGGAAATGTCCCACGGGCCAGGCCTTTTCCCCGTCGCAAAGCAGCAGGGACACGGCATGATGGGCGGCGACCTGGTCTTCGCTGACCCGGCCGGCCAGGGCCAGCTTGCGGTAAATGTTCTCGCCGTCGCGCTGTTCGGAATAGTTGCTGGGCGCCAGCACCAGCCGGGCGGTCAGACTTTTTTCCAGATCCACGCCCGCGGCCTCCCGGGCCAGGTCCACGGCGCGCGCCGCGTACTGCAGGTTCTGGACCGCTTCTATGCCCGAGATATCCGAGAAGAACCAGCCGCAGCTGGTGTACATGAGCAAGGCGTGGCGCTGCATCTCCAAAAGCTGGAGCGCTTTCTTCCGGGTCTCGGCCGAATCCGGGACCTTGAGCTGGACGGCCATGAACCGGGCCACGTTCTCATCGCTGCGGTCCAATATCACGTCTATATAAGCGTCCCGGGCCGCCCACGGCGAGTTAAGGATCCGGCCGCCCTCGCGCTCGAACACCGCAGCCACATGGTCGCGCAGCCAGTCCAGGGCCTCGCGCAGAGGCCGCCGCCAGAGCAATTGCCGGCCCTCGGCTCCGCAGCCGCAAGCGTCGGTCCAGCGGGCCACGCCATGGCTGCAACTCCAGGAGGTGCCCAAACCGTCGGAGCCGGGCTTTATCTCCACTTCCCAACGAGGCGGATTCTTGGCTAAAAACAAGCCGTAATTGACCACGGCCACCTTGCGGCTGGGCAATTCCTTGGCTACCAGATGGGCCAGGCCCATCTCTCCGAAATGCTCATGATGGCCGTAAGACTCCCCGTCCGTGCAGATGGACACGAGCTGGGCCTCATCCGCGGCCGGATCGAAGGCGGCCGCGATGCGGTCGGCCCAAGCCTTGGCGTCGACCATGGATTTCTCGAAAGCCACGCCGTGAGACAGGCCGCCGTCATAAAAGAACAAGGCCAAGGACAGCTTGCCCTGGGACCAGCGGTAGGCGCGGCGGGTGTCGATGTTGCCGGCGGACACTTCGGTCCAAGCCTCCGCTCCGATGGGGCGCACGCGCAAGGCTTGGCCGGGCGCGAGCAGCGCATACTTGAGGCCGTGCGCGGCCAAGGCCGCCAGCGCCGCGTCGTTGCACGCGGTCTCGGGCAGCCACATGGCCTCGGCTTCGCGGCCGAACCGCTTGCGGAAATCGGCCAACCCCCAACGGATCTGGGTATCCATGTCCCGGGGCAGGGCCAAGGGCAGGATCATGTGATTATAGGCCTGGGCTATGGCATTGCCGTGGCCGTCGAAACGCCGGCAGCTGTCGCGGTCCGCGTCGATCAAACGGCGGTAATCGTGAGGATAGGCTTTTTCTAGCCAGGAAAGCAGGGTGGGGCCGTAATTGAAGCTAAGATAATTATAATTGTTGACGAGGTCGACTATGCGGCCATGGCCGTCCATGATGCGGGCCCGGGCATTGGGGATATAGCATTCCCGCGCCACGCGCCGGTTCCAATCGTGTTCCGGACGAGCCGAAGGCTGGCGCTCCACCGTCTCAGTCCAAGGATTCTCCCGGGGCGGCTGATAAAAGTGCCCATGCACGCAAAAATATCGTTTATTCACGCTCAGATTATATTACATCCGGTGTCAGATGTTTCCGTATTTGTCTTATTCCGCGGCGCCGCTGATCCGAAAGTATCTGGAAATGACCGAAGGCGCGCACCCCAGGAATACTGCGATATCACAAGGCCGGATGCCGCAGACGACCGCCCGCTGTGCCAAAAGACGCCTGGCCCGCACTACTGGCCGCGCCCGGCCCGCGCCACGCAGGGCATCGACCGTCAGCCCAGTCTCGCTCGACACAGCCGCCATGATTACGCTCAAACTTGGCCGATCCGCTGCGGTTGATATCCGATCGGCCGCATCATCCCAGGACGGCAGCATCGCTTCCGGAGCTAATGGGTCAGGACTGTTAAAACAACCTTCGATCCCCGCATCCACGAATCGCGCATACAACGCCATCGCCGTTGCGGTGTCAGCATGGAAGACCGATAGGGGAAATCCAATATCGAGGAGTCGCGGACTGTCTTGCCCGCAAAGTTCGCGATGTCCCGTCCAAGGCCAGTCTCCAGGCCGCTCGACTTGCCGGGCGCGGACCGGATTGAGATGGATATAGCGCAGCAACTCCATCAAATACCGATCATCCCCGCATAATCTATGATCGAAGCGGCCCTGGAACAGATGCCCGACACGCTGCCTGCGAGTATTAAAATATTTAGCATAACTGCTTTTAAGCCACTGCATGGCCCGAGAAACAGAGATATCCGCCATGCGCATGAGAATGTGAAAATGATTAGAAAGCAGGCAGAAAGCATATATCTGGCAAGCGAATCGCTGTTTAGCTTGGCTCAAGAGTTGAAGAAAATGGCTGTAGTCCCTATCGTCGAGGAAGATATCCTGCCCATAGTTGCCTCTGGACATGACATGGAATAGGGCGCCATCGTAATGGATCCTAGGTGGTCTCGGCACAACATACATACGATCATCCATGCTAAAAGTTCCAACATGACAAATACGGAAACATCTGACACCGGTGTGGTACAATCTTCTTGATATGAAGAAATTATCCAGATATATGGCCGCAGCCGGGCTGGCTTGGCTGCTATGCGCCGGTCTGGCTCAAGCCCAGCTAGTATCCGCGCCCGCCAGAATTCAGTTCTCGCCGCTCGATATCCAACCGGCCCGGGCGCTGCAGACTCCGCGCGCGCCCCAGAGCTATGACGCGGCCATGGCTGCGTTCCAGGGCTATATCGCGGCCAAGCGGCCCCTGGTCAAGAACGAATCCAATCTGCCTTTCCTGCTCACGCACGGACAGAAGACCGGCAAGTCCATACTGATGATCCACGGCCTGACCGATTCCCCGTACTACATGCGCACCTTGGCCGGCATCTTCTATCTGCGCGGCTACAACGTGGTTTCCATACTGGTGCCCGGGCACGGGACCAAGCCGGAAGACCTGCTCAAGATGAGCCTGACCGCCTGGCAGTTGGAAACCGAGTTCGGTTTGAGCGTAGCCCAAGAACTGGGCGACGAAATATCCCTGGCCGGGTTCTCCACGGGCGGGGCCTTGGCCTTGGACGCCTTGGCCAAGAACATGCACGCTCTCTCGCACGCCGTGGCTTCGGACGCCGGCGCCATCAGTTGCGTGCATCCCAAGCACGCCCGGCCCTTGGCGGGGGTGTACCTGTTCTCTCCCGCCCTGAAGATCTCCAGCCCCAAGGCGCCGCTGACCTGCCTGCCTTTTTTCAGCCGGTTCAAGCCCTGGGCCGAGGACGCGCCCGAATCCATCGTGGAAAATCACCCGTATCGCTACAAGAAATTGGCGACCAACGCGGTCTGTCAGCTATATAAGGCTACTCTGATCATAGATTTCCATCGCAAGGCGCTCATGTCTTATATCGCAGCCAACAAAGTGGGAGTGTTCGCGGTCGAGTCGGAGGCGGACACCACCGTAAGCCCGGAAGCGGTCAAGCGCTTCATGGACGAACTGCCCGGCAGCGTGGACAAGGAACTGGTCTGGTATCCTAAGTCGGCCGGCATACCCCATGCGGCCGTGACCCGGCCGGAATCCAATCCCCTATACGGGGAACTGAGCCTCCGGCTCGATGCCTTCCTGGCCAAACGGGATATCGCGCCGGATGTTCAAGCCTCGACCCTGGACCTGCCCACGCTGCAGCAGCTCCGGACCCTGCCCGCCGCCGCATCCGGCGAGCGGATAACCTCCAGCGCCTACTACGACGGCGGGCCCATGCCCGCCGTCGGGCCGCTGTTCCAATAAGTCAGCGCGTCAAAGCCGCGTAGGGATCGCGGCGGTCCAAGGCTTTGAACGCCGCCAGGGTCTTAGGCCAATCTCGGCCGTTGCGCTCATACAGACCCCGGAATGCGGCCAAGTCATGATGGTATAGCCGATAAGCCAGGACTGAGGCATTATTGAGGGGCTCATCCAAGGGTTGGCCTATGTCCGCCAAACGCTTGCGGCCCCAGACGAATACTTCCTCGCGCTGGGCCATCTTATCGTCATCGGAATCAGGCCTCCGGTAAAGCGCGTCCAACCGGGAATATATCTCATCCATGGCCGCGCCCAGTTCCTGCTCGCGCGCCAGGTCCAGGCGGTACTCCTCCATCTGCGCGGAATCGGCGCCGAAACGCCGGGTGATGAAGGCCCGCGCGCCCGCCTCACCCACGAAGGTGGCCAGGCTCTCGTTGAAATCCGTACGGCCCTTGAACCAGACCGCGGCATGAGTCAATTCATGGATGATGAGTTCGGCCAGCCGGCCGTCGGAATAATAAAGCACCGCGGAGGGTATGGGGTCGGAGAACCAAAGGGGGGTATTATATGCGGAAGCCGCGCCGACCCGCGCGTCATAGCCGCGCGCCTGCATGCGCCGCATCTCTCGGACCGCATCCGCCTCGTAGAAGTAGCCTTTATACGGGACCTTGCCCACCACCGGGAACCACCATTGATAAGGCTTCAGCCGGGTGAAGGGACAAGCCGAGACCACATAAGCCACCGGTCCCGGGACCGGTGAATACTTGGCGTAATCGCGGGTGCGCTGCAAACCCATGCGGCTGAAAGCGAACTCCCGGACCTCTCCCACGAGCCGGAGCTTGGCCTTGATGGGCTCGGGTACGCGCTCGTCGCGCAGCGCCCCGGCCAGGCTGCGACTGTGCCAGAGCAGGCGCGCATGCCCGGCCGCGGCCTTGGCCACATAGACCGGGGAACACGCGCTCAAAGCCGCAACTAGGGCCAGAGGCAGAAGCGCCTTCACTTCTTATCTATCCAGCGTCCATGAGCGCGTATCAAGGCCGCCAGTTCCGCCACCGCGGACTCGGCCGGCACGCCTTTGCGCACGCACTGCTTGCCCACGTAGAGGTTGATCTTGCCCGGCGCCCCGCCCACATAGCCGAAATCCGCGTCCGCCATCTCGCCCGGGCCGTTGACGATGCAGCCCATGACCGCGATCTTAACGCCTTTAAGATGGCCCAATTCCCGTTTGATGCGCTCCGTGGTGGCCTGCAGTTCGAACAAGGTGCGGCCGCAGCCGGGACAGGATATGAATTCGGTCTTGCTGGCGCGCACGCCCGCGCCCTGCAGTATGTTGTAGACCAGCTCCAAGGCGCGCCGAGGCCCGAAGC
>JBAZVY010000095.1:4173-8842 GCA_041660645.1 Elusimicrobiota bacterium | reverse complement strand
CGGGAAAGCGGGACCTGACGTCTCTGGACTTACAGCATCGCCATGGCCGCGGTCCGGCCATGGCTATTTTTGGGAGGACTTAGTGGACTCTATCTTGGTGGTCGGTTCCGTGGCCCTGGATTCGGTGAGCACGCTCTGGGGGGAAAGCAAAGAGGCGTTGGGCGGTTCCGCCGTGTATTTCTCCCTGGCGGCCCGGCATTTCGCGCGGGTCTCGGTGGTGGGAGTCATCGGCAAGGATTTCCCCCGGGAGCACCGCCACATGCTGGCGGAGAAGGGCATAGACATATCCGGGCTCAAGGAACAGTCCGGCAAGACCTTCCGCTGGGTGGGCAAGTTCGGCAAGGACCTTTCCGACGCCAAGACCCTGGCCACGCATCTCAACGTTTTTGCTAAGTTCAAGCCCACGCTGAGCGCCCTGCAGCGCAAGTCGCCGGTGGTGTTCTTGGCCAACATCGACCCGGACCTGCAGCTCGCCGTGCTCGATCAGATGCAGAAGCCGCGCCTGGTGGCTTGCGACACCATGAATTATTGGATCACTTCCAAGCCCGCGGCCCTGCGCAAGCTGTTGTCGCGCGTGCATATATTCTTCGTGAACGAGGCGGAGGCCAAGTCCTTCACCAAGAAGTCCTCGGCCTTGGACGCGGCCCGGGCCATATCCGCCCTGGGGCCCCAGGTGGTCATAGTCAAGAAGGGCGAGCATGGGGCGCTCATGAAGGTGGGCAGCCGCTTCTTCGCCTTCCCGGCCTATCCCGTGGAGACGGTCAAGGACCCCACGGGCGCGGGCGATACTTTCGCCGGCGGGTTCATGGGCTACATCACCTCGGCCGGCGATTACGACGATGTCCGGCATCTCAAGCGCGCCTTGATCTACGGCACGACCTTGGCCTCCTTCAACGTGGAGGACTTCAGCACCCGGCGTCTGGAGAGCTTGCACCGCGCCGGCCTGGACGAGCGGTTTGCGGATTTCCTGGACGCGCTCAGCGTGCCCAACGGCGGCCTCGCCGTCAAGCCGATCATAGTGAGTTAGACGCGCCCGCCGCGATCGGGAGGGATATGAGATATAAGATGCTGGTTTTTACGCTGCTGGCCCTGGCCGCGCCGCTTCGCGGCGTCCCGGCCGGGCCGCCGCCCCGCATCGCCGTGGTCATAGATGATTTCGGACTTGATTATAAGAAGACGCCCCCGGACGCGGAATGGCTGGCCGTGGGCTTCCCGCTGACTTGCGCGGTCATGCCTGAATCTCCGCGCACGAAGAAATCGGCCGTGGCGGTGAAAGCTTCGGGTAAGGAGCTCATCATCCATTTCCCGTTCGACCCATTTTTGGCCTTGGAACTGCCCAAGGACCGGGTCTCACCCACGGATCTGGATAAGGTCAACAAGCTCTTGGCCAAGAGTATCCGCGACATACCGCAGGCTGACGGCATCAATACGCATCGCTCCTATAAGGCTACTTTGAACCGCCCGCTCATGGCCGCATTTTTGCCGGGATTGAAGGGCAAGTTCGGATATTTCCTGGATAGCCGGGCCGCGCCCAAGAGCGTGGCTTATGACGAGGCCCGTAAAGCCGGACTGCGCGCCGCGGCCAACGATATCTTTTTGGAAGAGCCGGGGCACTACGACGACGCTCCGTTCTGCGCCAAGATCATGCGCATCGTGGCGGCCCAGGCGCGCAAGCGCGGGCAGGCCATGGCCATCGGCCATCATTATTACCGCGGCACCTTGGACTGCCTCAAGACCGAAGTCCCCAAACTGCAGGCCCAAGGCTTCGAGTTCGTGTTCGCTTCCGCTCTAGCGCACTAGAGGGAAGTTTTGGCGGAGCGGGCCAGTTCGCCCGGGACGGGCTCTCCGCCGGGCTGAGTCAGATCCCAGTATAGGAAGCGCAGCTTGTCCTTACCCACGGCCGCGACCCGCAGGCGATGGCCGCCGGGCCGGCCTTTATACTGGATGAGGATGTCCTGGTCATAGGTGTCGGCTCCGGGTGTGGGCGCGGGCGGCGTGCCGATGGTCACGGCGGCCTGGAGGGGCGAATCGGGCAGGTTCTGCAAGCGCGCGGGGCCGCTATATTCGCCCTGGGCCTTGGCCTTGAGCGTTGCGGTGAATATTTTGTGGTCGAGCATGCGGATGTTGCGGGTCTCGAAGCGCACGTCCCAGGAGTCGGACTTGCCCCGGCGTTTCACTTCCCAGAACAGGTCGTAGCGGTCCATGCCGATGGGCAGCACGCCTTCCCAGCGGCCCGAGAGTCCTTGCCGGGCGGGCCGGGCTGCGTCCGGTGCGAGCTGCGGGCGCTCCGGGTCCGGCGCGGTCTGGCCGTCCGGAGTCCGGCCCGGTTCCGGCATGCCCGGGCAATATATGGGCCGGAAGGGATGGCCGGTGAAGCTGGGCCGGCCGTCCCGGGGACAGCGGGTCAGGGGCGGGGCCGCAGGCGCGGCCCAGAGGGGCGCGGCGGCCAGGGCCAGCACTATTAGGTTCATGAAAAAAGTTGCCCGGGGAGCGAGTCGAACCCACACGACCTTGCGATCAGTGGATTTTGAGTCCACCGCGTCTGCCATTCCACCACCCGGGCGTAAAACGCAGATGAGATTATAGCATAGAGCTACCGTGCGGCGGGATCCTGGCCCTGGCAAGACTCCGCATCCGGGGTTATACTTTTCCAGCATGCGGATAGCGGTGGCCGCGATATTGCTGGTTTTCAGCTCGTTCTGCGAAGCGGGGACTAAGGCCTCCTCGCCTCGGGGCCGGGCCGGCTCCGGCTCGCCCGTTTGGACGGTATCGAGCCTGTTCTCCAGTCCGGCGTTATTGGTGCCCGCGGCATTAGGCCTTTCCGCGTTGGGGCCGTTGCCTGCCGCCCAGGCGCCTCCGTCCGCGCGGGCCAGCCTGCAGCCGCCGCAGGCTGCAGCCGGGCTTCTGCCCAGGCCTGCGGCCGTGGCTGCGCCGGTCCGGCCTATGGGCATGCCCGGGCCCGAGGCGGGCGCGGCCGCGCTGCCCGATGCCGGGTATCAGGTCCAATACGCGGCCTATGCCCCGGCCGAGGCCCGGCTCGTGTTCGACGGACAGCGTATCAAAGCCGGCTCCGGACCGGACGCGGTGCTGGCGCCGAGCCCGTCCGGGAGTTGGCGCCAGCGCGCCTCCGCCTGGGCCCAGCGCGCCGGGGCTTGGCTGCGGCCGGCCCCGGAACCGGTCGATCCGATCGAAGCCCAGAAGGCCTCGGTCTATTCCGCCCATTATCGGGAGTTCGCGGCTCGGGACTATTGGGGCCGGGTGCGGCCGGGCTTGGCCCGGGAGCTGGCCGCGGTGCGCGCGCTGGGGGGCAAGGCTGCGGTCCGGGCCTATATACGGGACGAGGCGGATAAGGTCCTGGCCCGGATCCGGGCCGCGCACGGCACGGGCAACGTGGGCTTCCATTACAATCTGCACGGCGGCACGCCCGAGAGCTATGTGCGCGGCGGCATACGTGCGTCCGTGGGCGACATCGCCTTGCGCTACGGCTTCCCCGGGGACCCCCACGATAAAGTGTATTTTTTCCAGAGCTCCGAGCATGACCTCTTCTCCATCCTGGATGCCAGCAACGGGGAGCGGCCCTGGGCGCGCATGGGCACGGTCTTGATGCTGTTCCGGCGGGATTCTCCGGTCCTGGCCCAGGCCCTGGAATCCAGGGCCGCGTCCCATCCTACGGCCATATCCTTGCATTTCGACACCCACCGTATGCGCGGAATCGCTTACGAGGATTTCCTGGTCCCGCCGCTGGAGGCGTTCAAGGGTGTGGCCAAGAAGAGCGGCCAAGCCCGGCTGTCCCGCGACGAGGAGACCTTGGCCGTGCTGCGCTATATCGAGGCCGCGGTCCTGGATCCGGCGGCCCGCCTGCCTCGGACCTGAAGGTATAGACATCTCGGAGCCAATGTGGTAATAGTTGGATAGTTGAGAGGTGTATATATGAGAAATATGATGATAGCCGTGTTCTTGCTGTCCGCGTCCGCCCTGCCGCTGAGCGCCGCGACTTATGAGATAGACCCGGCGCATAGCGCCGTGACTTTCCAGGTCGCGCATCTGACCATAAGCAAGGTCCACGGCCGGTTCGACCGGTTCTCGGGCAGCATAGAATATACGCCCGGCAAGCCGGAGCTCTGGAAGACGTCCGCCAGCATAGAGACGGCCAGCATCAACACCAATATGGAAGCCCGCGACAAGCATCTGCGCAGCGCGGATTTTTTCAACGTGGAGAAGTTTCCGGCCATGACTTTCAAGAGCACGAAAGCCGCGGGCGTTAAGGGCATGGCCGGCAAGCTCCTGGGCGAGCTTACGCTGTTGGGCGTGACCAAGCCCGTGGTCTTGGAAGTGCAAGGCCATGGGCCGGTCAAGGATCCCTGGGGCGGCGAGCGCCTGGGCGCCGTGGCCAAGACCACGATCAACCGCAAGGACTTCGGCATGGTCTGGAACCAGGTCCTGGATTCCGGCGGGGTCATGATCGGAGACGAAGTCGAGGTCACGCTTGAGATCGAGTGCGTGAGGAAGCCGTGAAATAGATGTCAGCTTTCCACCTGGACGACAAGCGGGCGTTGTTGGCCATGCGCGGCTTGGTCTGCGCGTTCTTGGCCTTCTACGTCATGTTCGGGCCTACGGAGGCGCAGGCGGCTTCCCTGCAGCCGTTCACCGTGATCGGCCTGCAGTTGTT
>JBAZVY010000095.1:0-4163 GCA_041660645.1 Elusimicrobiota bacterium | reverse complement strand
ATACTGGGGCTGATGTTCGTGCCCGCCGTGGTCTTGCGCCGCCCCCTGGTCCAGGCCGCGGTCTTTCTGGCCGACGTGGGCTTCATCTCCTGGGCCATGTATGTCAGCGGGGCCGCGGGCAGCGACCTGTACCTGGCGTATTTCCTGGTCATCCTGATATCGGGCATGCAGCGCAGCGTGGCGCACAGCTTCCTGACCGGAGGCGCGGCCGCGGCCGTGTACGCGTTCTTGTGGAGCCAAGGCCACCCGGACGGGTCGCTGTTGGACGTGTCCGTGGCCTTGCGTCTGCCCTTCTTCCTCATCGTGGCTTTCTTCAGCGCGTTCTTCGTGAAGCAGTCCGAGGAGCATGAGCTGCGCTGGGACCAGGCCCAGGCCAGCCTGCTGGAAGCGGAGAAGCTGGCCTATGTGGGCCGCCTGGCCGGCGGCATCGCCCAGGAGTTCAACAACCTCACGACCGTGATCCTGGGTTATTGCGGCCTGTTGGAAGAAGGTTTGCCTAAGGACAGCCCGGAGTTGGGAAAGGTGAATACCATAAGCGAGGCCG
Organism: Elusimicrobiota bacterium; assembly: GCA_041660645.1. Lineage (GTDB taxonomy): Bacteria > Elusimicrobiota > Elusimicrobia > UBA1565 > UBA9628 > UBA9628. The sequence goes on along the minus strand of JBAZVY010000095.1, from coordinate 3,619 downwards.
CGACCCGCATGTCCCAACTTACCTATCAGCTGCTGACCTGCAGCCGCAAGAACATCACCCAGCCGCAGGACATCTGCGTGGACCGGTTCCTGGACAGCAGCCGGGCCGACCTGCAAGGCCTGCTCGGCCGCGGCATCGGCCTGGAGCTGCAGCTCGACGCCGGCGCGCAGCGCGTGCGCATCGACCCGGCCTTGCTGCGCCAGGTCCTGCGCAGCCTGGCGGCCAATGCCCGCGACGCCATGCCCGGAGGCGGCAAGCTGCTGCTGCGGACCGCGGTCGTGCCCGCGGCCGCCGGGTCGGCCGGCAGCGGGCAGTCAGGCCGTTCGGTCTGCCTGTGCTTGGAGGATACGGGCTGCGGCATGTCCGGGGAGGTGGTCGCCCGGCTGTTCGAGCCTTTCTTCACCACCAAGGATCCCGGCCAGGGCACGGGCCTGGGGTTGGCCAGCGCTTACGGCATCGTCAAGGGCGCGGATGGGGATATCTGAGTCGAGAGCCAGCCCGGCGTAGGCACGATCTTCCGGATATATCTGCCCGTGGTGGACGGCCAGGCGCCGCTGGCCGGTCCGGAAAGAGCCGCGATAAGACGCTCTCCCGCCGATATCTAGCCGTCACATGTTGGGGCGGGCTTGGAGGATGTATATCCGGCCTTTCCCGTCGATGCCCCACTCGATGTCCCAGCCATGTTCCTGCTCGCCCAGCGCGGCATCGACTTCTTGGGCCAGGCGGTTGAGTTCCGCGGCTTGGGCGTCCGTCAGGATGCGTCCGGCGGCGGAGGTCTCGGAGCGGAGGCCGCCGTCTGGGCTGGCCAGGCTCTTGTCGGACGCGGCCGCCAAGGCGAAGCGGTGCGGGCCGCCACCCTCGAACGATATCTCTTCTACGGGCTTGCCTTCCTGCACCACCGCGGATATGCCCGCGGCCGCGCTGAGCAGTCCCCGGCCTTTGACCCAGAGCGCGGTGCCCCGGGATACCATCACGCCCGAGAGCTGGGACTCCACCGTGGGCATGACCGCGATGGAAGGCTCGGCTATGGACACGGTGGCCCGGGCTAAGGCCAGGGCCCGCCAGAATATGGATTTGGTCGCGAAGGGGGACATCCATACTTCGCGCACGGCCCGGTCTATGGCCGGCGCATCCCGGGGCACGTTGGGGACGCTGTGGTTGAGTCCGGCCCCGTTGAATCCGGGCAGGTCCTCGATGTTGGTGTCGCTGCGATAGAAATGGCCGCGGGCCGCCTCGTTGCCGGCGTCGAGCCGGTCCAGCGCGGCGTCTATCTGGTCGCGCAATGCCGTGGGCAGGGGATGCCCGGCTATGTGCCGGGTGATGACGGCGCAGAGCGCTTCTATGAGATGGGTGTTGTCCAGGCGGATCTTGGATAGGAGTTGGATCCAAGGCCAGAGCCCAGTCTGCCCGGCGTACTGCCGGAAGAAGCCGAAGGGCAGCACGAATCCGTCAGGAATGTGGCTGTGCAGGCCGTCGTGAGCGAACATCCGGGCTAACTGCATGCCTTTGGGACCGGCTACCGCTGGATAACCCAGACCCGCCAGGTCGGAGAATGATAACGGGACTTTCTGGTTGTGGTCCGGAGCCGGTATTGCTATGGGGGCGCGTTGCTCGTGCTGCGCGGCGTCCGAGGCCTGGATCTCGATGTGCCCGTCTTTGTGGGCCGTGAAAGCCACGCGTTTGCCGTTGAGCTGTTCCAAGTCCTGCAAGAATCCCCGGGAGACCTTGGCATGCGGTATCTTGAGGGCTTTGGCCAGCAACTGGAGATGCGAAAGCCGGGCGCCCACGCCCACGGTTATTATTCCGGACAAGGCCGAAGTCTCGGCCGGGACTTCCTCGAACACTCCGATCTCGTCGGCGGTCAACTCCAGGGGGGATTGGCCCAGACGCAGTACGGCCGTGGTCCGGCCGGGGTTGAAGACTTCCACGGGCAGGCGCAGTTCTCTACCGTCGATTAGGTTCGCCGGGCGCTGGGCCGTCGACCGTGTCTCCTGAACCTTTTCCACCAACTTGCCCAATAAGAACACCGCATGGCTGCGCATCAGGATGTCCACGTATTTTGGGGCCGTGCCGTTGATCCCGATGCGGCCGAGCAGGGCGTCGTACCGGCCGAACTGCGCGTTGAGCAGTTCATAGACCTGGTCGCCGGCATTCTGGAACAGGCGGCCGATCATCTCCGCCTTGGCGTCCGGGCCGAGTCCGGGGTCGGCGAGGATGGCAACGGTCTCTTGGCAGTACTGTTCGGCTAGACCTTCGGGTAAAAAGTCGTCCAAGACTATGTGCGCGAGTATGCCTTGGCCTAACTGAGCGAACCGGTCCAGGCCGGCCTGGCCGTCGCTGAAGTCCATATTTTCTATGGCTTGCGAGGTCTCGGCCAGCATGGCTTGGGCCAAGCTGCGGTCGCCTAGGTAGCTTTCTGTGCTGCGTTGTCTGCGCTGGCTTTCGCTCTTTATATCCCGCCAGCTGCGGCGCAGCGCCTGCAGCCTTTCCAATTTGCCTGCGGCGTCGAGGTCGGCGAATCCTTCGGCTTTCCGGGTCAATTCATCTCGGACTTGATCGCTGGCGGGCAAGCGGCGCAGGGTATCGCCCAGGCCGCCGCCTTGCCCTCGGACGTTCAGGAAACGCTCCATGTCCGCGATGAGCCGGTCCAGCCTTTCCGCGGTCTCACGTCGGCCCCGGAATGCCTGCCGATAGGCCTGGACCTGACGCAGCACGGATAGGGTCGGGAAGTTGTGTATGGCCACGCGCAGGGACCAGAAAGAATTGGCGGCTTCTGCCACGCGGACGGCGCGGCCCCGGATCTGGTTGATCAGGTCGGAGTCGTTGTCCAGCGCCCAGTTGTATACGAACAAGCGGCGGATGAGGCCGGACTGCCGGGATAGCTGCCCGGAGCGCAGGCTGTTCTCCAGACGGGCCATGAGCTGGGGCGTCTGCTCTTCGACCTGGGCGTCGCCGCGGCCGGTGAGCGCCCGGAATAGGGAGTGCCCGTTGCGCTCGTGCCCGCCCTGGACTATCAGGCCGCGGATTTGGGAGCCGGGATCGCGGCTGTAGGTCGAGTCAGAAAAGTCGTCGTTGAGTTGTCCTGATAGCCGGGCATGGGTCAGGGCGGGACGGAAGCCCAGCACCTCGGGCACGCCTTCGCGCACGTTGCCGTCGTCCATCTTCTCCTGCAGCCAAGCCAGGTTCAGGGAGTTGTTGGTCAGAAACGGAGCGGTGCGGACCGCGATTATGAACTTGGTGCGTATGGTTCCTTCCAGCCGGCTTGGGAATACCCAGGGGAAAAACGCCGAAAATCGGCTGCCTCCGAACATGGCGGTGATATCTTCCGGGCTGAAATCGCTGCGGTTGGATGTCATTAGCCGGCTTCCGTTCAAGAATACGGCCACGGCGCGTCGGACTTCGGGGGAGGGGTCGAGCTGGGAGATCACGGACACTATGGCGGAGCGGGAATCGCCTTGTTTTTTAAGCAATTGGTAAGTGAACGCGTATCTCTGCGAGGCCGGTAATTGCTGGATATATGCGTTCCAGGGTTTGGGCCCGGCCGCGAACGGAGCGGGCGGGGAGTTCATCTCCACGCTATGGTCCAGCATCTCGCGTAAGTGCTGCTCCAGGGCGTCCT
>JBAZVY010000094.1:4859-8849 GCA_041660645.1 Elusimicrobiota bacterium | reverse complement strand
CTGCCCAGCGACATCATCTCCAACCGCATCATCGTTACCCACAAGGAAGTCCTGGGCAAGACCCTGGCCGAGCTGGACTTGGCGGCCCGCTACGGAGTAGTGCTGACCCGCGCGGCCCGGGCCGAGATAGAATTCGTGCCGGCCGCGGATTACGTCCTGCACTTCGGAGACGCCCTGCAAGCCGTGGGTGAAAAAGAAGCCGTGGCCAAGGTCGCGGGACTGGTAGGCAATTCCCCGCGCACCCTGAGCCACCCCCAGCTCATACCCGTGTTCGTGGGCATCGCCCTAGGCGTGCTGCTGGGCAGCCTGCCCATCGCCCTTCCCGGCATGCCCGCTCCGGTGCGCCTGGGCTTGGCCGGGGGACCGCTGGTCGTGGCCATCCTGCTAAGCCGGATACGCCGCATCGGGCCCTTATCCTGGTACATGCCCATGAGCGCCAATTTCATGCTGCGGGAACTGGGCATAATCCTATTCCTATCCTGCGTCGGCCTGCGCGCCGGCGACCAATTCATCCACACCCTGACCCACGGCCAAGGCCTATACTGGATGGCCTGCGCCACGCTCATAACCTTCCTGCCCCTGGCCGTGGTGGCCGCGGTCGCGCGCCTTAAATACAAACTCAACTACTTCTCTTTATGCGGCCTTCTGGCCGGGAGCATGACCGATCCGCCGGCCCTGTCCTTCGCCAACGCCTTGGCCCCCTGCAGCGCGACCTCCATATCCTACGCCACGGTCTATCCCCTGGTCATGCTGCTGCGGGTGATCTCGGCCCAGATCCTGGTGCTGTCCTTCTTCTGAGCCCCGCATGCTTACGCCCATACTGATATCCTTCGCGATCATGGCCCTGGGCTGGCTGGCGCGCGCCCGCGGGATCCTGGGCCCGGGCAGCGAGAAGCCGTTCAACGACTACCTATACTATTTCGCCATGCCCGCGCTGATCCTGGACAAGATGACCGCTTCCGGCATCAGCGGCGCGGGCCCGGCCTTGCTGGCCGCCAACGCCGTCCCCGTGCTGGCCGCCATGCTCCTGATCTTAGCCGCCTGGAAACTATCGGCCGTAAAGCCGAAATTAGCCGGCGAACTCATGATCACGGCCGCGTTCGGCAACACGGTCTACCTGGGGTTCCCGGTGGTGGCCCTGCGCCTGGGCTCCGACGCCGTGGCCTTAGCCGCGGTCGTGACCTCCGTGCACTACCTGATAGTCTTCACGGCCGGCATAGCCGCGGCCTGTTGGATCTCGGGACGCAACGAAAAAGGCCTCATACGACGCACGCTATGGACCAACAGCATCATCTGGAGCTCTCTGATCGGAGCCGCCCTGGCCGCGGCCGGCCTGCACTTGCCCTGGCCCCTGGAAGGCGCCGTATCCTTGGTGGGCAGTTCCACCGCGCCCCTAGCCTTGTTCGCGGTAGGCGCTTTCTTATACGGCAAAAGTTTAGGCCAAGACCGCTCTTCTTTGGCCGCACTCTGCGCGGCCAAGCTCCTAGTCTTCCCGGCCCTGACCTTGGTCTGCCTGCGCGGTTTCGGAGTGAACGGATTGCCCGGCCAAGTATCCTTGCTGGAATCCCTCATGCCCTTGGCCGTGACCAATTTCGTGATCGCCCAAAAACTGGGATGGGATGAAGGCCTGATCGTGGAAGCGATCTTGGCCAGCACCTTGCTGGCCATCCCGACCTTAGCCGCCTTCGACCTGCTGGTCCGTCTTATATAGGACAGAGCCGGCGCACGGATTCCAAGGCTTCCAGAGCCCGGCAGCTGTCCACGGATTCCTCGGCCCGCGCCAGCCCTTCCTTCAGGTCCGCGGCCTGGCCCGCTACCATCAGAGCCGCGGCCGAATTAAGAAGCGCGGCGTCGAACAGGGGACCGCGCTCGCCTCGGAGTATGGAAAGCAGGATCCTGGCGTTGGCCGCGGCGTCGCCCCCGGCCAGATCTTGCCGCCGACAGGGCTGGAGCCCCAAAGCCGCGGCATCCACCTCGTACTCCTCGATGCGTCCGCCCCGCAGCTGCGCCACCACTGCCGGCGCGGAGGCGGAGAAGGCGCCCAAGCCGTCGCGCGAGCACACGACCAGGGCCGCTTCGCTGCCCAAGGCTTTCAGGGCCCGGGCCAGCATGGGCACCAAGGCCGCGGAGTAAGCGCCCAGGAGCTGGCAGTCGGCCCCAGCCGGATTGGCCAGGGGTTCCAGCAGGTCGAACACCGTGCGCACGCCCAGCTCCCGGCGCAGGGCCAGCACGTTATTCAAAGCGGGATGGAACACGCTGCCCAAAAAGAATCCCGTGCCCGTGGCTTCCACGCAGGCCACCGCGGCCTGCGGCCCGCCATCCAAGCGCACGCCCAACGCGGCCAGGGTGTCGGCCGAGCCGCTGCCGCCGGCTACGGCATGACTGACCTGCTTGGCCACGGCCACGCCCGCGCCAGAGGCGATGAAGGCCACGGCCGTGGAGATATTGAACGAACCGGCCAGGCTGGATCCGCACACGTCCAAGAGGGGAGCCCGGCGCACCGCGACTCTCACGCAGCGCTCGCGTACGGCTTGGCCGAAACCCACGAGCTCGTCGCAAGTCGGACCCCGCATGGCCAGGGTGCCGACCAAAGCCCCGGCTTGGCTGGGCAAGGCCGCGCCGTCCATGAGCACGCTCATAGCCCGCCGGGCCCGATCGATCTCCAGGGTGCGGCCGCCCAACACCTCGCGCAGCGCCTCGCCCAGGATCACGCGCTGGCCTGAGGCACGGACAATACGACCGCGGCGCCGGCGCCGGGCAGGTTCTTGGCCTCCAACCGGCCGCCGTGAGCGGTCATGACCTTATCGGCCACAGCCAGGCCCAGGCCCAAGCCGCGGGGCTTGGTGGTGAAAAAGGGCTGCGCCACCGAGGCCAGGGCCTCGGGTTTGATGCCGGGTCCGGTGTCGCGCACCTCCATAAATACCTGTCCGCCCTCCGTACCCAGGGACACGGTCATGGTCCCCGGACCGGCCATAGCCTCCACCGCGTTATCCATCACGCGGCGCAAAGCGTCGGCCAGCACGCGCGCCTCGGGCACGGTCTTGGCCCCGGCCCGCTTCACCTTCACCGCATCGGGCACGGAACAAGCCCGGAGCGCCTCCTCCACGACCGCGCTCAGGGCGACTTTGCCGGTCTTGATCTCCAAGGGCCGGGAGAAGGCGAGCATATCCGAGATCATACGGTCGGCTCGGGCGATCTCGGAAGCGATGATGCCCAGATGCTTCTCCACCTTGGGATCCTTTTCCGCGGACATCCCCAGCTTGGTCTTCACGAAATAGGCGGAGTTATTGATCACCGCCAAGGGGTTGCGTAATTCATGCGCTACCACCGAAGCTATGCGGCGTATGAGCTCGTAACGTTCCTTGTCCATGGATCACCTCTGTTAGGTTATGGCCCCGCCAGTCCTATGATAGAAAAATGTTACACTCAGCGCATGCCCTCAGTGAGCCTGGGAGCCGCTTTTCTAGCCGGACTGGCCTCGTTCTTATCGCCCTGCGTGCTGCCCCTGGTGCCGGGCTACATCTCGTTCATGAGCGGATTATCCGTAGATGAGATATCCGCCCATTGCCCAGCCCCGGAGATGACCCGCCGCACCGTATTGGCCGCGGCTTGTTTCGTGCTCGGCTTCGCCTTGGTGTTCACGGCCATGGGCGCCTCGGCCTCGTTCATCGGCCGGCTCCTGTCCGGGCATGGCCCATTGCTGGGCCGGCTCGCGGGCGTGTTGGTGATCGGATTCGGACTGCACAGCTCCGGCATGCTCACCATACCTTGGCTCTATCGCACCAAACGCATAGACTCCTCCGGCGTGGCCCCGGGGCTAGTCGGCGCCTTCGTGATGGGCCTGGCCTTTGCCTTCGGCTGGACTCCGTGCATCGGACCGATACTGGCCGCCATACTGACTTTGGCCGCGACCCAGCATAGCGTAGGACAAGGCACGGCCCTGCTCTTCGTGTATTCCTTAGGTCTAGGCATACCCTTCATCTTGACCGC
>JBAZVY010000094.1:0-4849 GCA_041660645.1 Elusimicrobiota bacterium | reverse complement strand
CCTTGGAAAAGTTCCTGCGGCTGTTCCAAAAGTACAAACGATTCTTACGCTGGAGCGAGACCGCGGCCGGGCTGTTGTTGATATCCATGGGCCTGCTCATGCTGGCCGGCCGCCTGACCTGGGTGCTGCGCCTGCTGCCCCCCGCCTTTTACGGGTTCGCTTTATAACCAATCCGTCCCGGTAGGCCTTAAGACCCAAAATACCCCTTACCCTATATCTTCCCGGAATTGCCCTTCCGGCCCCTGCCTAGAATCAATCCTTCTCGTATACTAATAGCCAGGATGCACCGGCCCAAATACTCATACCTCACGATTGCGTGGGTGTCATTGGCCTTGACCTGGGCCATGACTCCCGCTTTGCATGCCGGTCAGATCAAAACTTCCCAAACCGGAACCCGCGTCCAGTCTGCGCCTAGCCTAGCTCTGCCAGCATCCGGCGCCAGCGTCCTGCCCATCAACCTCGCTCCGATCCAGCTGCGGCCTGGGCAGGTGAATCCGCTATCCGTTCCTACGGTCAAGACCGCCCCGTCAGCCGCGGCCCAAGCCCTGCCGGTTTCGCTCGCGCCGCAAGCGCAGGCCGTGGAACCAAAAGCCTCCCCGCTCCAGGGACTGCTCGAAAACGCACCCTCGGCCCAGGAAGCGGCCGCGCAGAAAGATCTATCCAACGCACGCGAAGACTCCCGGACCAATTTCAACCAAGCCGCCCGCCTGGAAGCCCCCTCCAATCCCGCGGTAGCAGCCGGGACGTCCGATGCCGCAGTCGCGGCGCCCGCACAGGCCCGGCTCCAACCCGCGCCGCTCAAGACCTCGCCGGCCGAACAGGCTGTCCTAGACCAGATCACAAGAAAACTCGGCCCGACCCTAGGCCGGGGCGACGCCCCGATCCTCTATTCCGTACTGGAAACCGTATTCAACCGACTTTCCGCGGCCCAACAGAAGCTCTTCCCGGCTGACGCGGTCTCCATCAACCACATCTATATAATAGACAGCCCGATCCTGAACGCCTTCGTATACCCCATGAAATCCTCAGGGGTGCGCCGGTCGAATAACCTGGTATTCATCACCACCGGCCTGCTCAAGAAGATGATCGACCCGGATCCGGCCCAGCTCAAAGCCGGGATATCGCGAGTCGCCGGCATCCTGGGCCACGAGCTGGCCCATCCCGTGGACAACCTGGATGCTGAAGGCATCCAGAATAATTTCGGCCAACAGATAGGCGGCCAGGCCCAAGAGATACGCGCCGATTCAGAAGGCGCCATGATCGCTAAGTCCGCCGGCTACCCGGCGGACTGCGTATATGAATCCCTGAAGCGCCTATTCGGCGGGCGAAGCAGCCTGGGCACGCTGGATTCGCTGAGCAGCACCCATCCCCAGGACGACCTGCGCCTGGCCATGCAGCGGATGCTGCTCACCATGGACCGCTACGAGAAAGGCGGACATACCCCGAGCTTCCCGGAAGACATTCCGCCGGCCCTGCTGTCCGAGCTCTCCGGCATAGATAAAGGCGCGACCCAAGGCCGATTCGTACCGCTCGCGGACCTCCCGGATGCCCTGGCGAGGATGCGTAAGGTCCTGACGGAAAAGTCCGAAGACCCCCACCGGGACCTAGAGTTCAACCGTCTAGTGCTGGCGACCGACGCTCTGCTCGCCCAAAAAGGCCCCACCCTCTCAGACGCAGATTTCAGCACATTCCTGGAGATCTTAACGCTGTTGACCCGTACCGACGCGCCCGGAATATTCGACCGCGCGGCCATGGCCGCGCGCTTCACAGAGACGGAGCACTCCGCGGAATTCCGGGCCTACCCCGCACACGAGGCCTCATGAAGAAGGTGCCGGCCTACAACGAACCGCGTACCCTGGCCTGGGCCACAGAGACCTACTTCACCAAGAAGTCCGAACGCTATGCCGACATGGGCCAAGGGTTAGGCGCGCTCGCCAAGATCCTGCCCTCCGAGCGAATCTTCGCGCTCTTTGGCGAGCGCATCGCGGCCGACCTGCCCGGCAACCTACGCACCCTCAATCAGAACCGCAATATCTACGAGACCTTCCTAGCCAAAGGCAAGTCCGTGGAATTCCAGGCCCGGCTGGCCGCACTCTTCCACCGCCAGGTACTGCCCCAGTTATCCGATGAAGAACGCGTATCGTTCTTCATCAGCCCCACGCACAATGAGTACTCTTATGTCTTTCCCCAATCCCAGCGCCGCGACAATTACAGTCTGGGCATACTCAAACAGCGCGGACAGCTCTTAGGCGATCCCCGCTTGGAGCCCCTGCAAAAAGATTACCGCGCAGCCATGCAGACGATCTGGGACAACCGGGGATATTATGGGACCCTGGACCTGATCCTGCTGTTCAATTCCACGGACTGGGACAGCATATTCGCGGTCCTGGGCATCGACCCCCAAGCCGGACGCAGCCAACTGCGCCAAGCCGTAAAAAAATTCTCCCAGACCCCGGCTTACGCGGCCCTGGTCCAGACCATACAAAACGGAAATTCCCACGGCATCCAAATGCTCAAACTCGGAGCCGCCTTGGGCAAGGTGGACGATCCCCTCTGGCTCGACGACACCTTAGGCCCATATCTCACCGCCTCCCCGGCCGAGGCCTTCAAATCCGATTCCGAGCTGGCTTCGTTCTCCCGCCGCCTGTTCGCCGGCGCTTATTACTCGTCCCAGCCGGACACATTCCAACGCGCCTACAGCCAGGCCTTGACCGGATTTTTGAAATCCCCAGATCCGACGGGATTGAACTTCGAGAGATTCACAGAACTGCATCGCGGGATCATGGAATCGCTGGTCGGCGGAGCCCATATCCCGATCAAACTCGCGGGATCCCAGGCCGAGGCCATCGATCGCTCCCCTCTGCCCGCGGAAACCAAGAAAGAACTGCTCCGGGCTATATTCCTAGAAGGCTACCCTGAATCCATCCAGACGGCCAACCTCACCTTCGAATGGGCTGGCGCCTGGCTTGCTTTTGACAAGGCCGGCGCTAAGACCGTGGCCCAGGTCCTGATCCGCAACGGACTCGCCTCCGGGACCGCCGATCTCTTCCGGGCACTCTTATCCCGGGACGATTTCCGCAGCCAGTCCCGGAAGTATGGATTCTCCAAATACGCCTCCGCGGTGAGCGCCTTCAAAACCGAGCTCTTATCTGAATTGAACGTGAACATGTCTGCCGCGCGCTCCCCTCAAGAGCAAACCGCGGCGTTACTAGGCTTCCTGGAGACCGTGATCGATCCGGCTGATGGGGACTATGAATCCGTGGAGACTGTCAACACCCCCGAGATCCGGGAGATGAAGGCCCGCGCCGCAGCCTTAGCCTCGCGGCTAGACCTGTCTTTCACCGACCATCTCGCGATCTTCCGCAGGCTCACGGGCAGCGGGGCCACGCCCGCCACCGACACCTTCTTCCAAAAGCGCCTAGAACCGATCTTCGCTTCGGCCGCGGCCGAAGCCGCGGGCCTGCCCCTGTCCCTGATCCTGGAAAAAGACCGGATCGCGGGAGCGGGGCTGCAACTCGCGCTGACCCGCAAATTGCTTGAGCCCGAGATCAAGCGTTTGGAAGGCTCGCCCCAGGATCCCGAAGCCCTGAACCGGCTCATCGAGACCATCAATGCCTACGTGCGGCAGGGCTCGCTGAAGAAAGACGAATTCCTGGAGGACCTGGCCTGGCGCCTGGAACTCTCGGGCCGAGAACTGGGCGCTTTCATAGAAGACGAGAAGTCTTATAATTGGCGCAAAGCCAACCCCATGCTCATGCGCTTCGGCTCGGCCTTGAGCGCGGAGATCTCCCGGCTATCGGCCGCGTCCCGCGGCGAGTTCATCCGCTTCCTCATCGAGCCCGAAGGCCGGGAACTACCCCCGGTCATCCTCAAAGAACTGCGCCAAAGCCTCTATTCCGCGGCCCTGGCCGCGGCCCGAGCCTCGACCGATCTAAGTTCGCCCGCGGATATCCGGGAGGGCTCCGATCGGGCCGCGGACCTGATGAGGCTGGAGATAGAGAACGCGCTCATCGATGCCTCTCCTTTCGAGCGGATCCCGCTCTTCGAGCTGCTCCTAAGCGCCGGCGACCGGGCCCTACAAAAATCCGCGGATTTCCCCTACAACGTGACCCGGGAGTTCCTCAAATACGAGCCCGACTCCAAAGAGGAGAAGATGTTGGTCTCCTACTTGACCGTGGTACCCGCCCACGAGAAGACCGTGAGCCTGGCCTATCTCCTGAGCCAAGCCGGGGACAACAAGACCAGCGTCAAACATATCTTCGAGGTGTTTCAGACCGTGGGTGTGAAGTTCGGACAGATGAGCGCGATCTGGAAGATATTCGGGGAAGAGGTGGCGCGCCAGACCGCTTCCCTAAAAAACGCAGCCCGGCCCATGAGCAAGGACGAGATCATGGCCGCGGCGCAACGGGAGCTGACTCCAGAGGAGTTCGCCCGCGTCAAGCATCCTAAAAAGGTCATCGGCAGCGCCAGCCTCAAGACCGTGGTACTAGTCGAGCTGACCGACGGCCGGGAAGTGGTGATGATGCTGCGTCGGCCTCATGCCGCCGAACAGATCGCGAGCAATCTCCAACTCAGCCAGAATTTCCTGCGCGAGCTCGACCGCCAAGGCCTGAGTTCGGCCTCGACCATGTTCAACGCGGTCTTAGACGCCGTGCGTCAACAGCTGGCCGACGAGCTCAAGTTCACCCGCAAAGCCGAACAGATCCGGGCGGCTCAGAAGTTATTCTCCGGCCTGAACTCCACCCTAGCCGAAAAGATGCAAGGTTGGCGCTTCCAGGTCCCCGGACTAGTGGAAGGCTTCCAGCCCCGGGACACCATACTCTTCATGGAAAAAGCCGCGGGCAAGAGC
>JBAZVY010000093.1:3977-9105 GCA_041660645.1 Elusimicrobiota bacterium | reverse complement strand
GGGACGCAGGGCAACGCCTCGGCGTACGGCTCCAGCCAGGAACTGGCCACGCTGGCCGTGACTCCGTCCACCCGGACCCCGGCTTTCCTGCAGGTGGCTTTGACCAGCGCTACCCTGGCTTGGTACGCGCTGCCGCCCGCGCCCTCGTCGCGCTCGGCCCAGGGCTACGTGTTGGAGGCCTCGACCGCGGCCGACTTCACGGGCGCGATATTCTCCTCGGCTACTGCCGCCATGGCCCAGTCCACGCTCACGGTGTCGGAGTTGGATCTTTCCAACACCTATTATTTCCGGATCGGCAGTCTTAATCATGCATCCGCGATCAACCGTTTGGATATGGGCAAGCTCAATCTTCAGATCGTCATATCCTCCTCCGGCTTGAGCTTGGGCGCCATGGACGCCAAACTTTATACTTCCACCGTATCCGTCAGTTCCATAGTGGTCACCAACGTCGGCAATATCCCGGTATCCTTGCTGGTTTGGGGTTCCACGGCTACGTCGCCGTATAGCCCTTGGATGTTGGGGGAGTCGCCGGGGATCGAGACCGTCCTGCTGCAGGGGCTTTGGAATTCCGATATGCCAGCGCCGAGCGAGTTCTTTACGCCCATAACGGGCAGCGCCAGGATTTCCGAGGGCCCGGCGGGCGATTATGCCGGCAATCAGGATGGGGAGTCGGTAGTGCCGGGCGAGAGCGTGACCATGTGGTTCAAGTTCTGGCGTCCGACATCCACGGAAAGCGATCGAAAAGAAAAGCTGCGCGTGGACTATCGGGCGGTATATCCGTAAAGCCGTCAGGGCGTGAGCGTGCGGTCGGACCAGTCCACGTGCTTGAAGCGGCGATGCCCCCAGGTCCATTGTTCCGGGTTGGCGCGGATATAGGATTCGGTCCGGTCGGATAGGAGCTGGGTGGCTTTGGAGATGTCTTGGCCGTCGGCCCCGAGTTCCAGCTCCGGCTCCATGAACACATGGATGATGCCGTTCTCGTCGCGGCGGGAGGAGCCGGGCACCAGGGCCGCTCCGGTCTTGCGGGCCAGGACCGCGAGCACGCTCTGGGTATCTACCTTATATCCGAAGAAGCGCGCGGGGATGCCGCCGGAGTCCGGGGGCGCGTATTGGTCCATGACGAACACCACCGAGCCGCCGCGCTTGAGGGCTTTTAAGACCGTGGGCAGTATGCGGGGGGGCAGGGCGGCCTGGACGCCGACCGACTTGCGGGCGCGGTTGATGGCCGCGTGCAGCCAGCCCGGAGTCAGGTTGCGGGTCACTATGGTGCTGTCTACCCCGCGCATGCCGGCCTGGGCCGCGATGATCTCCCAATTGCCCACGTGATTGCCCACGAACAGCACGCCTTTGCCCTTGGCATTGGCTTTTTCCCAATTCTCCAAGCCGGTCAATACCGCGATGCGCCGGGCGTAGCTGCGGAAGTGCCCGGGCACGGGCGAGAACATGTGCAGGATCTCGAAGCAGAGGATGCCGAAGTGCTCGAAGTTGCGGCGCAGCAGTCCGTCCCGCTGCGCGTCGTCCAATCCGTCCAGGCAGCGGCGCAGGTTCTCCTCGGCCACGCTGCGGTGCCGGCGCGCGCAGAGCCGCAGGCCCCGGCCGAGGGCCCGGCCCAGGATCAGCTCCAGGCGCCGGGGCAGGGCCGTGACCAGCAGAGCGGCTCCGGTCACTATGAACCAGAGCGGCAGGGACTGCCAGCGGGGGATCTTGTGCCTAGCCAATGGCCTATTATAGCTTACCTGCGCTTGACGGTTCAGCGGCGTAAGGAGCATAATTATGCTGCCCTCTGATCCCAGCAAGGAGACACCCCCATGGTCAAAAGATTGTTCGTAGGCGGACTGTCCTATGAGACTACGGAGGATGAACTGACGGAATTGTTCTCCACCTGCGGCGGGGTGAGCAGCGTCAAGCTCATCATGGACGGGGACCGGGGCCGTTCCAAGGGTTTCGGTTTCGTGGACATGGCCTCGGAAGGCGAGGCCCGGGCCGCGCTCGCCAAGCTCAACGGCTTTTCCTTGAGCGGACGCATCATCGCGGTCAGCGAGGCCCGGCCCCAGGAGCCCCGAGCCCTGGCGCCCCGGCCGCAGGCCGAGCCTGCGCGCAACGCGCCCGGCAAGCCTGATTTCGTGGAAAGGCGTTCCGGCCTTAAAGACCGGCGGCGTTCTCAATCCTCGGGTGGGCCCGCAGAGAAGCGGCCGGGCGCGGGGGCTTGGTCGCAAGGCGGCAAGCGCGGCGGGGATAAGGATTTCCGCAAGGGCTTCGGCGGCGCCAAGAAGCCGTGGCGCGGCAAGCCTGGCGGCTTCAGCCGCGGCGGACCCCGCGGGGGCAAACGCGCCAGCGGCAGCAAACGTACGGGCGGCGGCAAGCGCTTCGGCCAGCGGGGTCGATGACCAAGCCTCTGGAGACCTGCTCCTACCTGCTAAGCGAGACCGACCCCAGCCGTCTGGCACCCTGCGCCGCGGAAGTCGCTTTCATCGGCCGCTCCAACGCGGGCAAGAGCACTTTGCTCAACGCCGTGTGCCGCCGGGACGTGGCCCGCGTGTCCAAGACTCCGGGCCGCACCCGCGCCATCAACGTGTTCCAGGTCGGGCCCCAGCGCTGGCTCGTGGACCTACCCGGCTACGGCTTCGCGGTGGGGCCGGAACGCGAGCGCGCGGGCTGGGGACCCATGATCGAAGGCTATCTGACCAGCCGGCCTTCCCTGCGCATGATCTTCGCGCTCATCGACGCCAAGATCGGGCCTACCAAATTGGACCTGAGCATGGTGGAGTGGCTGAGATCCTACCGCCTGCCTTGGCGCGCCGTGGCCACCAAGGCCGATCAGGTCAAGAAGTCCGCGGGCCCGGCCCGGAGGCGCGAGGCGGCCTTGGCGTTAGGCCTTAAGCCCGAGGAGTTGGCTTGGGTCAGCGCCCTGGATGATATCGGAGTGCGCGAACTGCGCAACGAAGTCATAGCCCAGCTGACGGGCGGGCTCTAGGCGCTGGGGCCGGTCTCGCGCAGCAGCTCGCTGAGCTCGCGCAAGGCCTCGATGGCTTCTGGGGGAAACAGCGTCCGGTCCGCACGGTAGGCCGCGCGCAGGGCTTGGAGGCCGGTCTCGCAGTCCCGGCGCAGCTCCGCGTCTTCGGGGTCGCCGTCCGCGAGTTTTTCCTGTAAGGCGGCTACGGCCGCTTCCACGGCGCGGCGGTCGGCGGGGGGCTTAGCCATGCGGACATTATACTACGCGGGCCGGGATATGATAACGTATGGCGTCATGATATCCGCCCGACATCCCCAGTCCCAGGAGGACTCAACTATGTCAGTTCTTGGTCAACTCAAGCCCGCCGCGCTCTGGCGTCATTTCGAGAAGCTTTGCGAGATCCCGCATCCCTCCAAGCACGAGGAGAAGATCGGAAAATACTTGGCGGATTTCGGACGCTCTATAGGCGTGGAGACCATCCAGGACGAGGTCGGCAACGTGATCCTGCGCAAGCCCGCGACCGCGGGTATGGCGGACCGGCCCTGGGTCTGCCTGCAGGCCCACATGGACATGGTCCCGCAGAAGAATGCGGACGTGCAGCATGATTTTCTTAAGGATCCCATCCGGCCCAAGGTGGACGGCAAGGTGGTGCGCGCCTGCGGCACTACGCTGGGCGCCGACAACGGCATCGGAGTGGCCGCCATCATGGCCGTGTTCGAGGCCAAGGACATCGTGCATGGCCCGCTGGAGGCCCTGATCACCGTGGACGAGGAGGCGGGCATGACCGGAGCCAAGGGCTTGAAGCCCGGCTTGCTGCGTTCTTCCATCATGATCAATGTGGACAGCGAGAACGAGGATGAACTCTGCGTGGGCTGCGCGGGCGGCATGGACACCAGCGTCCGGGCCGTCGCGCCCGAGGAAGCCCTGCCCGCGGGTTTTGCCGGCTTCGCGGTGCGCGTGCATGGCCTGCGCGGCGGACACTCCGGCATCGACATCCACCTGGGCCGGGGCAATTCCAATATCCTGCTGGCCCGTCTGCTTTGGGAGGCGGCGGGCAATATGGACCTGCGCCTAGCCTCGTTCGAGGGCGGAGACCTGCGCAACGTCATCCCCCGGGATACCCGCGCGGTCGTGGCCGTTCCGGCCAAGGATGCGGACCGTTTTAAGAAGCATGTCGGCGATATGGCCGCTACCTTTAAGGCCGAGTTCTCCTCGGCCGATCCCGACATCAGCGTGGAGGTATCGCCCCTGCCGGCGCCTCCGGCTAAGGCGGTGCGGGCCGGAGACGGCAAGCGGCTCTTGGCGGCCATATTCTCCGCGCCCAACGGCGTGTCCTACATGTGCGCGGATATGCCGGGCCTGACCGAGACCTCCAGCAACCTGGCCGCGGTGCGCATCGGCGGCGGGGCGATGAGCATACTCTCGCTGCAGCGCAGCGCGCAGGATTCGCGCAAGTACGAGCTGGGCAGCCAGCTCAAGGCCCATTTCGAGCTGGCCGGCTTGGAGGTGTCCAGCGGCAACGGCTACTCGGGCTGGAAGCCGAACCCGAAGTCCCCGATGGTCAAGCATCTGGCCGCGGTCTACCGCCGGGTTTACGGCGGCGACCCCAAGATCAGCGCCACGCACGGCGGGCTGGAGTGCGGCATACTCCTGGGCTCCTATCCCGGCATGGACGCCATATCCATCGGAGCCAATCTGCATTTCCCGCATTCTCCCGACGAGCATGTCGAGATAGATTCGGTGGGCCGGGCCTGGGATTACCTGCTTGAGGTGCTCAAGACCATCCCTAAGGCCTGAAGCGGGCTTAGCGCGCCTATAAACACGAAACCCCCTCGCGGGGGTCAAGGTCCTGCTATTACTCGTTACAGGTTCGAAAACTACATATTCATTCTACTACGAGCCCCGGAGTAATGCAAGCTTTATTTTTCGAGGAAATTTAAAGCTTGGCTATTTTCTCGATTTGTCGCATAATATTTATCATGCTAACTCCAAAGAAACCCCAAATGTTCAAACTGTATAAGAACCTAAGCGGGAAATCCACGGTCATGAGATATGTGCTCGCCAAGGATTCCATCACCATCCGTTTTACGAACCAATCGGTCTATCGGTACAGCAATCAAAGCGCTGACCCGGGCAATATCAGCCAGATGAAGACCCTGGCGGTCGCGGGCAAGG